>NZ_CP047945.1:320652-641304 GCF_014279795.1 Synechococcus sp. PROS-7-1
GCGCTCCAGCCTGGCGCTGGCTTGCCCATGCCTGCCCTGGAAACCGCGGACGCTGTTCAAACCTCTGAGCCCTCATGAGCACCACTCCTGACAAGCAAGTGACTGATGACGCTCCTGTGGCCGTGGCCCCTGAGCCTGGCCCTGTCAGCCAATGGCTCAGCCAGCAGGGCTTCGAGCATGAGCTGCTCGAGCCCGATCATGTGGGCGTTGAGCAGATCGCTGTCGAGGCCCTGTTTCTGCCGGTGATCGCCGCGGCACTCAAGAGCCATGGGTTTGACTATCTGCAGTGCCAGGGCGGCTACGACGAAGGCCCCGGCGAGCGGCTGGTGTGCTTCTACCACCTGCTGGCCATGGCAGAAGTCACCGAAGGTGGCGCCGACCAGGTGCGTGAAGTGCGCTTGAAAGTGTTCTTGTCCCGAGACGGGCAGCCCAGCGTTCCCAGCCTCTACGGGCTGTTCCGAGGTGCCGACTGGCAGGAGAGGGAGACCTTCGACATGTTTGGCATTCAGTTCGAAGGCCATCCCCATCCCAAGCGCCTGCTCATGCCGGAAGACTGGACCGGCTGGCCCCTGCGCAAGGATTACGTCCAACCTGATTTCTACGAAATGCAGGACGCCTATTGATGAGCGGCTTGCTGGCTGGCTGAGCTCTGAAGATCTCTCTTGTGTTTGCGGTAATAGCGCATCACAGCCAGAGCCAAGGAGCGTGGATCGTGACGCAGGGTGGCCGTGGGTCTGCTGCCCTGAAGAGGGGCTTCCATCACTTCATATCCTTCGGCCATCAACTGCCGCCTGTTGCAAACAACAGGGTCAGCGCCTCTGGATCGGTAGTGAGCAATCAAAGGAGAATCCGCGATCGCTTCCTGAGCCAGCACGGCGTCGAACAGCCGCTGATTGATGCCGAGTGAGGCCAATTGCGCTTCGATCGCCCGCAGGTGGCCGCTCACATCGAGCCCATCGGTTTCGCCGGGCTGGGTCATCAGATTGCAGATGTAGAGCCTTGGAGCACGGCTGCGTTGAATCGCTGTCACCAGTTCGGGCACCAGCAGATTCGGAAGCAGTGATGTGTACAGGCTCCCGGGGCCCAGCAGGATCAGATCTGCCTGGGAAATAGCCTCCAGAGCTCTCGGGAGAGCCGGTGGTCGCTCCGGCAAACAACCCAGACGCACGATCGGGCTCGGCGCCTTGCCGATGGCGGATTCCCCTTCGATGCGGCGCCCGTCCTCCAGTTCTGCCCACAGCCGGACATCGGCATTGGTGGCCGGTACCACCTGGCCCTGCACGGCCAGCACGCGGCTCGAGGCGGTGATCGCCGTTTCGAGATTGCCTGTAATCGCTGTCAGTGCCGAGAGAAAGAGATTGCCGAAGCTGTGGCCTTCCAGTCCTGTTCCCGAGGAGAAGCGGTATTGAAACAGGCGCGTCAGCAGTGGTTCTTCAGTGGAGAGTGCAGCCAAGCAATTGCGGATGTCGCCCGGTGGTTGCACCCCAAGCTCGCGGCGCAGCACACCGCTGCTGCCTCCGTCGTCGGCCACCGTGACGATGGCGGTGATGTGGCTGCTGTAGCGCTTCAAACCGCTGAGCAGAGTGGACAACCCAGTGCCACCGCCGATGGCCACGATGTTGGGTCCCCGGTTCAGCCGGCTCTTAGCGCGCAGAGCGTCCACCAGAACGGTGTCTTTTTCAGGAGCGAGAGCCTGCTGGATCGAACCGAAGCTGCGGCTCTGGCCCCAAAGAAGCAGGCCGATCCCCACGAGCAGCACGAGCGGACCGGTGATTCCACGGGGCATCACGCGCGTGATCCAGCCAAGGGCTTCCTGGATGGCCCAGAGTGTCCAGTAAATCGGCTGAAGGTCGGCCCAAACGGCCGCACCGAGCAGGGCTAGCACCAGTCCGATGCCCGAGGTGAGCAGCCAACGCTTCACCACCAGCCCGGGCTGCAGCCAGCGCATGGCACGCCGGGAGCGCAGCATCAAATCGCGCTGCCGCTCCGCCTGCATCGCGCGGATGCGTTGACGGTTTCCGCGGCGTGGAGGACTGGTCAAGTGCGATCCGAAGCGAGGGGTTCGCATCCCTTGCAATCAGCAAACTCTACGGAAGCTGGCCCCAATGGCCATCCCCCCATGGCAAACGCGGCAGGATGGTTTGAGATGTCAAGCGGCCCCCTATGAGCCGGCCGAGCGCCACCCCAGCAACAACGCAGACGCCCGTGGTGGAGTTGCGCGACCTCACCATGCAATGGGGCCCTCGGCCCGTGCTCGATCGTGTGTCGCTCACGATGAAACCTGGCGAGCGGATTGCCGTTGTCGGCCCCTCCGGTGCCGGTAAGTCAACGGTGTTGCGCTTGCTTGCTGGTCTGCAGCTGCCAACGGCTGGTGAACTGCGCCTCTTCGGTGAACCGCAGACCTACCTGCGCCTCGACCAGCGTCGACCTCAGGATGTGCGACTGGTGTTTCAGAACCCAGCCCTGCTGGCCTCTCTCACGGTGGAGGAAAACGTCGGGTTTCTGCTGACACGCCTGGGTCGCCTGAAGCCAGCTCAGATCCGAGAACGGGTGAAGCAGTGCCTGGAAGCCGTCGGGCTTCATGAAGTGGCCGACAAGTACCCAGGCCAGCTGAGTGGCGGCATGCAGAAACGGGTGAGCTTCGCTCGGGCTTTGATCGATGATCCCGACCGTGAAGAGGGTGCGATGCCTCTTCTCCTTTACGACGAGCCCACAGCTGGCCTGGATCCGGTGGCGTCCACTCGGATTGAAGACCTCATTGTGAAAACCACCACCGTGGCGCGCGGCTGCTCGGTGGTGGTGAGTCACGTTCACAGCACGATCGAGCGCTCCGCTGAACGGATCGTGATGTTGTACGGCGGGCGCTTTCAGTGGGATGGAACCGTCGAGGAGTACCGCAATTCAGACAATCCTTACGTTGTTCAGTTCAGGACGGGTAATCTGCGCGGGCCGATGCAACCCTCCGACCATTAATTCATGCGCCGTAGTGTCCGCGAAGCCCTTGTCGGTTTTTCGCTCGTTGGAGCGATCGCCGGATTTGCCGGCACCATGCTTTGGCTTAGGGGGGTGCGTTTGGGCTCAGAAACCTGGACGGTTCAGGCGGATTTCCAGAATGCCAGTGGTCTGGCTGATCGCTCGCCTGTCACCTTCAGGGGAATCACTGTGGGGACGGTGCGAGCGATTGAAGTCACCCCCATGGCTGTTCGGGCCACCATTGAAATCAACCAGGACAACCTCAGGCTTCCCTTGCCAGTGACGGCCACTGTCTCTTCGGCCTCTCTGCTCGGGGGAGATTCTCAGGTGGAGCTCATCACCACAGGACGTCCGGTGCCCAAAAACGCGCCATCGCCGAAAGCGGGGAACTGCAAAAACAGTGGTGTGCTGTGCGCGGGTGCCACGATTCCCGGTCAGTCGGGAGCCAGCCTCACATCCGTGACCACCAGTTTGGAGCAGCTGCTCGATCAGGCACAGAAGTCCAACCTGATCCCCCAGCTTGTGGAGTCCACCAAACAGTTTGGAACGACCAGTGAGGACGCTTCCAAATTTCTCGACACTGCTGACGTGGCAGCCCAAAACGTGGATGCTCTCGTGCAACAACTGCGCGCTGAGGTGTCCCGTGCCCAGCCCACGATCGACAATCTCAACCGGGCCACTGCCGAAGCGGCGTCTGCCGCGGCCAGCATCAATAACCTCGCCAAGGCGTTTGATAACCCTGAAACGGTGGGTGATCTCAAGCAGACCGTCACCAACGCCAGGAAGCTGACGGCCCGCATTGATGCGGTGGGCGGAGACATCGAACAACTCACCGATGATCGCCAGTTCATGCAAGGCCTCCGCAGCGTGATGATCGGCCTCGGCGCCTTCTTTGATGAGGTGTACCCGGCCAAGACGGGCACATCGAACTAGCGGATCAGGTTCAAGTCACGGAATTGATGGCCTCCATGGCCACGGCTGCGATTGCCTGATCACTGGCTTTCGGCAGCTGCACATATTTCCCCCCAGCCGCTTCTGCCAGATCCTTGCCCATGCCGCTGCCGATGAATTTGCGTTCGGTGTCGATCACCAGCAGCTTGAGACCAAGCATCCGGTAGCGGCTGGCCACATCGAGCACTTCCTGCTTGAGATCGGGCTTCTCTTCACCTTCAAGCTCCGGCTGGCCCAGGGATGTGCTGAGGGGAACGTTGCCGCGCCCGTCCGTGATGGCGACCACCACCACCTGCCCTAGATCGCCTGTGGCTAGGGCATTGGCACCGACGCGGGCCGCCTGGGTGAGGCCATGGGCCAGCGGTGAACCACCGCCGCAGGGCATGGATTCCAGCCGCCGGCGGGCGGCCGTGATCGAGCGGGTGGGTGGCAACAGCACCTCCGCCTGATCGCCGCGAAAGGGAATCAGCGCCACTTCATCGCGGTTTTCATAGGCTTCCGTGAGCAGACGGATCACGGCACCTTTGGCGCTCTGCATCCTGTTCAGAGCCATGGATCCACTGGCATCCACCAGGAAAATCACCAGGGCTCCTGCTTGTCGCTGCAGCAGCTTGGCGCGCAGATCCGCCTCTTCCACAATCACGGTGCGATCCGGTTGGCGTGCCCGCCGGGCTTTTTGGTACGGCGCGGCTGCTCGGAGCGTGGCATCGACGGCGATGCGCCGGACGGGACCGCGGGGGAGCATCGGCTTCACGTAACGGCCACGGCTGTCACTGAGCACCACGGAACGGCTGCCACTGTTGCCGCTTTTGCTTTTGGCGGCATTGAACAACAGCAGGTCGGGATCGATTGCCACCGCCTCGGGATCCAGCATGAACTCCTCTGGTACCGATGGCGGTGCCTCGTCCTGCTCCGAGTCCTCATCGTCGTCGCTGTTGTCGTCATCGTTGTCGCTGTCGTCGCTGCTGTCGTCTGGCGGATCGTTGTCATCCTCAGCGGACCCCTCGGGTGGGGGAGGCGTTTCGTCGTTGTTCTGCTCACCGGAGTCCGGTGGCGGCGGGGACTGATCCTCCGGTTGCTCGGGCGGTGGCGGTGGCTCCATCTGCTGATCCGGTGGTGGTAGCTGGGAGGCCCGTGGCGCAATCACCAGGGCTACGGCCACCTGCAAGTCGTCGGCGTCGACTTGATCGCGGCCACTGAGGGCCGCATGGGCCTTGGCCACGCGCACGGCATACAACTCGGAGCGATGGCCTTCGACCCCACCGCGGATGGCTTCTGTGACCAGGTATTCGATCTGCTCGCGGCTGATTTGCACATCCGGGAGCCATTGCCGTGCCAGCAGTAGCTGGGTGGCCAGGGCATCGGTGTCCTCCTTCCAGCGCTCCGCGAAGCTGCGGCTGCACTGTCCATGGCTGAGCACCGCGTTGGTGATCTCAACCCGCTGCTCAGTGTTGACGAGTTGATTGGCAGAGAGTGCAATCGCGAAGCGATCGAGCAGATGGTCGCGGACGTTGCCTTCCTCTGGGTTGTAGGTGGCAATCAACAGGGGCCGGCAGGGGTGGCTGAGGCTCAGACCCTCGCGTTCCACCTGGTTCTCGCCGGCTCCCACGGCGGCCAACAGCAGATTGACGATGCCGTCATCCAACAGGTTGAGCTCGTCCACATACAGCACACCCCGATGGGCCTCGGCCAGGAGGCCAGGTTGAAACACAGGGCTGCCACTGCTGAGGGAGGCGGTGACATCGACGGCACCCACGAGGCGGTCTTCCGTGATGCCGAGGGGCACCTGCACGAAAGGAGCCGGAATGACCCGTGCCGGTGGTTCAGCGCTCAGCTGCTCCCGGCTCGCTGCATCCCATTCCTCAGGGCGAGTGGGATCGAGGTTGCGCCCTGGGCCTGAGGGAACACCTGCCGCCTCTGGATCCAAGACTTCGATCGGAGGCAGAAGCGCATGCAGTCCCCGCGCCAGCACGGACTTGCCGGTGCCGCGTCCCCCGGCGATGATCACTCCGCCCAATCCCGGGTCGACGGCTGCCAGCATTAACGCCAGTTTGAGCGTGCCGTGGCCTGTGATCGCAGCCAAGGGGAACGCGCGGTTCGCCTGGTCCTGAGCGGCCGTGCTTCTCACTCCATCGGCAACCCCTCCACCTGAAACCATGAACGTTGTCCGACCCATCGCGTGAGCGCCAGTCTCGCTGATCAGCCCAACGATCTGGCCGTGGCCCTTGGCGGCAATCGTCCAGGCCCTACCGGTGATCCTCGCCGCACCCTGATCGCTGTTCGCCCCAGGCTCGAGCAGCTGTTGCTGCGCTGGTCTGAACCTGGTGATGCCTCAGGACTGGTGTGCTCCTGGTCGCCTTTGCTGATGACCGACCCCGTGGGCGGACCCAGCGGTCAGCCCATGTATTGCAACGCGGTGGTGCTCCTCAGGGGCGTCCAGCGCGCCTGCAATGCCCGCGATGCTTTGCAGCTACTGGATCAGTTGCATGACCTAGAGCGTGCGTTTGGCCGTGATCGTGCCCGCGAACAGCGCTGGGGACCGCGCACCCTGGATCTTGATCTGCTGTTCTGGGGCGCCTGGCGCCTGGACCATCCGCGTCTGGTGCTTCCCCACCCTCGCCTGCATCTGCGGCCTTTTGTGATGGAGCCTTTGCTGGCCGCCATGGGGGAATCCGTGAACTGGACTGCATGAGAGTCCCTGGATTCATGCGCCATGCTGGGGCACCCTGAGCCCCTGCTCCATGGCACCGCTGCCAGCCCCCGAGCCCTTCGAGCTGCTGGAAACCATCGAGGTGATGCAGGCACGCAAGATCCGCTTCGAGCGCAATCGCATCAAGCTGCCCCTGGGCGTGGAGGGCACCTTTGGACTGATCCGGCATCCGGGCGCATCCCTGGCGGTGCCGATCACCGATGCGGGCCGGGTGGTGCTGCTGCGTCAATACCGTTTCGCCGTTCAGGCCCGCCTGCTCGAATTCCCCGCTGGCACCCTCGAGGATGGGGAGGATCCCCTGGAGTCGATGCAGCGCGAACTCGGAGAGGAAGCCGGTTACAGCGCTGCCGTTTGGGATTCCCTGGGTCCAATGTTGCCTTGCCCAGGCTATTCCGATGAGGTCATTCACTGTTTTCTGGCCCGGCAGCTCACCCCATTGGCGAACCCACCGGCCGGGGATGAAGATGAGGACCTTGAGGTGTTGGAGATGACCCCGGCTGAGCTCGACGCTGCCCTGGCCTCCGGTGAGGAATGGCTTGATGGCAAGAGTGTCACGGCCTGGTTCCGTGCCAAGCAACGTCTGGGTCTGTGATGGCGTCTGCACGCACCCTCTTCTGGCATCGGCGTGACCTGCGGCTGGCGGACAACACTGGTCTTCAGGCTGCTGCGGCTCTCGGTCCGGCGGTGACCGGGGTTTATGTCCTCGACCCGGCGATCATCACGCCACCTCCGCAGTTGCCGCCCATGGCCCCAGCGCGGCTGTGGTTCCTGGTGGAGAGCCTGGTCGAACTTCAGGATCGCTGGCGTGAGGCGGGAAGTCGCCTGCTGGTGTTGCAGGGGGATCCGCTCACGTTGCTTCCGCAGCTCGCTGCGCTCCTGGACAGTTCCACCGTGGTGTGGAGCCGGGATGTGGAGCCCTACGCCCGCGAACGTGATCGCGGCGTGGCGAAGGCTCTGCAGGCCGATGGACGCCAAGTGCTTGTGGATTGGGATCAGCTGTTGGTGGCTCCGGAGCTGCTGAAAACCGGCAACGGTGATCCCTATCGCGTGTATGGCCCCTTTCTGCGCAACTGGCGTGGGCAGGTGGAACGCCTGCGTCCCAGCACTGTGGCTGACCCCACAGACCTCCAGGATCTGACAGCGGAACAGCAGCAGGCGATCAGCTCCACGGAGACGGCGCTTGGCCGTCTTTGGGCAGATGGGCAGCAGGCTTTGCAGCGTCTGCAAACGGAGCATGGATTCGCCGGTATGAATCTCTGCCCTTGCCGTCCAGGTGAAGCGGCCGCTGCCGACCAGTTGGCTGTCTTCGCGGATGGTCCGCTTCTGGGTTACGAGCCCGATCGCAATTTCCCCGGCACCGCTGGTACCTCCGGCCTGAGTGCTGCACTCAGTGTGGGCACGGTGAGTCCGAGGCAGGCCTGGTGCGCGGCTCAAGCCGCAAAGGATCTGGCCCGTAGTGATGAACAGCGTCAGGCCATCGCCGTGTGGGAACAGGAGCTGGCCTGGCGTGAGTTCTACCAGCAGGCCCTGTTCCATTTCCCAGAGCTGGCTGATGGTCCTTACAGGGAACAGTGGCGCCGATTCCCTTGGGAAAACAACGAGGACTGGTTCGACTTTTGGAAGGACGGTCAGACCGGGATGCCGATCATCGACGCGGCCATGCGCCAGCTCCAGCAGAGCGGCTGGATGCACAACCGCTGTCGCATGATCGTGGCCTCATTCCTGGTGAAGGACCTGATCTGTGACTGGCGCTGGGGTGAGAGGGCCTTCATGGAGCTTGAAGTGGATGGCGATCTGGCCGCCAACAACGGCGGCTGGCAGTGGAGTGCCAGCAGCGGCATGGATCCCAAGCCCCTGCGCATCTTCAATCCCGCCACCCAAGCGTCCAAATTCGATGCCGATGGGGACTACATCCGTCGCTGGGTTCCCGAGCTGCGGCATGTGTGCACCAAGGATCTGCTTAGTGGTGAGATCGGTGCTCTGGAGCGCAGGGGGTACCCGGAACCACTCGTGAATCACAAGATTCAGCAGGCCAAATTCAAAGCGCTCTACGCCACGATCAAAGTCTGAAGCATCAGGCTGCAACGTCGCAGGACTGGTCGGCTTTGAAGTCGCGCTGATTCAGCAAGCTTTTGAGTACGGTGATCACTCGGTCTTGTTGTTCCAGACTGAGTTCGGGAAAAATCGGCAGGCTGAGCACCTCACTGCAGAGTTGTTCAGTGATCGGTAGAGACCCAGGCGCCAGATTTAGATCGCCGTAAGCCGGTTGGCGATGAATGGGGATCGGGTAGTAGATGATCGTGTTTACGCCCTGTTGCTGAAGACTTTGCTTCAGCCAGTCGCGGCAGCGGCTGTCGGGAAGTCCATGCTCACTGCAGGCCGCCGGGCAGCTGCCGCTGCAGAGTTCCTGCCCGCTCGCGCAGCGATGAACGCGGATCACGAACTGATTCCAGCCATGGCCTCCGTGGGCGTCTGGCTCCGGAAGCTGCAAACCAGGAAGATTTTGAAGGGCTTCGCTGTAGCGGGCTGCAATGGCACCGCGGCGCTTCACCCACTGATTGAGATGGGGCAATTTCACATTGAGCACAGCCGCCTGCAGGGCATCGAGCCGGCTGTTGTAACCGAGCTCGGTGTGCAGATAACGGCGTGGCATGCCGTGAACGGCCAGTTCGCGCATCCGCTGAGCCAGTTCAGGGCTATGACAACAAACGGCTCCGCCGTCGCCGGCTGCACCGAGATTCTTTGTGGGGAAAAAACTGAAGCAACCCACGTCCCCCCAACTGCCCACGCCCCGTCCGGCCCAATGGGCACCGGTGGCCTGAGCGCAGTCTTCGACCACCTGCAAGCCATGGCGTTCAGCGATGGCCATCAGCCGTGTCATGTCCACGGGCCTGCCGAACAAATGCACTGGAAGCAGCGCACGGGTTCTGGGGGTGATCGCCGCCTCGATGCGGTTGAGGTCGATCAGATAGGTCGCGGGGTCGACGTCCACGAACACCGGCGTGGCGCCTACGGCACTAATCGCTTCCGCCGTGGCAAAAAAACTGAAGGATGCGGTGATCACTTCATCGCCGCTGCCGATCCCCAGGCCTCGCAAGGCCAAGACAAGGGCATCCGTACCGCTGTTGCAGCCCACGGCATGGGCAGTCCCCACGGCCTCTGCGAAGGAGCGCTCGAACGCCTGGATCTCGGAGCCGCCGATGTACTGACCGCTGTGCAGCACCCGAAGCGCTGCGGCATCGAGTTCCTGCCCGAGATCCGCGAGCTGTTGGCTGAGACTGAAGGGTGGCACCTGCATGCAGGGCACCTTAAGCCGGGCTCCCAAACCACGGAGGTTCTTGTCCGGGATGCCATTTGATGTTGCAGCCGATCGAGGGGTGCTGCTGGTCTTCCAGCGGCTGACCAGCCAGGACGGCATCCATGGCATGCCTTAGATCGCGGCCATCGAGTTCCACGGCGCTTCCCGGCCGGCTGCCATCCAGTTGCCCGCGATAGCGCAGGGTCTGTTGCGCGCTGGAATCCGGTGAGAACAGATAAAACTCCGGCGTACAGGCGCCGCGAAGCGCCATCGCCAGGCTCTGCTGCTCGTCGAAGAGATAAGGAAACGCCCAGCCCAAGCGTTCGGCCTGCTGGCGCAGGCCTTCAGGTCCGTCCTGGGGATGGGTGATCACGCTGTTGCTCGAGACGGCGAGCAGGGAGACGCGCTGGCCGTAGTCGCGTTCCAGGCGGCTCAGTTCCGGTTCCACGTGCTTCACAAACGGGCAGTGGGAGCAGATCAGCATCACCAGGACCGGTTGGTTGGGCAGATCGTCGCGCCCCAGCTCGGGTATCAGCGAGGTTGTGCCAGGGGACCGCTGCGTCAGCGCGCCGCTCACGACGGGCAGACGGAAGGCGGGGAGTGGATGCCCAAGGGGAAGCATCGTGGATGGAGTGAGCACCATGCGACCGGCCAAGAGCCTGCAGTGTCGCTGATCTTGCTTCAGAATCCGGCACTCCTGCGGTGAGGCGTTGGTGCGCTGGGTTCAAAAGGCTCCTGCAGGCTTGGCTGCAATGGCTTTCACCTTGGCGGGTTGTGGTGCATCTCCTGAGGCCTCCTGGGCGGTGTTCCCGCTGCAGCGGAGAGTTCCCCATGACGGGCTGGCTGTGGTCAGCCAACCCGATGGATTCGGTCTTCATTTGTTCTTGGAAACGGATACCCGTGATCCGGCGGTCTGCAAACCGCGCTGGTTTGTGGATGCCGCTCGTCTCTTTAACGGCAATGGCACGGCACCGTTCAGTGCTGGCCTGGCCCCGCGTTCGGAGTTTTTTGACGTTGTTCAGCGTGGATCTGTTCTGAAGGCGCTCCAAGAGGAGTTGAAGGCTCTGTGTGCAGACCGGGCGCCGAAGGCCCGCTGGCAGTGGGTTCAGCCGCCGACCAAGGCATCGGAGGTGGTCCCCGTTGCGCTCCCTGCCCTGGAGGAAGAAGACTTGCTCACCGATCCCGCTGAGGAGCTCAGGAGGGAAGAGGCGCTGCTGAAGGACGATGCGTCATAAACCTAAAAGCCTTCCCAGACCACCGGTTCTGCTTCACGCCAGTAACGGCTGAAGCGGCCCAGGCGCGGTGGCCGCGGCAGGCTCACGAAAGGCTCCGGCTCCAGTCGTTCCAGGGGGTATTGGCTCTCAACCCGTGCTGCGATTCCCGCCAGGCGGGGGTCCACGGGCACGCTGGTAACGACTCCATCGGCCTGATGCCGCTGGGCAAAACGGATCACCTCGGCCGCCACATCTCCTTTGCGCAGGGTCACCGCACACTCCAGGGCGCTCTCGTAGAGAAAGCCCAGGCGTTTGCGGCTGATGCCGTCGTTCTCGATCCACTGCGTGTCGAACACAAACAGGGCTGGGGCGTCAGGCCAGGCGAGCCGGGCAGGGTTTCGGGGGCCAAGGGCTTCCTCGTGGATCCAGAGGATCGGGTTTTGGAATGGCATGGGTATTTGGGGGGAATCGGAGGCTCAGCGCTTCGGTCGGGCGAAGGCGGCGCTGGCACTGCCTCGGGAGTTGCTGTTGCGGCCTCGGCTGGGGACATCCCGGATTGCGGGCTGGGGCGCGAATAGCTGCGACTCCAGCTGGTCGTAACTTCCCTCGAATGGGCAGGTGTCCGCGCTCGGGCAGCTCTTGCAGTACTTGCCGTCGCTGTAGCGCTCCAGGTTGCCGCGGTTAAAGAAGTACGGCTTGTGGCTGAAGCTGCTGGCAACCCATTGCCAGCTGAGGTGGTTGCTGGCGGGGTCGCCGTCAAGCAGGTGCTCCAGGAACCAGTCAGCTCCTGCTTTCCAATGCACCCGGCGCCAGTGCACCAGATACGCCGCCATCCACATCCGTGCGTGGTTGTGGAGCCAGCCGCTACTCACCAGCTCCTCGCTGAATCCATCCATACAGGCCAGGCCCGTGCGGCCTTCGCGCACGTCGTCGGGAAGCTTCCGGCTGTAGCTGGCGGGATCGTGGCCGGTCTTCAGCTCCTCTTGGCTCTCATGGATGCCATCGCCGAGATCGCCCCACATCCGCTGCCAGAAATCACGCCAGCCCAGCTCATTGATCAGCTTGCCGCCGTCCTCCCTGCTCTGGCCGCGATCTCGCAATTGGGCAAACACCGCCTCCCTGATCTCCGCCAGGGTGAGCACGCCGTGTCGAATCCAGGGGGACAAGCGGGTGACGGCACCCTTGAGATGGTTGCGGCTGCGGCCGTAACGCTTCGCATCCACACGGCGCAGCTGGCTTTCGGCCGCTCGCCTGCCACCTTGGATCCCACTGAGTGGCCCCTGGGCGCTGGGGAATTCGTTGGCCAGGAGTTGATCGAGTGCGTTGCGATCCGGCAGGTCTCGCGGCAGATCCCCTGGCTGTTCAGGCCAGGACAGGGGTGTGACGGGGGGTAAGGGCAGCACCACGGGATCACAGGAACGCCGTCATCCTGTCGATCGCTGAAGACAACTGCGACAGGCTTCTCAGGGCAGGGGTGCGGGATGGGAGAGAATCCCAGCACTGTTCAACGTCAGCCGGTCCGATGCTTCTCGATCTCACGGGCAAGAAGATTCTCGTTACCGGCATTGCCAACAACCGATCGATCGCTTGGGGAATCGCCCAGCAGCTCAAAGCCGCAGGGGCTGAGCTGGGCATCACCTACCTCCCTGACGACAAAGGTCGTTTCGAGTCGAAGGTGCGTGAGCTCACCGCACCCCTGGAGCCCTCCCTCTTTCTTCCTTTGAACGTGCAGGATTCGGCTCAGATGGAGGCCGTGTTTGCTGAGATCAAGAGCCAGTGGGGCGTTCTCGACGGCTTGGTGCACTGTCTGGCCTTCGCTGGTAAGGAGGAGTTGGTGGGCGATTACAGCGCCACAACGGCCGAAGGTTTCGCCCGTGCCCTTGAGATCAGTGCCTATTCCCTGGCCCCGCTTTGCCGCCATGCCAAGCCCCTGTTCAGTGAAAAGGCAGGGGTCGTCACCCTCACCTACCTCGGCGCTGAGCGGGCGATCCCCAATTACAACGTGATGGGTGTGGCCAAAGCGGCCCTCGAAGCCTCTGTGCGCTATCTCTCCGCCGAACTTGGCCCCGAGAAGCAAGTGCGCGTGAATGCCATCAGTGCCGGTCCGATCCGCACCCTGGCCAGTTCGGCCATCGGTGGCATTCTCGACATGATCCACAACGTGGAGGAGAAGGCTCCCTTGCGTCGCACGGTCACGCAGACCGAGGTGGGCAACACGGCGGCTTTCCTCCTCAGCGAGCTCTCCAGCGGCATCTCGGGGCAAACCCTTTACGTGGATGCCGGCTACTGCATCAATGGCATGTGAGCCGGCATGATCAGCGCAGGCGTCCCCGATCCTGAGGCCGATGAGTATGCGTACAGGTGAAATCCACCGGGTCACCGGAGAAACCGATGTGCAGGTGCGCCTGAACCTCGATGGCAGCGGTCAGTGCCAGGTCAGCACCGGAGTGGCCTTTCTCGATCACATGCTCCATCAGATCAGCAGCCATGGCCTGATCGATCTGGAGATCAGCGCGCAAGGCGATACGCACATTGATGATCACCACACCAATGAAGACGTGGGCATCGCCGTGGGCCAGGCCCTGGCTCAGGCGCTCGGAGATCGCCGCGGCATTCATCGCTTTGGCCATTTCCTTGCGCCTCTCGATGAGGCCTTGGTGCAGGTGGCGTTGGACTGCTCTGGTCGTCCGCACCTGAGTTACAGCCTCAGCATTCCCAGCCAGAAAATCGGCACTTACGACACTGAGCTGGTGAAGGAGTTCTTCGTGGCTGTGGTGAACAACAGTGGACTCACTCTGCACATCCGCCAGCTCGATGGCGCCAATTCCCACCACATCGTGGAGGCTTGTTTCAAAGCCTTCGCCAGAGCGCTGCGCCAGGCCACAGAGATCGACCCACGCAGAGCCGATGCGGTGCCAAGCAGTAAGGGGGTACTGGAGCAGGCCGGAATGAATTGAAGCGCGCGCTTCACAGTCCGTTACGAGAGGATGGGGCTAACTGCTCCGTCTTCTGTGACCGTCGCTCCCGCCGTTGACCGTTTCGAACGGTCGGAATGGGCTAGTGCCTTTCGCAATGTGGAGCAGGAGCTCACCGATGTGCCTCTGACCCCGGTGCGCGGCGCCATCCCTGCCGACTTGTTGGGAACCTTGTACCGCAACGGTCCCGGTCGGCTCGAGCGCAACGGCCAACGGGTGCATCACCCTTTTGATGGCGACGGGATGATCACGGCCCTTCGCTTTGAAGAGGGCACGCTTGCCTTGCGCAATCGCTTTGTGCGAACGGCCGGTTGGCAGGAAGAGGAAGCTGCGGGAAAGGTGCTGTATCGCGGTGTATTCGGCAGTCAGAAGCCCG
The DNA here is from genome assembly GCF_014279795.1 of Synechococcus sp. PROS-7-1. Classification (NCBI taxonomy): domain Bacteria; kingdom Bacillati; phylum Cyanobacteriota; class Cyanophyceae; order Synechococcales; family Synechococcaceae; genus Synechococcus; species Synechococcus sp. PROS-7-1. The sequence goes on from NZ_CP047945.1 coordinate 335,150, forward strand.
GTGGGCCCCTGGCGAATGCCTTTGATCTTCGCCTGAAAAACATTGCGAACACCGGGGTGGTGCAGCTGGGCGATCAGTTGTTGGCGCTCTGGGAGGCGGCGGAACCGCACGCGCTTGATCCCCGCACCCTTGAAACCCATGGCATCAGCCTTCTCGGAGGAGTGCTCAAGAAAGGTGAGGCCTTCAGTGCGCACCCCCGCTTCGATCCCGGCCATCACGACCGTCCGCGCATGGTGACCTTCGGGGTCAAAACCGGACCACGCAGCACCATCCGCTTAATGGAGTTCGCCACCGAAACCGATGCTGCTGCGGGCATCACAGCTGGCGACCTTCTCTGTGAACGCAAAGACAGTTTCAACGGCTTTGCCTTTCTCCACGATTTTGCGATCACACCCAACTGGGCAGTGTTTCTTCAGAACGCCATCGCCTTCAATCCCCTGCCATTCGTACTCGGCCAGAAGGGGGCTGCTCAGTGTCTGCAGTCGAAGCCGGATGGTCAGGCCAAGTTCTGGTTGATTCCGCGAGAAAGCGGTGCCTTTGCAGGGCAGCCGCCTCGCATTGTGGATGCCCCGGACGGTTTTGTGTTCCATCACCTCAACGCTTGGGAAGACGACGGCGATGTGGTGGTGGAAAGCATCTATTACAGCGACTTCCCCTCCGTCGGCCCAGAGATGGACTTCACTGCAGTGGATTTCGATCTGATTCCAGAAGGCCTGCTGGAGCAATGCCGTATCAACTTGGAACGTGGGGAGGTGAAGACCACGCGCCTGAGCGAACGCTGCTGCGAATTCGCCATGGTGAATCCTGATAAGGAAGGTCTCCCTTGCCGCTATGCCTGGATGGCCGCCGCCGCCCGGGAGCAGGGCAATGATCCCCTGCAGGTGATCAAGAAGCTGGACCTCAGTAACGGGGAACGCCGGATCTGGAGTGCCGCACCCCATGGTTTCGTCAGCGAACCGCTGATGGTTCCCAGGCCCGGTGCCACCGCTGAGGACGATGGCTGGATCCTGGAACTGGTCTGGAATGGGGCCCGGGAAGGATCCGACTTGGTGATTCTTGATGCGGCCGATCTCAAGGAGGTTGCTGTGATTGAGCTGCCTCTGGCGATTCCCCATGGGCTGCACGGCAGCTGGGTTGACGCCCGATGATCGGATGCACTCTGTGATAACTGCCGGCTGACGCGTCACCGTTCAGTCACCCGTCCATCGCCGGTGGGATTTAGACAGCGTCCAGGTTGTGTCTTCGCCCTCCGCCATGCGCATTGGGACATCTGCTGTTCGTCTCCTCGCCGTTCCGATGGCAGTCCTGGGGTTTCCCGCAGGATTACTGCCGGCTCGGGCGCAGGTTCAGGGACCTCGCTGCAACGGCACCGTGCTGCAGCTCACTGTGCAGGAGCGAGGCGACACGCGCACCGACCGTTTTCGTTTCACGCTGCGTCTGGAGGCTGAAGCGTCCAACAGCGCTGCTGCCCTGGAGCAGCTCAATGGTCGTCTCGCGCGTGTGCGCACGGAGCTCACCCCATTGGTGCAAGGCGATCTGGAAGTGCCGGCGCCGAGCACATTCCCCATCAGTCGATCGCAGTCTCCTGATCGCTACCGGGCGTCGACAACCATCCGAGGCTCGGTCAGTCGCAGCAATTACGACACGCTGATTCAGCGGGCCGGCCGGCTGCCCGGGGTTCGCCTGCAGGGCATGACCTCCCTGGCTTCAGTGCAGGGTCAGACAGAGCTGGAGGAGCGCTTGCTGAAGCGGTCCTTGGAGCGTGGTCAGTCGCAGGCGGCGAGCACGGCTTCAGCCCTGGGGCTGTCCAAGGTGAAGCTGTTGCGCATTGATCAGCGCAGCCAGCCCGCGACCCGTGGGCTGGCGATGGCGGCAACGGCCGCTCCCCGCTTTAGGCCCGGGGAGGCTCCGCTCCCCACCGGGAGTCTGAGCCTCACCCTGGACTACTGCCTGTCTTAAGCCGCGAAGCACAACCCGATGATCACTTCAAACTGAGGTCGTTGCTGCTCGCTGGCTGTGCGTGATCGCCTGCTCTGGCTGTTCAGTCTTCTCTTTGTTCTCTGGCTGGTCTGGGTGGAGACCGGCTTTCAGTACTACGAACGGGCGCTCGGTTCGGAGCTGCTTGTCCGGCCAGCGGGTCTGGCGCTGATTGCAGGGAGCTTTCTGGTGCCCTACGGGCTTGTGCAGGTTCCCGTGGGGCGACTGATCGATCGCGGGCGGGTTGAGCTCTGGCTGCTTCTTGCTGCGTTGGTCGCTGCGAGCTGCAGCGTGGTGTTTGCTCGCAGTGAAACCCTGATGGGGTTGTTGCTCTCCCGCATCGGCACTGGCATGGCCTGTGCCGTTGCATTCCCGGCATCGGCGGTCCTGGCGCGACGCACCCTGCCGACCCATCGCTTTGCGTTGGCGATGGGATGTACCGATGCTCTGGTGGGTTTGGGGGCTGCGCTCGCTGCGGTGGTTCCCCTGCTTCTGGGTCGCTCAGCCTGGCGGGGTTTGGTGCTGCTGCAGGGCCTTTCGCTGCTGCTGGTGGTGGCCTTGCCCGTGTTGCTCTTGAGCGTGTCGAGGCATGCGCGGGTCAGGGCGGATCGGCTGCCGATCGTCGCTTCTCCGGTGGACGTGCCGCGTTGGAGCCGGGGGGGAGTGCTGCGACTGATTCAGTGCTGCCTGCTGTATGCCTGGGGGCTGGGATTTGTGTTCGGGATGGCCCAGTACGGCCTTCTCTCCACCCTGAAGGGATGGCCCAGCCCCTTGATGGAAGGACTCACCCTCACCATGTCGATCGGTTTGATGGTGGGCATGGTCGGCAGTGGGGCGCTTGGTGGTCGGCCCCAGCGACGGGGCCGTGTGCTGCTGCTGGGGACCCTCATCACGCTGTTGTCCCTGCTTCTCCTGCTGACATCCTGGATTCCCCAACCTCTGCTGCAATTGCCTGCGCTCACATTCGGCATCGGCATGGGTTCGGCAGTCTTGGCCTTTCCGATTGCGGAGGCCTCGGCCCCTCTCGGGCAGACGGCGATGACCGTTTCGATCGTCAATACCTGCGGAACCCTGATGGGCGGAGTGATGAGCGTGGTGTCAGGCTTGATCCTGCAGGCTTCGCCAAGCGGTGATCTGTCGCTGGTGCTGGTGATCTACGGCGCGTTAGCCCTGTTCGGGGTGGTGATGGCGGGGTGGATCAGCTTGAACCCGGAGCTTGTTGACGCTGCTGCCATTCCTTCCAGGCCAGACGCGGTGCAGTCCAGAGAGTGATCAACACCAAAGGCGTGACCGGAACGGCTGAAATCACAATGAAGGCCTGCAGAGCATTAATCGACGTGCTGTCTCCCAGGCTGGTGCCGATGCGCAGCAGTACCAGGGTGAGGCTGCCAATCATCAGAGCCCAGAACAGGCGCAGAAGTGCGGGTGGCTTTCGCTGGGCACTCACCACCATGGCGGCGGCGTAGCTCATCGAGTCGGCGCTGGTGGCCATGAACAGCACCACCAGAATCAAGCCAACAGGAATCAGCAGCCAGGGGAGTGGGAGCTGGCCAAGGATGGCGAGCAGAGCGCCCGCTTCGCCACTGGCAGCAAGAGGTCCACTGATGGCTCCTGGATTGCTCAGCTCCAGTTGCATGCCCGTGCCCCCCAGCAGGGTGAACCAAAGATTGGTCACGATTGGGCAGAGGATTGCCACGGCCAGCACCAGTTCGCGCAGGGTTCGGCCCCGGCTAACCCCTGCGGTGAACAGCCCCATCAAGGGGGCGTATCCCAGAAACCAGCCCCAGTAGAACACCGTCCAGGCATTGACCCAGTTGTCGGGTCCACGGTTGGGAGCCAGAGCCATCGGCACCAAGTTGCTCACGTAGAGCGTGAAGGAACTGGCGAAGTGTTGAATCAGCCAAAGCCTTGGCCCCAGCAGAAGCAAGGCCGCGGCGAGGCCGAGCGTGAGCCAAACGTTCACTTCCGACAGCCACTTGATGCCCCGTTGAATCCCACTCACCGTGGAGGTGGCGAACACGGCGGTGAGCAGGACCACCACCAGCGACTGCAGGCCCGCGCTATCGCTGAGGCCTGGGAGCATGCCCGCGGCATTGCTGAGCTGCAGTGATAAGAAGCCGAGCGGCCCCACCGTGCCGGCAATGGCTGCCACCACAGACAGTCCGTCGGCGAGGTCTCCAAGCGGACCTTCGACCCATCGATGGGGAAGCAGTCCCACCAGAAGGGTGCGAGGCCGCAGCGGTTCACCGCGTTGTTCCTGGATTGAGAGGGTGATCGTGACCGTGGTGGCCACCAGTGCCCATGCCAGAAATCCCCAGTGCAGGAAGCTCACGGCTAAAGAGGGATCGACGGCTGCGGCTGTGGAGCCTTCAACGTTGCTGAAGTAAGGCGCCGGAGTGCGGAAGTGGAACAGCGGTTCAGCCGCTGACCAGAACACCCCGCCACCGGCCAGCAGCGTGCAGATCAGCACGGCGCACCAGTCAAAGAATTTCAGGCTTGGTTTGGCGTCGACGCCTCCCAAACGCAGGCGGCCCACTGGACTGATCGCCATCACCACGGCGATCACGAACAGCAACAGCACCATCCACTGCCACAAGCCGCCCAGGGATCCACTGACAATGGCCTTACCGGAGCTGGTGAATTGCTGGGCCAGTGCGAGGTCAACGGCCGCCAGCACCAGAAAGGCCAGCAGCGGGCCAGCACCGATCCAGAGGGGCGGGCGACGCCACCAGGGCCCTGCTGAAACAGGTCCGTCGCCGAGGTTGGTTTGATCGCTCACGAAAACGCTTTAACGAAGAATTGACAGGTCGCGCTTCAGGCGCGCACGGCCTCGCGCTGGTGACTCCAGCAGGAGAGATCCACGGCCGGTGATTCTCCACAGGCCAATCGGGCGAGGGAATCGCCGACGAGCGGAGCAAATTTGAACGCCTGGCCTGAGCCCCCGGCAAACAGGCTGAGCTTTGGCGTGAGGCGATCAAGAACGAAGTTCACATCGCTCGTCATGGAGTACGGGCTCATCACCGTCTCCACCCGTTGCTGCACTCCGTCGAGTTCGTTGAACAGGAAGGTGTCGAGAAGTTCGACCAGTCGAGCCGGGGCTTCACTGCACATGGCATTCGGTTCAGCAACCCGCAGCTCCTTGGGAGCCCAGTCGATACCGGCCTTGATGCGCGGCCGTCCTTCCGCCGTGTGGCTGAGTACAGGGAATCCGTAGTACAGGCCGCCATCGTCGCCGCGTTCCCGTTGGAAGCAGAACCATTGCGGATAGCGATCCGCCAGGGAGGGGGCAACGGTGTAATGCGCCCACAACATGGGCCAGATCTCGAGCTTTGGAGACAGACCCAGAGGGGCCAGCAACAGATCGCTCCAGATGCCGCAAGCCACCACCACCTGATCGGCGGCGATGTGATGACCGTCGACCAATGTGACGCCGCCGCCGTCGGCATCAACACCCTTCACTGGAGTGTCTTCCAGAAGGCGATGACCCGCCTGTTCCGCTGTGCGCCGCCAGTGGGCGATCACCTTGTCGCTGCGTACCGCTCCGGCGGTGGGTTCGAATAAACCTGTGAAGTCGGGCTTGGGTTTGAGCGGAAAGCGTTCGGCGATCTCCTTTGCGCTCAGAGCCTCGTAAGGAATGTTCTGTTCATCCATCACCCGCCGGGCGCCAGGGATGGACCCTTCGATGGTTTCTTCGTCCCAGCTTTCGCCGTAGAACAGCAATCCGTGGGTTTCCCGCAGGGGCTCTCCGGCGTGCTTCTCTTCCTCTCGCCAGAGCCGATTGGCTTCCTGGGCCAGGCGGCAGAGCACCGGGTCGGAATACATTTCCCGGAACATGCGGGTTTCGCCGAAGCTGCTGGCCCGTGCATGGGCCAGGGTCTTCGCTTCCAGTAGCACCACATCACGCACTCCTCGCCGAGCCAGAGCGGCTGCACAGCTCAGACCGGCCATACCGCCACCGACGATCACGACCTCGGCTTGGACAGGCATTGGTGGTTGGCTCATGCCGCGTCTCCGAAACTCAGGCCGATCGGATCATGTTCCGGTTCTGCAGCCACTTCCACCAGGGCAGCCCCCACCGACAAGCCCTGATCACGCTGATTGAGATAGTTGGCGGCGCGTTGGCGCACTTCCTGGCGAACGAAGGCATAGACATCGTTCGCACCTGCTCCTTCCCAGGCGTCCGGTGAAAAGCGTTCGATCGAATCGGCAATCACGGCGCCGGCATTGACCAGCGGGTCGGGAAGCACCCGAATGCTGCGACGGCGCAGCTCGTCCGCGATCTGGGGTTGCTGGAAGGGGGCATTCGCTGCCGGTACCACCGCAGCAACCTTCAGGGCAGAGGCCATGTCTGCGTTAATCAGCCCGGAGATGGAGCATGGGATCAGCAAATCCACCTTGATCTCCCACCACGGGCAGTTGCTTGGCAGGGGTGTGGCTCCAGGGAAACTCGCGCGCGATCGGTCGAGATCGGCGGTGAACACGGTCCAACCGTGTTGGACCAGCACGCGGGCGACTGTGCCCCCCACGGCGCCGCAGCCATGGACAAGAGCGCGGCCAGGGGTGGCCTGACTGAGCTCAGCGTCCAACACGGCTTCAACGGCGCCCAAGGTTCCGTGGGCTGTGGCGGCACTGGCGTCCACCGGACTTCCCACAGCAGCCAGCACATGGGGGGTGAGCGCCGTCAGGCGCTCCATGTCTTCCAGGCTGGTGTTCAGATCACAGCCAGTGATCATGGCGCCATCGAGAGATTCGAGTAGGCCGGCGGTGACGTGGATCAGTTCGTCCTTGACAGCCGCCGGTTCAGCGGCGCGCGCCACGATCTTGCCTCCGGCGAACCCCGTTCCGTAGAGGTCATGCTTGTGCGTCATCAGTCCAGCCAGACGTTCTCCGTCGGCGATGCACGCCTCGTCGCTTGGATAGTTGAGTAAACGCAGTCCGCCATTGGCGGGGCGAGCGGCGTCGGTGTTCTCAGCGACAACAAACACGGACAGATGATCGGACACGTGCTCAGCAAGCACCGACACGGTCGGCTTGGTTCGGGTGGTGGTTGTCATCAGGCCACTTTCTCCATCATCTGGTGGTGTTCGACGTAATCAAGGCTCCACTCGCTCGGCGCATCGGCGATGCGTTGCTGGAGGCGCTCATAGACCAGGTCAGCAGCTTTGTCGCCCGCAGCACTGGCGAAGCTGTGTCGACTCCAGCTGCGGATCGTGGCCATCAGGCCCGCCGCGAAGGTGGCTGTGTCGCCATCCTCGTTCCAGCGCCTGCGGTAAGGGCACTTCACGTACACCGTGCGTTCATCCACCAGACGCAGACCGTTGCTGTACGGCGCTGATGATTCATCTTTCAGCGGCGCCATGAATTCGTCAGGAGATTTGTAGAAGTTGAGCACCGTGCCATTGCGGTACTGCTCTTCACTGATCACTCCTTCGTCGGCCAATCCACGCCAAATCTGATGCAATTGGTCGTGCACATTGCGTGTCTCGCCGCCGTTGTGTCCGAGATAGCGGCCTTCGTTGTCCCGTGACAGGTTCACGGTCAACAGACGACCACCCACGATCAGCTCACGGCTGCGCAGTTCGAGCACGTAGGTCCAGTCCTTAAGAGCCTGGGCGGTGAAGCGCTGCAGAGCATCGGCGTCGCCCGAGGCCAGCACATGCGTATGGGTATTGAGGGGGCCGGGCGACTGGCTCAGCCAATGCATGGCTGTCGCAGAAAAGCCGAAGCTGATGGTGTTGGGGCCAACAGAGGGCTCGTAAAAACTGCGGGCACTCACCAGAACGGTGGGCTTGGGCTCCCTGGGAATCTGCAGAGCCAGGTTTTCGGCCAGGGCCACGTTGTCGTTGCTTGGCAGGTCGTTGCCGATCAGCGTGAGGTGAGCCTGCGGTTGATTGCCGTGCAGGCGATCGAGGATCTGGTTCCAGAGCCCTACGGCGGTACCTCCATCGGCTGCTCCGTAATCGATCAGCACGTGGCTGTCAGATAAAGGAAGTTGATCTACACAAGTCAGGGCCCAGTCCGAGGCGGCTTCGATGCAGAGGAGAGCGCCTTCGGTCTGCGCGCTGTAACCCGTGGTCATGGCAATGGCCATAGACCTCGTCAGCGACAGCGTTCACGGTACAGGAGTCATCTGTCAGGACTTCGTGACATAGGTCACCACGGTAGCCTCAGGCCTTGAAGAGGAGTTGCCGGAGCTGGGGTTCCAGCAGGGCGAAGGCCCGGCCCCGGTGGCCTTGCGCTTTCTTCTCGGGTGTGGACATTTCGGCGAAGGTGCGTGCGGTGTCATCCACCTCGAAGATCGGGTCATACCCGAAGCCCCCCTCGCCTCTGGGGCTTCGGGTGATCTGTCCTTCGCAGCGTCCCTGCACCTCCAGCAGCACGCCATCGCCAGGTGCCGCCAGACATAAGGCGGCACAAAAATGCGCGCTTCGGTTGTCCTGATCTTTTAGAGCCTCGAGCAGTCGGCTGATGCGTTCCGGGTCGGTTGGGGCATAGCGGGCGGAATGCACCCCAGGGGCTCCGTTGAGAGCGTCAACGCTCAAGCCAGAGTCGTCCGCGAGGGCCCAGGACTCGGTGGCGTTGGCGACGGCTAAGGCTTTCAAGCGGGCATTGGCCGCGAATGTCTGCCCCGTTTCCTCCACCTCCAGCCCCTCCGGTTGGGCGGTGATTCGAAGCGGAAGACTGCTCAGAAGGTGTTCGAACTCTCGGATCTTGCCGCGATTGCCACTGGCGATCACCAACGTTCGCGGGGACGGACTCATGCTGCCTCCGCGAAGCTGCGGGCCCAGGCGAGCACTTCGGCTACACGCCCAGCGTCTGGCGCCTCGCAGTAGAGGCGCAACAGCGGTTCGGTTCCAGAGAAACGGAGCATTAGCCAATGGCTTGGGCCGAGTCGCAGTTTCACCCCATCGGTGGTGATCACCTCCTGAACGGCAACACCAGCCACCGTCTGCGGTGGCTGGTCCCCAAGCAGTGCCTCGAGGCGGCGGCGCGAGGCCATATCGGGCAGGCGCAGGTCGAGGCGGTCGTAATGGCCGGCACCTCCGCAACGATCCCGCAATGCCTCGAGGCGTTTCCCCAGAGGCTTGCCGCCCTCCACAAGAGCCTCAAGAACCAACATCGCTGCGAACAGGGCGTCCCGTTCCGGTAGGTGCATGCCGAAGCCGACGCCGCCGGATTCCTCGCCGCCGATCAAGACATCTCCGCTCAACATCTCGGCAGCGATGTACTTGAAGCCCACGGGCAGTTCGAGCACGGTTCGACCGAGATCCTCGGCAACCAGGCGCATCAGGTCAGAGCCGCTCACGGTCTTCACAACAGTGCCCGGCAGCTTTCTGGACCCTGCCAGATGGTCGATCAGAAGAGGCATTAACTGCTGGGTGCTGCAGAAACAACCGGTTTCATCAACGGCCGCGATCCTGTCACCATCGCCATCGAACACCAGGCCGACGGCGGGCTCACCTGCCTGCGTGGAGGCCTGCACGGCGGCGATCAACTGTTCCAGATGGGGGGCCAGAGGTTCCGGCGGGCATCCTCCGAAGAGGGGATCGCGGACACTGCGAATTTCGGAGACGATTCCTTTCGCCTCTGCACCAAGGAGGTCCTGCACACAGCCGGCGGCGGAGCCGTGCATTGGATCCACGATCACCTTCAGGCCCATGGATCTCAGGCCCTGAGTGATAGCGCTCAAATCAAGCTTGTTGCGCAGGCCCTGGAGATGCTCGTCCCGAGCATCAAAACGGGGCAGGTCACCAGCGACAGGAACGGTGATTCCCCCTGCGGCCAGCCGCTGTTCCACCGCAGCCGTGAATTCACCCTCCACGGAGCCGCCGAAGGGCCCTTTGATCTTCAGGCCCAACCATTCCGGTGGGTTGTGACTGGCGGTGATCACGAGGGCGCCGAGGGCTTGGCGCTGCACCACAGCCCAGCTGCAGGCGGGAGTGGGCACCGGTGCGGTCGTAAGCAAGGGATCCAATCCGGCCCCGCGGACGGCCGCGGCGATCGCTTCGGCCAGCTCAGGAGCCAGAAAACGCCGGTCATAACCGATCACGACCGTGCGGCTTTTAAGGCTCTCAGGTGCCTGATAGGCCAGTTCCCGGGCGGCTGCCGCCGCGACCGGCAGCAGCCGCTCCACGGTGATGTCCACCCCGAGAATTCCGCGCCACCCATCGGTTCCGAAACGGATTGGTGCTGCCGTCAAGGGAAGAGGAGCCGACGCCATAGGAAGCCTGCAATGCACTGGATCTAGCAGCCGGCCGCCGTAACGTCGGCCCATGGGTGACACCCGCTCTGCTGACAAGCCGCTCACAGACCGTCTGCTGCGCAGCTGGACGCGCTGTCGCCGACGTGCCTGGCTGGATCGCCATGGAGATAACCAGTTGAGGCTTTACACGGCCCACAGGACGCTTCAGCTCGATGATCAGCAGCGCAGTTTTGTGGCTCTTCTGGCCAAGAAACCTGGTCATGGACTGCAGGCCTGTGAACAGGGAGAAAGTGGCGTGGTGGGATTGCGGCTGCGCTCCACCACCCGGGATGGTTTCCCTGTTGAGGCTCACCCTGCTCTTCTTCAGCGTCGAGAGGGGGCTAGCCGTTGGGGACGTTTTGTCTACCGACCTGTTCTGGCACGGCAGGGGCGACGGCTGACGCGTGAACACAGGCTGCAACTGGCTCTGGCCGGGCGTCTGCTCGAACGCCTCCAGCAGGCGCCTGTCATCGATGGCCTTGCTCTGGCTGGCTCCGGCCGACGCCTCGAGCGGGAAACCGTGCCGCTTGGCGGCGGACTTCAGCATCAACTTGATGAGTCTCTCTCCAAGCTCGCGGCAGATCTGAGTCGCCCCACTCCGCCGGCTCTGGCGGCGGACCGACGCAAATGCACGTTGTGCTCATGGCGTGGCGTGTGCAATGCCGACGCTGCTCGTGAAGGCCATCTCAGTGAAGTGAGCGGCATCGGTGCCAAACGCCGAGAGATGCTGATGGAGCTCGGCATTGATGGCCTGGCGGCTCTGGCCGACGCCGATCCGGAGCGGTTGGCGCTGCAGCTCGAGCGATTTGGTGAGCAGCATGGTGCTGTGGCGGCACCTCTGGTGGCTCAGGCACGGGCCCAACGCGATGGATGTGCAGAGCCACTGGCTGCACCACCAGCCCTTCCGGAACTGGCTGAAGCGCCTGGGGTGCTGTTGTATGACATTGAATCCGATCCCGATGCCCGCGACGATTTCCTGCATGGATTCGTGCGCTTGCCAAGAGGGCTTGATGGTCGCTGGGATCTCTCACTGGCGACCTATCAGCCTTTGCTGGCGCTGCAGGAGCATGGGGAGGGGGCTTGTTGGACGCGTCTCCAGCGGATGCTGGGGCGTTACCCCGATTGGCCCGTGCTCCATTACGGAGAAACCGAATCCCTGGCGCTGCGTCGTATGGCCCAGCGTCAGGGGATTGGGGATGCGGAGCTGATGGCGTTGCGACGTCGGCTGGTGGATGTTCACGAGAGATTGCGCCGTCATTGGCGCCTGCCGCTGAACAGCTACGGGCTCAAGACCGTGGCCGACTGGCTCGGCTTCCGCTGGGGACAGGCTGGAGTGGATGGTGCCAGGGCACTGCTTTGGTGGCGGCAGTGGCGGGGAACCGGCCTGGGGGACCGGGGCCACGTGCAGGCTTTGCGCTGGATTTTTGCCTACAACCGGGATGACGGCCTGGCGACCTGGGCGGTGGCCGCCTGGCTGTTGGCGCAAGACGAAACGAAGCGGAAGGGTTAACCCCCGCTTGGTGGTTCTTGAAAGGCTCCGGGGCGCTGCACGGTCACCGTCAATGGATGGGGCCGGGACTCCGTGGATTCGGTGTGCAGGGATGTGGCCTCGAGTGCTTGGCGGCGGATTAGAGCTAAGCCATGCCGAGGTTCGCTCCCGTCGGGATCAGCAACGCTGGTGATGCGTCCGGCGCGTTCACCGTTCAGGGTCAGCCCATCCCCTGGCTTGAGCTCTGCGGCCTCTGGATCGGCGCATTGCCAGCAGCGCAACTGCTGTTTCACTGCACCGCGAGATCCCAGTTTGGCCAGGGTTTCTTGGCCCAGATAGCACCCCTTCTCGAGGTTCACCCACCCCGCCAGGCCCAGCTCAAAAGGATTGGTGTCGCCATTGATCTCTTCGGCGCCGAGGGGCCAGCCTTGCCAAAGCCGCCAGCGCTCAAGGTCGGCCGCGCTGCACGCTCGCATTCGACCCCACGGCGGAGGAGGGACGGCGGCGTCATCGAGCCACAGCACGGTCTCCACACCTGCTATCTGGTCGCTGTTCAGGTGCTGCAGGCGCCGTTGTTGTCGCGGCGCACCAAGCCTGACGCGGTCCGCTGGGAAGATCACCCGATCCAGGCCTATGGCTAGCTGGTCAGCGTCGCCGTTGAGCACCAGCACATCGGCGCCTTGATCGTCGAGGCGGAGCTCCAGCAGCGCCTGCACCCGGCCCGTGGCATTCAGCCAGCACGCTTGAATCAATTGCCCTGAGGGTGTTCCCTCCACCTTGGCGCTCGTTTGGCCGTTCAGGAATCTTGCGCAGCCCGAACCCTCGAGTCGGACGACATCAAAGTGTGAGTCCCAGAGGAGGGCTTGTGGTTTCGATCCATCCATCGTCAAGCCGTTAGCTCCTTGGCGCGGGTTGCCACCTGGTCCAGTTTGAACAGGCTGACCAGCTCGAGATCGGCCGCGGCCATCGCGGCGTTGCCCCCTTCCTCACGATCCACAATCGTCACAACCCGGCCCACGCTGTACCCCGCCTCACGGAGCTGCTGCACGGCTTTGATTGATGAGCCACCGGTGGTGACGACATCTTCCAGCACCGTGACGCGGGCGCCTGGTGCGGGCAAAGGCCCCTCGAGCCAGGCCCCAGTGCCATGGCCCTTCGCCTGTTTACGCACGATCAGGGCATCGAGTGCACGACCTTGCTGCGCGGCCGCCATCGCCACACCGCTCACCAAGGGATCAGCACCGAGGGTGAGTCCCCCCACGGCCACGGCCTCCACGTCCACCAGCGCGAGCATCGCCGGACTCAGCAGGGCCAGGCCGCTGCCACTGAGAGCGACGGGCTTGCAGTTCACGTAATGGTTGCTGCTGCGGCCAGAGGCCAGGGTGAAGTCTCCAAACCGATAGGCCTCCCGCGCCAGGCGGTCGAGAAGAACATCGCGATCCATGGATGGGTCGGAACGATCGGTCATGGGGGGCTGGTGCACGGCGAATCCTCTGCCTAGTTTGCGCGCAGAGTTGCCTTCGTTCTGTGGCCAGGCGTCGCCCCAGCCCCTTGCTTCTGTTCATTCCTCTGGCCCTGTGTCCCAAAGGACTGGCCAGGCCGATGGTCTGCACCACCACATTGGAAGCACCTGCAGGGATCTCGGCTCCGGCTGAAGGCGTCGCCCAGCCTGTGGAGGTGACCCGCTGTGCTCCTGTGGAGACCACCGAAGCCCTGATCGAGCGTCGTTTTTACACCTGGACGTCGTCCTATGCCCGAGGGGTCGATCTTCTCCACCAGGTCACTGATTTGTTCGGAATCGCCCTGGCTGGGTCCGATGGCCAACGATTGATGGGTCTGGGATTCCCCGATCAGACCATCATCTGGGACGGATCCGCTCTGCAGAACACCACCCGGATCCTGCTTGAAGAGCAGAGCGCACCGATTCCCTGGCGCACGGTTGATTTGTCCAATGGATTTGGCAGCAGCCTGGCTGAGGAGATGCAGCAGCCCGAGCCCGTAGTCCAGCCGTCACCAGACCCCTTTCCTGCTGTTCGGGCTCTGTGGTAAGACCTCGGTTGCGGGGGTCTAGCAATCTGGTGAATGCAGCGAACTCATAATTCGCCTAAGGCGAGTTCGATCCTCGCGACCCCCATCCCCTCCCCCGAATGCGCCCCTTTCTGCTGATCGCGCTGCTGGTTCTACCGGCTCTGTTTTCGGCAGCCGAGGTGGCATTGCTGAGACTCCGGCCCAGTCAGGTGCAGGAGTTCAGCGAGCAAGGTCGGCCCGGTGCTCAGGCGTTGCAGAGGCTGCAGCGGCGCTTGCCAACAGCGCTGCTCATGACCCAGTTCGGTACGTCGCTGTCGCTTGTGGCGCTCGGCTGGACAGGTCGGGGCTTCGGTCAGCGCTGGTGGCCCCTGGATATGCCTTCCGGTCGTTGGTGGGATCTGGCCTGGTTCCTTGTGCTGGTGGTGATGGCCACCCTGGTCGCTGGGATGTTGCCCCGGGCTTGGGTGCTCAGTCGCCCCGAACGGGCGGCGCTGCAGCTGGGGCCAGTGCTGGAGGGCGCGATCCGGGCATTGCAGCCCCTTCTCACGCTCCTCAACGGTCTGGCCAGCCTTCTTCTTCGTCTCGTCGGCCTCAGTCAACGCTGGGGCGCCACCGTTTCGGTGCTGTCGGCCAGTGAGCTGGAAACCTTGATCGAAAGCGGCGGTGTGACAGGGCTCAAGCCCGATGAGCGCAACATCCTTGAGGGTGTGTTCGCTTTGCGCGATACCCAGGTGCGGGAGGTGATGGTGCCCCGCTCTGGGATGGTCACCCTGCCGGTTGAGGTGCGCTTCGCTGGGCTGATGGAGGCGGTGCATCGCACCCGTCATGCTCGTTTTCCCGTGATCGGTCAATCGCTTGATGACGTTCGTGGTGTTCTCGATCTCAGGCGCCTAGCCGAACCGATCGCCCGGGGAGAACTGAAGGAAGACTCTTCGTTAGAGCCTTACCTGATGCCTGCTGAAACCGTTCTGGAAACCAGCAACCTTGCTGACCTCTTGGCGATCATCCGTTCCGGTCATCCCTTGCTTTTGGTGGTGGATGAACATGGCGGTACCGAGGGACTGGTTACCGCTGCCGATCTCAACGGCGAAATCGTTGGCGATGAGCCTGCCGAGGAGAGCGACGAACCTGATCTTCAGGCGGTGGAAGGCCAACCGGGAGCCTGGCTTGTTGCCGGCGATCTGGAGATCTTCGAGCTCAACCGCCAGCTCTCTCTGGATTTGCCAGAGGCCAGTGATCACCACACCCTTGCCGGCTTCCTCCTGGAAAAACTCCAGCACATCCCTTCCCCCGGCGAAGCTCTGCGCCATGACGGTGTTCAGTTCGAGATCTTCGCCATGGCGGGACCTCGGATTGTGCGCGTGCGTCTGATGCTGCCGGACCAGGAGGTCGCCACCCAGGACTCTCCCAATTCAGAAGAGCCGTAATTCCGTTTCACTAACCGCCGCGTCGATCACCGATAATCAGCGCGTTCGCGCAGGCTCGCTGATGACCGACACCATGGTTCCGGTGAAGGTCGGCGTGATCGGCATCGGCAACATGGGCTGGCACCATGCCCGCGTTCTCAGCCTTCTGAAAGACGCTGATCTGATCGGTGTGGCTGATCCGGATTCCGCCCGTGGGAGTTTGGCCAGAGAGCAGTTCGGATGTCGCTGGTTCGCTGATTACCGCGACATGCTCGCTGAGGTCGAGGCCGTTTGCATTGCTGTTCCGACCCTGCTCCATCACTCCGTGGGTCTGGCTTGCCTGGAAGCTGGTCTGCACGTTCTGATTGAAAAGCCCATCGCGGCAAGTCAGGAGGAGGCTGCTGCTCTGATTGATGCCGCCAGCCGAGGTGGCCGTCTGCTTCAGGTTGGACATATTGAGCGCTTTAACCCTGCTTTCCGGGAGCTCACCAAAGTGGTGGCCAATGAGGAGGTTGTGGTGTTGGAGGCACGCCGTCACAGTCCCCATGCCGACCGCGCCAATGATGTGTCCGTGGTTTTGGATCTGATGATTCACGATCTCGACCTTGTGCTGGAACTGGCCGGCTCATCGGTGGTGCATCTGGCTGCGGCCGGTGGTCGCAGCTCGGCAGGCCCGATTGACTATGTGAATGCCACGCTGGGTTTCGACAATGGTGTGGTGGCCAGTCTCACGGCCAGCAAGATGAGTCATCGCAAGATCAGAAGCCTCAGCGCGCACTGCCGCTCGAGTCTGGTGGAGACGGATTTTCTCAATCACAACCTGCACATCCACCGGCGTGCCCATGAGTGGTACTCGGCTGACCACGGTGAATTGCTTTACAGAAACGACGGGTTCATCGAGGAGGTGAGCACCACGTCCATCGAACCCCTCTACGCCGAGCTCGAGCATTTCCTTCAGTGCGTGCGCGGCCGGGAGACGCCTGCAGTGGATGGGCAACAGGCTTCCAGGGCTCTGCGGTTGGCTGATCTGATTGAGCAGGCAGTGGAACAGCCTGGCGTTGGCATTCCGCTTGAGGCGCCGATCTGAGTCGGGTCACTCGTGCCTCAGGGTTTCAGTTGAGAGTGTCCTGATCGGCGAGCTGACGCAGGGCCTCGATCTGCCAGTGCCGGCAGAGGGCAGGGGATGAGCGGTAAAACTGATCCCACGCACTGGCTTTGTGTTGGGCGTAATCAGCTTCGCTCACGTCGGGGTGGGTGGCGTGCCATCCAACGCGAACCGCATGGCCGATCACGACGTCCAGAGCGATGTCGTCGTCGATCTGGATCCTAGGATTGGCGGTCGCAAAAGCCATCAGTGAGAGCAGGGTTTCCGTGCAAAGTTGCCGGTACTCGGGAGCGGTGATTCGGCTCAGAAGATGTTCAACTTGGATCGCGAAGTTGCGCTCGCCGGGGGTTTTCTCCAACAGAAGGGCGCTGGTCAGCCGATTGCGGCGTTCAAGTTTGTCACCAATCACCAGACCCCGGCAGTGGTGCAGAAGCGACCAGATGCCTGCATAAAACTCCTTGGGGACCTGCTGGAGGGAGCCCAGACGAATGCGGTGTTGGAGCCAGTCGTTGCCACCGGGGCCGGCTTCAAGGGGTTCCGGCACACTCCATTGCACCGTCCCGCGCACATGCAGCAACTCCCGCCGCTGCAAGGCGTCGCGGGCGTGATCGACATCCTCCAACACCGTGCGTAGCCGTTGGCCAAGGCGGTGCGGCGGTTCATCACACACGGCTTCGAAGGCTTCGTCCTGGCTGAGTTGTCGTTCAGCAGCAAGCTCTGATGTGAGCAGCAGCAGCAACTGCCCCAGCTGGAAGGTCAGAGAACCTCGGATCATGTCCGGTTCGCGTCGTGCGATTCCGTCGAGCGCCAGCAAGAGTTCCTGCTGCAGCATCCACTCGCGACCATCACTGCCGCATGTTTGCTCGATCAGGGCTGCAATCGCCTGGCTGGACACGGGAGTGCTTAGTCGTGAGGCCTTGGTGTAATTCCGTCCAACCACCACCTGCTTTTGCCGGCTGAGCAGGTCGATGAGTGCGTCGTCCAGCTGCGGGTGAATGAGTCCCATGGCGCCGGCGCAGCGACGGGCCACGTTCCAGTCCTCCTGCTGCAGCCCCCGTCTGTAAATCTCCTCAAGCAGCGTTTTGATCTCCACCGGCGCACCCTGAGGGCCGCTCAGGATCGACGCGCTCCCCAGCTTGCGCGAGAGCAACTCCAGCACTTCGGCCTGCTCGCGCAGGGAGTTGCTGGACCAGATGCGCCGCCGCAGCTCCTCCAACGATGTGTCGTCCAGCTCCTGTTCCTGAGCAGCGGTGAGGTCACTCAGATCCGTTGAGGCCTTCAGCAGTTGCTTGGCATTGGCCGCGGCTGTCAGGTTCGAGGTCCCTGGCGATCCCGGCAGTTCATGCCACTGGGCGCGGGCCGCCAGGGTTTCCAGATTGGCGAACTCCACGCGGACGTCTTCTACGCAACCACTGCGGAGACGCTCAGTGAGGGCGAGCAGATGGCTGTCACCCCGCTCCAGCAAGGAGGCTTGCACCGGAATCAAGAGCAGGGGTGAGCCAGGCCCTTGCCAGTGCCTCTGCAGGAGATGCAGCTCGTTCACCACACTGTCCACCAGGTGTCTGGGGTCGTGACTGAGGTAAAATGTCCCCTCTTCAAGAACGGCGGGCAGAAAGGCCAGCTGCCTGTCACCCAGTCGATAGAGCCTGGCACTGGCAGCCGTCTCAGGCCTCACAGCTGGATGACCGCTCAGGCCGAGAGCCTCGTCCACGCCGACAGCGCCCAGGTGTTGGCGCAGGGCATCAGAGCTCAGAACTTCGATCCCTGCAGTCTCTGAATCGCTGACCGGAAGGCCCAGCTCCTTCAGCCGCGAGGCCACGCTGGACTCGTTCGGGACGAGGCAGACCAGCACCGACTCAGCGCCAAGAACGGAGGGCAGACGTCGGCCGCAGGGATCGAGGTCTGCCGCCTCGATCAGCCCATCCATCAGCATCTCTCCGAGCCAGGCCAGGCTCTGCGTCCAAAGCAGGGGGACATTGTCATTGGCGATCCGTTTCTGGCTCCCGGGCACTTGGCGTTCGCGCTCCAGGGCTTCTGCAGGAACCAGGTACAGCTCCGGGTAGAGCATCTGCCCGTTGCGTTCCACGCGCAGAGCTTCGAGGCGATGGCGCCACTGTCTGGCTTCATCCCAGCGCTCCTCAAAACAGGCGGTGACCAGTTCATAGGCCAAGAACAGGGGCCACTCCGACTCGACCCCTTCAAACGTGGCCAGTTCATCGCATTCGTAGTGCAGTCGGGTGATGTCTTCCACCACGGTTTGGTGGCCGTCGCGCCGAAAGCGCTTGTACCCGTAGAGACCGCCCAGCTCCCTGCGGATGCGTCGGGCCGTGCGTTCAACGAGCTCAGGATCCTCGAGAGCCCAGGCGGGATAGCCGATCACCGAAAGGCAGGCGCTGTCCACCTCTTTGCTGGCGGATTCGCGAGGGAGAAGCCCTTGCAGCGCTCGCCGGAGACGCACCACCGCACCAGGGGGGATCAGCACGGTCACGCTGCCATCGCCGTGTGCGGCGAAGAGATCCACGCCGTCCAGGGCCTCTAGAGCCGCCTTCGCCATGCCGATCGAGCTGGCATTGCGTTCTGGCAGTCCGTGGTTGCCCTTGTCTCCCCGTTCCCAGATGCCGTAATCGGGGGTCTGGTAAGCCCGGGCGACGTAATAAACCAGGTTCTGAATGAAGGCCGCCTCATGGCGGTTGTGGATCACGGCCAGGCCACTGCGGCTCAACTGGGCCAGTTGGAGCAGAAAGAGTGATGTGGCATCCAGCTGGAGGTGCCCCCAGCCGTCATCGGGCACCACCGGTTCACCATTGCGGCTGTCGTACTTGGCATGGAGTGCATCCAGCGGATCCAGGCTTTGCTTGAAGCGTTCAACCTTTTGCGCCTGCCGCATCATTGCGCTGAGCAGTCCGCGCATGAGGTCAACCACCCGCTGCTCCAGTTCCCAGCTGCGTTGGCATGGACCGAGGAGTTTGCGGTGGGCAATCGCCAGTCCCCAAACGCACTGGATCGAGTACACGCAGTCGCGAACCCAGGCATCGCCGTAGTTGCCGTGAACGGTGTGGGCTGTGCTCGCAGGAAGGAGTCCGCTGAGAGGGTTCTGCCGTTGCAAGACCACAGCTTCAATGGCGCTGTCCAGGTGCTGCAACTGGGCCAGCTTCTCTTGCTCATTCCCGGCAACCGGATGGGACAGAACCATGGCCTCTCGTTCGACCGGACTTAGATTCTCTCTCGGAGCCGTTTCGGAGATGGAAACAATCAGCACTGGCCCGCGAGATCGCCGTCGCTGCCACGTTCTTGGGGTTCCTGTTGATGCTTGCCGCGACGTGGCAGCTTCAGCCATCGGCCTGCATGAAGAAGGTGGGGGGCAGATCGTGACGCTTAATGCTGAGATGACGATGCGGGCCCGTCAGGACGCAGATCTGGGAGCGGTGATTGCCCAGGCCGACCTGGTGGTTCCCGATGGAGCAGGAGTGGTCTGGGCTCTCGGTCGCCAGGGGGTCAGGGTGCGTCGCAGCCCTGGTATTGAGCTCGCCTGGTCTCTGCTCAGCTATGCCGAAGTGCATAACTGGTCCGTCGCCCTGGTGGGTGGTTCACCCGAGGTGATGGAGCGTTTGAAAACCACGCTGGCTCAGAGCCATCCCCGCTTGCGGTTGCTGATGGCAGAGCACGGATTTCAAGCGTCAGATGCTTGGCCAGCTCTGGAGTCTCGCCTGCGTGGTCTGCGGCCTGATCTCGTGCTGGTGGCTCTTGGTGTGCCCCGTCAGGAAGTCTGGGCGCAGAGCATGCGTCAGTCACTTCCAGGTCTCTGGATGGGCGTGGGTGGCAGCTTCGACGTCTGGTCCGGCCTCAAGCAGCGCGCACCGGAGTGGACCAGTCGACTGCAACTGGAATGGCTGTTCAGGCTGCTCCAGGACCCATCACGTTGGCGGCGTTATCTAGTGCTCCCCCAATTCGCTTGGGCTGTGCTTCGAGCTGGTAGTCGTCGGCGTTAACGCGCTTAACGAAAGCCCACAGAGGCCTGCCAAACGAAGGCCAGAAGCAGGAAAAACACTGGGATGATCGGCAGGATGTCGATCAGTGGGCCGAATGCCTGGTAGGCCTCGGGAAGTTGGGCCAGCAGGTCAAGGGAGAAGGCAGCCATCCCGGCGAACAGTTCGGTCAGTGTGCGGACGCTACCACGTGTGATGGGCCGGTGAGTCGTCGTTCCAGGGACGGAAATCCTCTGCAAAACAGCCATCGCGAATGGCGCGTTCCATGGCACTGGTGAAGCGGATCAGATGCGTGAGGTTGTGCAGGCTCAACAGGGTCAGTCCGAGCAGCTCTTCACTGCGGATCAAGTGGTGCAGGTAGGCCCTGGTGTGCTGCTGGCAGGCGATGCAGGGGCATGTGGGGTCGAGCGGTGTGTGGTCGTGCCGGAAGCGGGCGTTGCGGAGGTTCCAGCGTTCCCCGGCCACCATGGCTGTGCCGTGACGCCCCAGGCGGGTGGGGAGCACGCAGTCGAACAGATCGATTCCATTGGCAACAGCAACGGCCATTTCCTGCAGCGTGCCGATGCCCATCAGGTACCGCGGACGGTCATGCGGAAGCAGGGGCGTGACCTGCCGAACAATGCGGTGCATGTCCTCCACCGGCTCTCCCACGCTGACGCCGCCGATGGCGATGCCCGGGAGGTCGAAGTCGGCGACTGCCCTCGCGCTGGCTTCCCGCAGGTGGGGGAAGCATCCCCCTTGCACGATCCCGAACAAGGCTTGGTCGTTGCGCGTGTGGGAGGCCACGCAACGTTCGAGCCAGGCATGGGTGCGCCGACTTGCTTCCTCCACATCATTTTCCGTGGCGGGGTATGGAGGGCACTGGTCAAACGCCATGGCCACATCCGCGCCTAGCGCCATCTGGATCTCCATCGACCGTTCCGGCGTCAGCAGGATGCGGCTGCCGTCCCGGGGGTTGCGGAAATCAACGCCATGGTCGTCGATGCGATTGAGGTCCCCCAGGCTGAACACCTGAAATCCCCCTGAATCGGTGAGCATTGGGCCCTGCCAGCCCATGAAGCGATGGAGCCCGCCGGCGGCCTCCACCACGGCTTCACCGGGTTGGAGATGCAGGTGGTACGTGTTTGAGAGCACCATCTGTGCTCCCGTGGTGGCCAGTTGATCGGCCGTGACGCCCTTCACGGTGGCCAGCGTTCCCACAGGCATGAATCGCGGCGTACTCACCGCTCCATGGGGAGTCTCAAAACAACCGCAGCGTGCAGCGGTGTGCCGGCATGTTGCGTTGATCTGGAAGTCGAACACCCGCATCTCCGCCCAGGTCTTGACCCTACGGTGAGGTCAGACCGCCGATGATGCCCCCTGAGGATCGCTTCTCTGTTTTGGCTTCGGGATCTTGCCGGTGCCTGGATTTTCTATTCCGTTCTGCCCGCCTGGCCCTGGCCTTCACCACGGTTTGAGCGCATTGCTCGCTTTGCTCCCTGGATCGGTCTGGTGATCGGTGGCCTTCAGGCGTTGCTCTGGCTCGTGCTGAGTGCCATGAACTGGTCGGCTGAGAGCTGTGCCTTGATGGTCATCGCCCTGGGAGCCTGGCTTACGGGTGGATTGCATGTCGACGGCCTGATGGATACGGCCGACGGTCTGGCTGCAGGGCAAGAGCGATGCCTTGAAGCCATGGACGACAGTCGTGTTGGAGCTAGCGGTGTTCTGGCTCTCTTGCTTGTTGTGCTTCTGCAAGCGGGGGCCTTGATCAGGCTGGGGACATGGGGCCCGATTGCGCTGGTGATGGCTGCTGTGATCGGCCGGATGGCGCCTCTCGCTGCCATGGCACGGTTTCCTTACCTTCGCCAAGGCGGGACGGCGGCCTTTCATCGCCGGCACTGGCGTGGGACCCAGGACTGGGTGCCGGCCATCACCCTGATCGTGCTGCTCCTGTGGGGTGCGGCCTTGTGGGGGGGCGGTCTCCTTCAGTCCTTGGCTTTGGTCTCGGTGGTGGGTCTGGGAGCGGCTTGGCTGGTCGTGGAGTGTCTCGGGAAACGCCTGGGTGGTCACACCGGTGACACCTACGGAGCTTGTCTGGTGTGGGGAGAGACCGTCACTCTGCTGAGCGCAGCGCTGCTCTTTCCTGCGTTGTGGGGGGCAGGCTGAGCAGGAAGGCATTGCCCTGATTTGGCAGACAGGGATCCAGGTCTGCCGGTGATCGCAGGAGCTCGAGCTGTCCTCCTCGTTGCCGGGCAAGCGTCTGTGCCAGGGCGAGACCGAGGCCTGATCCTGTTCGCTCGCCGCTGGTGCTCCCGCGGACCCCTTTCAGAAAAATCCGTTCTCGCTCGTTCTCGGGAATGGGCGGGCCTGCATCCCAAACGCACACCCCATGGTCAAGCAAGTGCAGGCCCAGGTCACAGCCATTGGGGCTGTAACGAAAGGCGTTTTCCAGCAGGTTGGCCACGATCTCAGCGGTTACAGCATCGGCGGCCGGGCGTTGTTTCTGCGTCCAGCTCGGCCATCGCTCCGGTTCTCGCCACAGCCGTCCCTGCAGCGCGGCCGTTGCAGCGGCGCGTTCCACGAGAGGGCTCAACAGGTCGGCGATCGTGAGATCGGGTGCGTCAGCAGGCACCGGTGGCAGCAGCAGTGGGGTGGCGTTCTCCGGCTCAAGCCGCAGCTCCTCCCTGCCGATC
This sequence comes from Synechococcus sp. PROS-7-1, assembly GCF_014279795.1. Lineage (NCBI taxonomy): Bacteria > Bacillati > Cyanobacteriota > Cyanophyceae > Synechococcales > Synechococcaceae > Synechococcus > Synechococcus sp. PROS-7-1. The sequence continues at coordinate 358,055 of NZ_CP047945.1, forward strand.
CTGTCGAGAGAGGTCACATAACGATCGAGCTCAACCTGTTCCCGGATCAGGTTCTCCACCAGTGGCCGCTGCTGGTCATCGGGACCGAGGCGCCGGAGCAGCAGCTGGGCGTAGGTTCTCAGGGCTGTCAGCGGATTACGGAGTTGGTGCACCATCACCGACAACTGCTGACGCTGGGCATCCAGCTGGCCATTCAGCCGGTTTTGCTCAAGTTCCAGTCCGCGAATGCAGGCGAGGGTTTCGGCGCAGGTTTGCAGGCGGCGGTTGTGGGCAGCGGCTTGCCCTCCGTCCTCACTCTGTTCAGCTCGCAGCACCCCAAGGAGCAAGGAGCGATAGCGCAGGGGGTACCAGCGTCGTTCCGGAGCAGCGCTGCGTAGGCTTGGATCCTGGGCGATTGAGTCAGGAAGGGCGACTTCCTGGGGGGACTGGGCGACGAGGGTGAGGCTCGGTGTAGCTCCTTCCTGCCGCTCCGTGAGGTAGAGGGCCAGGCGATCGGCGGCTCCGTCGGTGGTCAGGGCGTTGAGATGTTGCTGCGCCAGAGCCAGAAACCGATCGGAAAGATGCATCAGCTGGGCGGAGTTCGGAAACTGTCAAAGAGGCGACAGACGCCACTCGCTTGCCAATTCAGAAAAAAGTCTTAAGATCAGATGAACGACCAATGGCCCGACCTCGCGGAGTTCGGGTTTTGTCGATTGTTGGATCAAGGTTGCGCTTTACGCACGACCAAGGTTACAGCAGAGGTTGATGAATCTTCTGTTGTCGTCAGCAGCCTTGCTGGCGAGTTCAACAGTGCGTGTCCAATCACGGAAGCAGCTTGCCTGCAATTCCGTGATTGGAGCGCTGAATTCTGGATGCTTGTGATGAGCGTCCTGCGGTACGCGCTGAATTCACGGCTCTTCCCGCTTGTCCACTGTTTTTTCTTTCTCCCCCTAGAGGGGCGACCACCACTATGTCTAAGAAGCGCAAGCGGATCAGCCGCCGACGTCTTGCCGGTCAACGGGTTCTTGCCCATGTGCCGACGTTCCATCTCGAAACCGGTGAGCACAAACCCGTCACTGCAGCCCGCCGCTTTATCGCTGAAGGCGGACTGGTGCCTCCTGCCCTTCTGAACGTGCGGCGCAACGAGCACACCACAGATCGTTTCTTCTGGGGAGAAAAGGGTCTGTTCAGCGCGCAATACGCCGAAGAAAACCATTTTCTGTTCCCCTCCTTGCGCTTGATTGTCGACAATGTCGGCGAAGAGGTGATCTTCGAAGGCCTCGAGCTTGCCTCCGACGACTGGGAGGAGATGGAGGAATACGAATACGCGTTCGTTTGAGCCGACTTGCTAAGGGTCCTGTCTGATTGGCTTCAGCCAGGACTGCAGGGCCTGAACCATCCGAGATTGCGTGGTATCAGGAATGGTGTGCCCTCCTGAGAAGGTGATCAGACGGCATGTCTCACTCTCACCGCCCAGTTGTTCGGCCAATTTTGTTTGCGCTTCGACGGGAACAACCTCATCACTGCGGCCGTGAATGAGCAAGACCGGAGGTCGCTCGGTTTTTGGTTGCCAATCGGGATGGGGATAGGCGCTGCAGCCGATGATTCCCGCCAAAGGGAGTTGGCAGCCCACGTCGAGGGCCATGGCGCCTCCCTGGGAAAAACCCAATAACACCGTGCTTGAAAGCGGAATCTGCCGCTGATCGATTGCCTCGATGCGCTCTTTGAGCTGGTTCACCGCTTGGGGAACATCGGCCCACTGAGGCGGAAATAACCCGTACCACTCACGCCCAACGCCTGCCGGGTGAGGCAATGGTGCCTCCAAGGCCAGGCACTCCATCGCCAATCCAGAGCGAGTGCCGAGGGATTCGCCCATGGGCATCAGATCGCTGGCATCGGCCCCCCAGCCGTGAAGAAGCACCAGGCGTGTCCGAGGTTGTTCCTCGCCGCAGTGGATCAGGAGGTCGTTCATCAAAATCTTGACCGACTGCTGCGTAGGTTGGCGAAAGGTGTCCCCTGTGTCCTGCTGCCATGGCCCCCACAGCGCTGCTGAGTGTGTCTGACAAGAGTGGTCTGGTGCCACTGGCCCAGACCCTGCACGAGCGTCACGGGTATCAGCTTCTTTCCAGTGGCGGTACCGCCAAGGTGCTGCAGGAGGCCGGGCTACCGGTCACGCCTGTGGCCGAGCACACCGGTGCCCCGGAGATCCTGGGTGGTCGGGTGAAGACACTCCATCCCCGCATCCATGGCGGAATCCTGGCCCGCCGCGGTGATCCAGAGCATGAAGCAGATCTGCAGGCTCAGCAGATCACGCCGATTGATGTGGTGGTGGTCAACCTGTATCCCTTCCGTGAGACCGTTGCCGATCCCGCTGTGAGCTGGGAGCGGGCGATTGAGAACATCGACATCGGCGGCCCCACGATGGTGCGCTCTGCAGCCAAGAACCATGAATACGTGGCTGTACTGACCGACCCCGACCAATACGACCGCTTCCTCCAGGACCTGTCTGAATCGGGAGGGACCGTGAGTTCTGCGCTGCGGCGGCGGCTCGCCCTGGAGGCCTTTGCTCACACAGCGGCTTACGACGCTGCGATCACGCGCTGGATGCAGACCCGGCCTGAGTTGCAGCCTGTCGATGATCCATCAGCCTCTCCACTCCCTTGGCTGGAAGCCCTGCCCCTGCGACAGCGGCTGCGTTACGGCGAGAACCCTCACCAAGGTGCGGCTTGGTACAGCACACCCAAGGCTGGTTGGGGAGGCGCCATTCAGTTGCAGGGGAAGGAGCTGAGCACCAACAATCTCCTCGATCTCGAAGCAGCTCTCGCCACGGTGCGGGAGTTCGGCTACGGCCAGAGTGGCAGCCATCCCGCTCAGCGGCCGGCGGCTGTTGTGGTGAAACACACCAATCCCTGCGGTGTGGCGGTTGGCGATGGAGAAGCGGCCGCTCTTACTCGAGCCCTGGACGGCGATCGTGTCAGCGCCTTCGGGGGCATTGTGGCGGTGAATGGCCGCGTGGATGCTCCTGCTGCCCGTGAACTCACCAGCTTGTTCCTGGAGTGCGTGGTGGCGCCGGAGTATGCGCCCGAGGCCCGGGAGATTCTCGCGTCGAAAGGCAATCTCAGGGTTTTGGAGCTCCCGCCCACGGCTATAGATGCGGCCGGGCATGACCATGTGCGCAGCATCCTGGGTGGTCTGCTGGTTCAGGATCTCGATGACCATCCGGTTGCCATGGACGCGTGGACCGTGGCCACCGAGCGCGCTCCCAGTCAGGCTGAGCGCGATGACCTTTGCTTCGCCTGGCAGTTGGTCCGTCATGTCCGCTCCAATGCCATCGTTGTGGCCAGAGACGGTCAGAGCCTCGGAATTGGTGCGGGGCAGATGAACCGGGTTGGGTCAGCTCGGATTGCCCTCGAGGCGTCAGGGGATCGAGCTCGTGGTGCCGTTCTCGCCAGTGATGGCTTCTTCCCATTCGATGACACGGTGCGATTGGCGGCGCAGCACGGCATCACGGCTGTGATACATCCGGGAGGCAGCAAACGTGACGAGGATTCCATCAAGGCGTGTGATGAACTCGGGCTGGCGATGCTGCTCACGGGGCGGCGGCACTTCCTGCATTGAGTTCTTGGGTGTCGCTTCGAATGACCACGGAGTCCTAGCCTCGCCCCAGCTTCCACGCGATGACTTGTGATGACGCTTGCCGCGCTGCCTTTCGCCCTGAGTTTCGTTCACCCACTGATGATGTGGGTGCTGCTCTTGGCGTCTGCCTATGCGATGTATCTGGGGATTAAAGCCAAGAAGACCCGCACGGGAACGCCTGAACAGCGCAAAGCTTTGATTCCTGGAAAGTTCGCCCAGCGTCATTTCCGTTGGGGTGGGCTGCTGCTTGGACTGATCGTTCTCGGCAGCATTGGTGGCATGGCGGTCACCTACCTGAACAACGACAAGTTGTTCGTGGGTCCTCACCTCCTTGCCGGACTGGCCATGACGGCCATGGTTGCGGTGGCGGCGTCCCTGTCACCCTTCATGCAGCAAGGCAATGTGATCGCCCGCAAGGCCCATGTCGGTCTCAATATGGGGATGATGACTCTTTTCCTCTGGCAGGCGGTCAGCGGAATGGAAATCGTCAACAAGATCTGGTCGAGTCGCTGACCGCTCGCGAGGCGATTAGAAGGTGGCCCGTCGTCGCGGCGGGCATACAAGCCCATGGCTTCCATGGAAGTCTTCTTGCACCTTCCAGGTGAGCCTCCGTGAGATTTGCCTCACGATCTGACGCAGCAGTCGATCGCCGCTGGATTGCACCAGGCCATCGGGGAGCATGGTGATCACCTTGGGAAGTGAGATCCAGATGGTGAGATCCAGCTCCCAGCGCACACAGGTCGCAGGTCGACCCTGCTCAACGTCGTCGATCAGGGTGAGGCCAGCCTGAAAATCAACGTCATAGAGCGCGGCCAATGCTGGATCTGCTGCTGGCAGCGTCACCGTTTCAATGGCGTAGCTGCCCTCATGTCCAGGCAGCAGGCGCAAGGCGATTGTGGGCTCCACCTCGAAGCCAAAATTTCCGAATCGCCCAAGGGTCAGGACATAAGCCTGCGAATCAAGAGCCTGCACCTCCATCGGTGCGGCGCAACGGCGGAACCATTCGTCATGTCGATCGAGATAGCTGGCCACCACAGCTGAACTGGCGCGCATCTCCATGCAGTCACTGAAGTGGCTGCGATAACAGCGCACCTGTGGATCCTGGCCATGGAAGGTGCGAAGGGAATCGGCTGGTGGTCTCGACAAGAGCAACACAGATGAGCGTCCCTGGCAGGGGTGATCCCCAAGATGAACCAATGTAAAGCGAACAGGTCTTTAGTTTGTCTCGCTGAGACTGATTAATTGCTGGATGACGTGTTCCACAACACGATCCGGGGTCGAGGCGCCGGATGTGATGCCCACCGTGACGGTCCCTCCCGGCAGGAAATTCTGTTCGCGGATGAGCTCTTGGCCCAGAGGCTTGTGTTCGATGCTGTTGTCGGCACTGATGCGCTCTGGTGTGTCGATGTGGAAGGAGCGGATGCCGCGGTTGATGGCGATTTCCTGAAGGTGCGTGGTGTTGGAGGAGTTGTAGCCGCCGATCACCACCATCAGGTCGAGGGGTTCATCCACAAGGGAAAACATTGCGTCTTGGCGTTCCTGGGTGGCATCGCAAATGGTGTTGAACGCCAGGAAATGCTCATTGAGTTGCGTTGGGCCGAATTTGCTGAGCATGGTGCGTTCAAACAGGCGACCGATCTCTTCGGTTTCCCGTTTGAGCATGGTGGTCTGATTGGCAACGCCGAGTTTTTCAAGATCCTGATCCGGATCGAAGCCCGGGGAACATGCTTTGGAAAAGCGAGCCATGAAGCTGCTCCGGTCTCCTTTGCCGAGGATGTAATCCGCGACGATCTGCGCTTCTTCAAGGTCAAGAACCACAAGGTAGGTTCCAGCGAAGGAGCTGGTGGCCAGGGTCTCCTCATGCTTCACCTTGCCGTGAATGATTGAGGTGAATGTCTGCTTCTTGTGCTTCTCCACGGTGTTCCAAACCTTGGAGACCCAGGGGCAAGTGGTGTCAACGATGTGGCATCCCCGTTCATTGAGCAGCTGCATCTCCTGAACCGTTGCGCCAAATGCGGGAAGGATCACCACATCTCCCGAGGTGACACCGGAGAAGTCCTTCACACCTTGCTCAACCGGGATGAATTGAACGTTCATCTCCCGGAGGTGGTCATTCACGGAAGGGTTGTGAATGATCTCATTGGTGATCCACAAGCGTTCACTGGGGTAGTGCTTTCGAGTCTCATAGGCCATGGCGACCGCGCGCTCCACGCCCCAGCAGAAGCCGAAGTCCTTGGCGAGGCGCACTTGAAGCCGACCGTGGTTCAGGCGGTACCCGTTGTCACGAATGGATCCAATCAGGCTGCTCTGGTAGGCCTGCTCCAGGCTTCCGGCCACTTCTTCTGCACGTCCGAACCCTCGGCGGTTGTAGCGGTCGGAATGGTGCAGGGAGCGCTTGAAGGCGTGGGTATCCATGGTCGCGACGACGATGCGATGACTCTATGGGCTGCGGGTCAGGCTTGACTCCCCTCTTCTGAGAGGAGCTCACCGGTCCAAAAAAAAGCCCTGGCTGTAGGGCCAGGGCTTTGGATCGCTGAAACAGGGAATCAGTTCCCAGAAGAAGCGAAATCGGGATAGGCCTCCATGCCGTGCTCCCCGATATCAAGACCCATGGTCTCTTCTTCTTCGGAGACACGGAGGCCTCCGAACAGAGCACCGATGATGCTCCAGGCGATCCAGCACGTCACGATTGTCCAGATGGCATAAGCCGCGCAGCCAACAGCTTGGATGCCCAGCTGGGAGATGCCACCGCCGTTGAAAAGGCCGATGCCGGTGGCACCGTCAACGCCCCACAAGCCAACGACCAGGGTGCCCCAGACGCCGCACACGCCGTGGACGGAGAAAGCGCCGACAGGATCATCGATGCCTGCGTTGTCGAGAGCTGCGACCGAGAACACCACGATGATGCCGCCGATCAGGCCAGCCACCCAGGAACCGACCATGGTCATGTTTCCGCAACCTGCGGTGATGCTCACCAAGCCGGCCAGGATGCCGTTAATGATCATGGTGAGATCGGGCTTGCCAGAGGTGATGGTGGACACCACCGTTGCGCCAATGGCGCCACCAGCTGCGGCCAGGGTGGTCGTCACGGCCACGAAAGCAACCGTTTGGTCCATGGCCAGCACAGAGCCGGGGTTGAAGCCGTACCAGCCGATCCAGAGGATCAAAGCGCCGAGTGTGGCGATGGCCATGTTGTGGCCAGGAATGGCTTGGGTGCGGCCATTCACGTATTTGCCAATACGGGGTCCGAGCAGCATGGCGCCAACCAGTCCAGCCCAGGCGCCCACGGAGTGAACGATTGAGGAACCAGCGAAATCGATGAAACCAAGTTTCGCCAACCAGCCATCGCCGTTCCACTGCCAGGAGCCGGAAATCGGATAGATAAAGGCGGTGAGGACCAGCGCGAAAATCACAAACTCACCGAACTTGACGCGCTCAGCAACAAGTCCGGAAACGATGGTTGCGGCTGTTCCTGCGAAAGCAGCCTGGAAAAGGAAATCAACGGAAGGAACGAGGCTGCCATCCGTGACCATCTCAGGAGTCACCGTGGGATCAAAGAACAGTCCCAAAGCGCCACCTTTGCCGTAATAAAGGATGCCGTCCCAGAAGGCGCTGCCATACATCAGCGAGAAGCCGATGAACCAGTAGGCAGTCACCGCCAGAGCGAACACGAAAAGGTTCTTGGCGAGGATGTTGACTGCGTTCTTCTGGCGACACATCCCGGCTTCCACCATGGCGAAGCCGGCGTTCATGAAGATCACCAGAATGGTTGCCACCAGCAACCAGAGGTTGTTGGCGAGAAACGCTGCGTTCAGATCGGGGAGTTCAGCAGCGTGAGCCGTTAGGTTGAAGAGGCCCAAGCCCATGAGGGCTACGGGGACGCAAGCAAGCCAGGTCAGCGAGCGGTGTGTTCTAAAACCGCGGATGCTTTTCAGAAGGAGCATTGGCCCATCAAGCAGGCTTGCCTCCTGGAGGATGGCTTTTCGCCTCCTTGGTGGAGAGTTCAAAGCAGTTGTCATGAAAAGAAAGCGGAACTGCGGTTCGGACTGTCGTGAAGACCGTCTCACGAACCCAAGATGTACTTCGGCGTACACTTCTCGAGTCGCCGTTGTTACCAAACCGGCGATTGCCTTTCCTGGACGGCGCGCTTGCCTCGCCAGAGAACTTTGTCTTGCTCGAAGCGGAATGCGCTGGGGAAGACTTCCACTCCTTCCAACAGTGCTTGTCGGAAGAGTTCTCCATAGTGGGGATCCGCGCTGTCTCCCGGTGCGAATGCGCTGAGGTCATCGCGGCTTAGGCAAGGCACAAGAAGGGCTCTGGCGTTGGGCAGCACGCTCATGAGTTCCCGGAGATGTTTCTGGCCGCGTTCGGTGACGGTGTCGGGGAAGAGAGCCAGTGATCCTTCGCACCACGTTGTGTTTTTAATTTCTACATAGATTTGTCTTGGATCCGCGGCATCGGCCGATGGCGTAAGCAAGAGATCGATCCGACTGCGTTTGTTCTCGCCGTAGACAACTTCGGCTTTGATCTCGCTGATCGGACCGACGATCTCCTTCATGAGGCCTGCTTCAATCGCTGCCCTGATCAGCCGGTTGGGTAAAGCGGTGTTGATCCCAACCCAACAGGGATTCCCATCAGCGCCGGGTACTTCGGCCTGTTCCCAGGTCCAGGCCAGCTTGCGGGTTGGGGAAGGGGCATGGCGCAGGCGCACCCGCTGGCCAGGAATCAACACGCCGGTCATCGGTCCGGTGTTGGCGCAGTGGGCGGTCACGCACGATCCGTCCTCCAGCTCGATGTCTGCCAGAAAGCGCTTGTAGCGCTTGATCAAAATCCCCTCCGTGAGCGGTTCAAATGAGAGGAGAGGGGTGCCGGTCATGGGGGCGGGCAAGTTGAGGCCATGGTGCCTGGAAATCAACCGAGAATTGGAGCAGTAGTGGCGGCTGGCAGCGCTGATGGCGAGATCTCTCAAGCGCATTGCTCTGGTCGTCACCGTTGGGACCCTTTTCAGCAAATTCGGTGGCCTTGTCCGCCAATTGGTGATTGCTGCAGCGTTTGGCGTCGGCGCTGCCTATGACGCTTACAACTACGCCTATGTGCTTCCGGGTTTTCTCCTCATCCTTCTGGGGGGCATCAATGGCCCCTTCCACAGCGCGATGGTGAGTGTGCTCAGCCGCAGGCCCAGAGACGAAGGCGCCCACATCCTGGCCACCCTGAACACCACGGTGAGTGCCCTGCTTCTGGTTGTCACGGTGGTGCTGGTGATGGCTGCCGGTCCATTGATCACCCTGGTCGGGCCAGGCCTTCCGCCCGAGCTGCATCGCATCGCTGTCGCGCAGTTGCAGGTGATGGCCCCGATGGCCCTGCTCGCCGGTCTGATCGGTCTGGGCTTTGGATCGCTCAATGCCGCCGATGAATTCTGGATTCCAGCGATCTCGCCGCTGATGTCCAGCCTGGCGCTGATTCTCGGTGTCGGATTGCTCTGGTGGCAGCTCGGGTCTGCCATCGCCCTGCCGGAGCATGCCCTCTGGGGAGGGGTGGTGCTGGCCTTGGCCACGCTCTCTGGAGCCGTCCTGCAGTGGTTGTTGCAGTTGCCGGCCTTGATTCGGCAGCGACTGGCCCGGTTCCAGTTGTCATGGGACTGGCGTCACCCCGGCGTGCAGGAGGTCTGGCAGGTGATGGGCCCCGCCACCCTGTCCTCCGGAATGCTGCAGATCAATGTGTTTACCGATCTGTTCTTCGCCTCGGGGATCCTCGGCGCAGCCGCAGGACTTGGTTACGCCAATCTTCTGGTGCAGACGCCGCTCGGATTGATTTCCAATGCCCTGTTGGTGCCGCTTCTACCCACGTTCTCCAGGCTCACGGCCCTGGAGGATCGCCCTCAGCTGATTGCCAGGATCCGTCAGGGCCTGATGCTCTCCACCGCCTCGATGCTGCCGTTGGGCGCTTTGTTTCTGGCGTTGGCTGCTCCGATCGTGTCTCTCGTTTATGAGCGCGGTGCCTTTGATGCTCAGGCGGCGCAATTGGTGACCGGGCTCTTGATGGCTTACGGAATCGGCATGCCGGCCTATCTCGGTCGCGATGTGCTCGTGCGGGTGTTTTACGCCCTCGGAGACGGCACAACTCCCTTTCGACTGTCGATGGCCGGTATCGGTCTGAATGTGCTGTTCGACTGGGCCTTGGTTGGGGGACCCTCCCCATGGGGGCCTCAGCTGCCCTTCGATTTCGGGGCGCCTGGGCTCGTGCTGGCCACGGTATTGATCAATGCCCTCACCTGTTTGGCGCTTCTTCTCGTGCTCCAGCAACGCCTGGGAGGCCTCCCTCTGCGTAGCTGGGGGGTTGACGCCTTGCGACTCACCGCAGCGGCAGCGCTGGCAGGTTGTGCTGCTTGGGGTCTCAGCACAACGGTGCAATGGCCTTCTGATCTGATCGGCCGTGGGCTCCAGGTGGCTCTCTCCGGAGGCTTCGGCGGGGTTCTTTTTGCGTTGGGCGGGCAGGCGCTCGGGATCGCTGAAGTCGTTGAGATCAATCAGGGGATTGCGCGGCGCTTCAGTCGTCGCTGAGGGTCACAGTCCTGTCGTCGCGCACTTGGATCGGTAACTCAAGCTGCTGCCGGCCCACGAGCTGTGGCCCCTGCACTGAAACGATCCTGGCTTCAATTCCGAATTCACGGAAGGCAGTGTCAAGTTCCTGAATCAGGGCCTTCTCCACCTGCGCTTCGGGGTCCACGACCTTGCCAATCAGGCGCTCTCCAAGGCGGCCGATGCGCTGACGCACCACTTCACGTGCGTTGGTGACTTCAATGATCAGCACGCGCGTTCCCAGATCGGGTGCACCTTATCGGCAGTGGTCCTCAAGAATCTGTTCGAGGTCGGAAAGTTGCGAGGACGGCAACAGCCTTGCCAAAGGCAGCCGACTGCTTCCGCCTCCGATCGAGACCTGGACACGTTCGAGAGCCTGGCGAGCAGCGATCTCAGCTCCCTGATCGATGAGTGCGCTGCATTCGATCGCGAGGGCTTCGGCCAGGCCTGCATCTTTCAGATACAGGTGCCAACCGGAGACCTGCAGGTACAGACGATCGCCGAGGGCCGAGGTCAGATCGTGCAGATCAGCGGCATCCATGGTCATGGCAAGCAGTGGTCAAGGCAAGCAGTGGTCATGGCAAGCAGTGGTCATGGCAAATGGCCAGACAGTTGCATGTTGGCTTCACGTCGCCGGGTTGTCTGTATCCAGCTCTGGACGAAGTTTCAGTACCAACGTGAGATGCACAGCTAGCCCAACCAGCCAAAGACCAGTCAGAACATTGAGATGGTTCCAGGGATGGCGCATCTCTTGCAGGAACCAGAGCCCGCTGTTCACTGCAGCAAACACCATGCCGTGAAGCGTGAGATTCACAACCCGGTTGAAATGCCGATAGGTGGGATCAGTGGGGTCAGCAGGCCCGTACCAGCGGATCGGCATGGAGGGAGACCGAAAGGAATGGAAACGATTCTGGCGTGGGGATGTGCCCCAGTTGACGAAGGGCCCCTTCGTGGGGTCAGATAGTGGGACGCCAGCGCTTGTAGCTCAGCGGATTAGAGCATCTGACTACGGATCAGAGGGTCGGGAGTTCGAATCTCTCCAGGCGCGCTATTCAACTGCCTTCGGGCAGTTTTTTTTTGGTTCGGCACTGCTGCTGTTGACCGTTGCTTACCATCCAATCAACGCATCGAGGCAACGCATGGTGGATTTCGAAACCGCTCCGATCAATGCATCACTGGCAGACTCCGACCCTGCGATTGCCCGTTTAATCGATCAGGAGCGCGACCGCCAGGAAACCCATCTTGAGCTGATCGCGTCGGAGAACTTTGCATCGAGCGCCGTGATGGCTGCTCAGGGTTCCGTATTGACCAACAAATACGCGGAAGGCCTGCCAAACAAGCGTTACTACGGCGGTTGTGAGCACGTCGATGCCATCGAGGAACTGGCAATCGAGCGGGCCAAGGAGCTCTTCGGTGCAGCCTGGGCCAACGTTCAGCCTCACAGTGGCGCCCAGGCCAACTTCGCTGTCTTCCTGGCCTTGCTTCAGCCGGGCGACACGATCATGGGTCTGGACCTGTCCCATGGCGGGCACTTAACCCATGGTTCACCGGTGAATGTGAGTGGCAAATGGTTCAACGTTGTCCAGTACGGGGTTGATCGGGAAACCCAGCGGTTGGATATGGAGGCGATCCGTCAGCTGGCTCTCGAGCACAAGCCCAAGCTGATCATTTGCGGTTATTCGGCTTACCCCAGAATCATTGATTTTGCGGCTTTTCGTTCGATTGCCGATGAAGTTGGGGCCTGCCTGTTGGCCGATATGGCACACATTGCAGGCCTTGTGGCAGCGGGCGTCCATCCCAGCCCTGTTCCCCATTGCGATGTGGTGACCACGACGACGCACAAAACCCTGCGCGGTCCCCGCGGTGGTCTGATCCTTTGCCGGGATGCTGAGTTCGCCAAGAAATTCGACAAAGCCGTGTTCCCCGGCACGCAAGGCGGGCCTCTTGAACATGTAATCGCGGCCAAGGCTGTGGCCTTCGGTGAGGCTCTCAGGCCATCATTCAAGGCCTACAGCCAGCAGGTGGTGGCCAATGCCCAAGCCCTGGCCGACCGACTCATGGCCCGCGGCATCGATGTGGTGAGTGGAGGGACTGATAACCACGTGGTGCTGCTTGATCTGCGCAGCATTGGCATGACAGGCAAGGTGGCTGATCTCCTTGTGAGCGACGTTCACATCACCGCCAACAAGAACACGGTCCCCTTCGATCCTGAATCTCCGTTCGTGACCAGCGGGCTGCGTTTAGGCACTGCTGCTCTCACCACCCGAGGCTTCGATGCTGATGCCTTCGCTGAAGTGGCTGAGGTGATCGCTGATCGCTTGCTCAATCCTGAGGACGATGCGATTCAGTCACGTTGCCTGGAGCGTGTGGCGAGTCTTTGTCGTCGTTTTCCCCTTTACGCAACGTCGACTGAGCCGGCGCTTGTCTGACTGGTCCAAGCAGGCCTGGATTCCGAATTCAGGTCTGCCTACATTGGATGAGATCTGCCCCTTCCTGGGCCGCCCTCACCGGAGTTTTGCGTGACCATCGCGAGCACTCCTCTCGCAGTCGCTGTTGTGATTTTTCTGGCGGCGGCCCTGGTCACCATGGTGACCGTGCCGCTGGTGCGCCGGCTCGGCCTTCGCCACGGCTTCACCGATGCCCCTGACTCCCGCAAGCAGCACAGCGTGCCGATGGTCCGTCTCGGTGGTGTGGCCATGGTGCTCGGGTTCAGTGTCGCGCTTGGTCTCACGTGGTTGGCCGGTGGTTTCGGCATGCTCATCCCCGCGCGGGATCAGTTGATCTGGACCACGCTTGCCGGGTCTCTGTGTTTCTTCATCATCGGTTTGGCCGATGATCTCTTTTCCCTGTCACCGTGGCCTCGTCTGGCGGGCCAGGTGGCGGTCGCCATGGTGGTCTGGTCTCAGGGCGTGAGGATCGGTGCCATCGATTTGCCTTGGGCTTCCAGCACCGCTGACGCTGTTGTGCTTCCGGGTTTGGTGAGCCTGATCGCCACTGTGATCTGGCTTGTGGGCATCACCAACGCGATCAATTGGCTCGACGGACTCGATGGCCTGGCGGCCGGAGTCGCTGGAATCGCGGCCATCGGACTGGTGTCCGTGAGTTTCTCCCTGCATCAGGTCGCTGCTGCGTTCCTGGCGGCAGCGTTGGCTGGGAGTTGTCTTGGTTTCCTCCGGCACAACTTCAATCCTGCGCGGATTTTCATGGGTGATGGCGGGTCTTACTTCCTCGGCTTCAGCCTCGCTGCCATCAGCATCGTTGGCCCAGCGAAGGGCCTCACCACGGTGAGTTTGCTGCTGCCTCTGCTGATTCTTTCTTTGCCCCTAGCCGACATGTCGGCCGTGATCATGGGGCGCTTGAGTTCCGGACATTCCCCCTTCTATCCGGATCGTCGCCATTTGCATCACCGGCTGCTGAGAGCGGGGTTCAGCCATCGTCGCACCGTGTTGCTGATCTATGTGTTCACCCAGTGGCTTGCTGCCTTGGCCATGGTGGTGGCCAATGTGGAAATGCGCTTTCTCTGGTTAGGGCTAGCGACGGCCATCCTCGTTGGCACTGTGGTGGTGATGCAGAGGCAGAAACAGGCAGAGCTGGCTCAGGAAGCGGCGGCAGAGGATGCCCTTCCGGGGAATCGGCAATCCTGCTCCTGCGATCACCATGGCTGACGGTGCAGACCGTACTGGCGTGGAGATTCTCTGCATCGGTACGGAGCTTTTGCTCGGAAATATCGTGAACGGCAATGCACGCTGGCTTGCCGAGGAGCTGGCTGCTCTGGGTTTGCCTCACTTCCGGCAAACCGTTGTGGGAGACAACCGGGATCGTTTGATCGCTCAGGTGCGGGAGATTTCCTGTCGTTCCAGGGTTTTGATCACCACGGGTGGTTTGGGCCCGACCCCTGATGACCTCACCACCGAAGCGATCGCTGCGGCCTTCGCGACTCCCCTCGAGGAGCGGGCCGACGTCTGGGCTGACATCACGGCTAAGTCACGCAGCCGTGGAAGGGAGCCGGGCCCGGGGACCAGGCGGCAGGCCCTCCTGCCTGTCGGCGCGACGTTGCTTCCCAATCCCACGGGAACGGCGCCGGGGATGATCTGGTCCCCCACCGACAACTTCACGGTGCTCACCTTCCCGGGCGTTCCCAGTGAGATGCGTGCGATGTGGCAAGCCACCGCGGCTCCTTGGTTCAGCCAGTCGGGACTCTCCCGTGGGGTGTTTGTGAGCCGGTTGCTTCGCTTCTGGGGAATCGGCGAATCAACCCTGGCTGAACAGGTCAGTGATCTGTTGGATCAGGCCAACCCCACCGTTGCTCCCTACGCCGGCCGCGGCGAGGTGAAGCTGCGCATCACTGCCTGTGCGTCTTCGGAGCCCGAAGCTCGTGCGCTCGTGGATGAGACCGAACGAGATCTCCGGGATCGAACAGGCGATCTCTGTTTTGGTGCCGACGATGATTCACTCGCTTCGGTGGTGCTGAAGCATCTACGCGTGCGTGGGGAGACCCTGGCTGTGGCGGAATCCTGTACAGGTGGCGGGTTGGGCTCCGAGCTCACCGCCGTTCCTGGTTCCTCGGAGGTCCTTCTCGGCGGTGTGATCGCCTATGCCAATGCAGTGAAGTGTGAGTTGCTGGGTGTTCCCTCCTCCCTCCTGGAAGAAGTCGGCGCTGTCAGTGCCCCGGTCGCCCAGGCGATGGCTGAGGGAGTGCGACGGCTGACAGGCAGCGATTGGGCCCTCGCACTCACGGGAATCGCCGGTCCGGGTGGCGGTAGTGATGAGAAACCGGTCGGGCTGGTGCATATCGCTGTGGCAGGACCGGATGGCTGCGAGAGTCACCCCATCCGGCTGGGTTCGTCCCGAGGACGGGACTGGATCCGGCTGGTGAGTGCTGGGGAGGCACTGAACCGCCTGCGGTTGCGGTTGATGGCTCTCGAGTCGGGGCGAGGCAATCGTTCAGGCGACAAGCCGTTAGGGTTGGGGGCTCACAGCTGACCTGGAATGAGCAGCGGGACCCTCTACGACAAGGTTTGGGATCTGCATCGCGTTGCTGATCTTCCTGGTGGATCCACCCAGTTGTTCATCGGCCTGCACCTGATTCATGAGGTGACCAGTCCTCAGGCCTTCGCGGCCCTTGAAGACAAGGGACTTGCGGTGCGCTGTCCGCAGCGCACCGTGGCCACGGTGGATCACATTGTTCCAACCACCAGTCAGGCCAGACCGTTTGCGGATCCACTCGCAGAGGAGATGCTGAGCACACTGGAGCGAAACTGTGCCAACCACGGCATCACCCTGCATGGTCTCGGCAGTGGTCGCCAGGGAATCGTGCACGTGATTGCGCCGGAGCTCGGTCTCACGCAGCCAGGAATGACAGTGGCCTGTGGTGACTCGCACACGTCCACGCATGGGGCCTTCGGGGCCATCGCTTTCGGGATCGGCACCAGTCAGGTCCGCGATGTCCTCGCCAGCCAGAGCCTGGCGATGAACAAGCTCAAGGTGCGTCGGATCTGGGTGGAGAACAAGCTCAGCCCGGGCGTGTTCGCCAAGGATTTGATCCTGCACGTGATTCGCTCATTGGGTGTGAAGGCGGGGGTGGGACATGCCTATGAATTTGCTGGTCCAGCCATCGAGGCCCTGTCGATGGAAGAGCGCATGACCCTCTGCAATATGGCGATTGAAGGAGGGGCACGCTGCGGCTATGTGAACCCTGATCAAACCACCTTCGACTATCTCCATGGGCGTGCTGAGGCGCCTTCGGCAGAGGCCTGGGACCGGGCGGTGACCTGGTGGCGATCCCTGGCTTCCGGTGCTGATGCCCGCTTCGATGACGAGGTGCGCTTTGACGCGGCCACCATCGCTCCCACGGTGACCTGGGGCATCACACCCGGTCAGGGAATCGGTGTTGATGAGACGGTGCCCACGCCCGACCAGCTTGATCCGGCCGATCGCCCCATCGCCGAGGAGGCTTATCGCTACATGGATCTGGCGCCCGGTCAGGCCATCGCAGGGGTGCCTGTGGATGTGTGCTTTATCGGCAGTTGCACCAATGGACGGCTCAGTGATCTGCAGGCTGCTGCTGCGGTGGCCAGGGGACGTCATGTGGCCTCGGGCATCCGGGCTTTTGTTGTTCCTGGATCGGAACAAGTGGCCCGGGCTGCTGAAGCCGAAGGGCTTGATGCTGTGTTCCGCGAGGCCGGATTTGAATGGCGGGAACCGGGCTGCTCCATGTGTCTGGCCATGAATCCCGATCGGCTGGAGGGGCGCCAGATCAGTGCCAGCTCAAGCAATCGCAATTTCAAGGGCCGGCAGGGTTCGGCCAGTGGCCGAACCCTGCTGATGAGTCCCGCGATGGTTGCTGCCGCCGCCATCACAGGTCAGGTTCGTGATGTGCGGCAGCTGAACTGCATGACTTCCGATGACTGAGAGCACTCCGTTCCCGCAAGGTTCGATCGCGATGGTGAGGGGGCGCGCACTCGCGCTGCGCGGCGATGACATCGACACCGATCGGATCATTCCCGCCCGCTTCCTCAAATGCGTCAGTTTCGAGGCTCTCGGAGCACAGGCCTTTGCGGATGATCGCCAGGAGCTGGCCGGTCGCCATCCCTTTGATCAGTCGGTGCATGCCGGGGCCTCGATCCTGGTGGTCAATGACAATTTCGGTTGCGGGTCCAGCCGTGAGCATGCCCCCCAGGCGCTGATGCGCTGGGGGATCAGGGCTCTGGTGGGTGTGAGCTTTGCCGAGATCTTTTATGGCAACTGCCTTGCGCTCGGGATTCCCTGTGCCACCGCCTCGTCGCAGCAGGTCAGCCTCCTTCAGGATGCTGTTGCTGCGGATCCTTCAGTGAACTGGGCGCTCGATCTCAACGGTCTTACATTTTCAGCTGGTGCCGTGTCCGAGCCAATTCAGGTGGCCGCGGGTGCTCTCGACATGCTGCGCAGTGGTCAGTGGGATGCCACAGGCCAGCTGGTGGCACGCGATGCGGAACTCACACGCACCATGGAGAACCTTCCTTACCTTCGCGGGTTCTGACGCGGCAGCCGCGTCCAGGATTGTCTATGAATGAGACAGAGGGTCTCAGGTCATGGT
This sequence comes from Synechococcus sp. PROS-7-1, assembly GCF_014279795.1. Taxonomy (NCBI): domain Bacteria; kingdom Bacillati; phylum Cyanobacteriota; class Cyanophyceae; order Synechococcales; family Synechococcaceae; genus Synechococcus; species Synechococcus sp. PROS-7-1. The sequence continues at coordinate 375,323 of NZ_CP047945.1, forward strand.
GAATCTCAAGGCGACTTCATGGGTTGCTGCATTGCTGACAGCACTGCTGACACCCTCGGCTCTCCAGGCTGGAACGCCACAATCCATCGAGGTTGTTCCCTACGGGACGCCGCAGGAGCGATTGCTTCAGCTAGGAGCCTGTACTGGATGCGATCTGCGTGGGCTGAGCCTTCAGGGAGAGCATCTGATTGGTGTGGATTTGCGCGACGCCGATCTACGCGGAGTGGATCTTCGGGAGGCCAATCTCGAAGGGGCCGATCTCAGTGGTGCTCGGCTCGATGGAGCGGATCTGCGCGGAGCACGGCTCAGCAATGCCGACCTCACGGACACGGACCTGCGACGGGCTGACCTGCGCGACGCGGTGGTGATCAATGCCTATGCACCGAATGTGCGAACGGATGGCATGCGTTTTGCCGGGGCCGACCTTACAGGGAGTCATCTGATCTATGGCGGCGGTCCCGACTGATCCGCAGCGCTTTAGAAGGGGCGACGGTCGAGGACGTTGGGGAGAGGATCTGACGAATAGGGAATGAACGGTCGACCGGTTCCGGTGAAGTTGAAGTCGTTGAGGCGGAAGCGGAATCCACCGATGCCCTCATAGGGGTTGTAGTAGAAGCCGAGGTCATAACTGCGTCGCTGCCAGCGCAGTTCGATGTTCGAATTGATCACATTGCCGTAAAACTCCGACGCTGGATCGATGTTCACGCCTACGCCGGCATTCAGCAGCAGAGGACCTGCAATCTGCTGTGTGAGGCCGATCCCCAAGGTGCCGAGGTCGATCGCTTGATCGAATTCGAAAGGACTGGATCCCTGCTTCAACGTGCCTCCACCTGCGATCGAGAGTTGGGTGTAATCCAGGAAGGGTTTGCTGAAGGTGCCGAGGGTGAGGGTGGGTCCCCCCGTGAGGCTGATGGTGTTCTGGCGGTTGCCATCACCGAATGCTGCCAGCGAGGTGTTCACGTTGGTGCGCAGCTCCAGCCCAGGAACAATCGCCACGGGGCTGTAGCGGTAGGCCGCTTCAGGCGTTAGCTCCGCTGGCTGACCTCGCCAAAGTTGGTAGCGGCTGTTGAGCGATCCATAGAAGTTGGCGCGCAGGGTGTCGATCAGGTTGGTGCTGGTGAAGCTTTCAGCTTGGTAATTGCCCACGCCGAAACGCCAGATGTAGTCGTTCTTCAGTTGTCCCCAGCGCCAGTTGCCTTTCTGTTCTGCAAAACCGCCGTAGGCGCTGTACACATCGGTTTCACCCAACGATCCGTTCCAGGTGCGGTAGCGATAGGCGCCGAACACGCGTGCGCTTACGTCTCCGATCCACGGGAGGGTGAAGGTTCGTCGTGTCGTGCCCCAGAAGCGGCTGCCGTCGCTGAAGTTGCTGGGATTGAAGGTGCTGATGTCAGCTTCAATCTTGGTTGATAAGCCAAGGAATTCGCTGTTGAGCTCCGCTTCCAGGCCGAACAGATCACCGACGGTGTTGTCCTGGGTGACCTTGTCGCTGTCGATGGAGGATCCGGGCGCCACGTAGCTGTTGTTGTCACCATTAACGGCACGCTGCAACAAGAACTGGGGTTGAAGCTCGAGCACGAGGTCTTCCGAGAACTCGATCGGTCGCAGGTTGCGGCCGATGAAGAAGCCACTGCGGTCGTCGTTGTCGATGCCGAAGACCCAACGGTTCTCCACCTCTTCCTGTTTCTGAATCCTCTGTGTTCGCGATACGGGAATCGGCAGTCGCTCCTCAACAATCAGGCGATTGCGTTCACTCTTAATCAGGATGTCTCCGTTTTCTTCTTCCGTTGCCACCACGTTTTCAGCATCGATGCGGGTCTGCGCCGGGGTGAATGGATCGTTGGTGAACCCCATCCGATCGGCACTCCACCCATCAGGGGTGAGCCGGACTTTGGCGGCCTGAATGCGCCAGCGGCTGATTTCACCCGTGATGAACTGGGTGCGCCCTTTTTGTTCGAGCTGGGAGGGTCTCACGCCGCCGTATTGATTGGCTGCCAGCACTTCGTTGTTGCGGAGATTGTCAGATCCACGGCTGCGTTCAAACACGAGGCGCTGCTGCAGCTGAATGCTGCTGATGCGCTGATCGATGGCGGCGATGGCTTCGGCTCGCAGCCGCTCTTGTTCCCGAAGGGACAGTTTGGAGTGTTGTGTTTGGGAGAGGACTGGGGCGGATGGTGCGTTGGCGGAGGTCGATGGCGCTGGGCGCATCGGGTTGCCGAGTGTGATGTCTTCGAGTTGCTCGTTCAGGCTCTGGGGGGAGACACGCGCGCTGCGTCCTGGGTCAGGGCAACCCAGTGGGGGTGGTGCCTGCGGTGATAAAGCTTCGGGCCTGTCCTGCCCCCAGCGGTAGCGGATGCCGATCAGGTAGGCGTTACTTCCCTCCTTCACACCGCTGTAGGTGCCGAATGCACCGGATCGGTGGTGGATACGTCCAACCAAGGAGAGTTCTGGAGACACAGCTGCCTCCAGTTCAAACGCGAGGTAATTGAGGAGTTGGGCGAAGTTCTCCCGGTAGGTGCGTTCGTAGTTGCTGACGGCGGTGTAATAACTGATCCCTTCAACAAAGCCGAAGCTCAGCCATGGTTGAAGCCAGAGGCGTGCACCGATGCCGATGATGCCTTCTGCGAAGGCTTGCGTGGGGGTGTCGGCATTGGGAACGCTCTGGTTGAAGGGGCCGCCTTGCTGTTGGTAAGCCTGGTGACCGAATAGATCGGCTTCCAGTTCGATCGCAAGGGGGCCTGCCCTCCAGATGCGCTTCTGCATGCTCACGCCCAGCAGATATTCCGGACGCAAGCGACCATTGAACAGAAAGGTGTCACCGAAATTGGAATCGATCATCTGGCCGCCCCAGGCGGTGATCGCCCAGGGATGGGGATGCCAGTCGGGAATCGGAGGGAGCTCCGGCGGACACGCCATGCCGTCTTGATCTTCAGATGCTTGAGGGGGCGAAACCTCAGGCACCAGCCATTCCGGAGAGGGGGGAATCTCCAAATCCCAGAACGTGCTGTCATCCCCTTGCGGACTCAGGCGCTCTGCGCTGCTGGCATCAAGGTCGATGTCCAGAGCAGTTGGAAATCCAAGTCCACTGCTTTCCAACACCGGGAGCCTTCGCTCGGGAGCCTCCAACGGCTGACGTGGTTGCCCACGGTCGGCATTGCCTGTGGAGGGGAAGGGATTGAAATCAACGGCCGCTGTGTCCAGATCCAAGACGCCGTAAACGTCTTCCATCTCTCCACTGCCCTGGATCAGGCTTAAGCGCAGGGTGCTGGCTTGGAAGTACTGGGCCCCCCTGCGAAAGCGCACACTGCCGCGTGCAAAGAGCGTGTTGAACGCAGCGTCGAATTCGATGCGGTCGGCCTGGAGAACCCCACCGTTGAGGGTGACTTGCACATCACCTGTTGCAATGAACAGGTTGCGGCGGGCGTCAAAAGACTGGCTGTTGGACCGCAGCAGCAGTTCAGCAGGCGGTTGAATTGCTGGTGGCTGAAGATCCTGCGGATCACTGGATTGGGCTGACGGCTCTGGATCGTCCCCAGCGGTCTCTTCAACGAGAACCTCCGCATTGGACTCAGGAACGACCCCGAAATCCACCAACTCTTCTCCCTCCGCCGCTCTGACAGGAACGATCAGAGCTGAGGCGATGGCCAGCAGACCAGTGATGGTGATTGGCGCCCGGAAGGCTGGCAAACCCGCTCAGCAGTGGCCGGCGATCCTCCCATGGGCAGGAGCGTCACAAGCCGTTCGATGACCAGTGATCGGCGTGGACCCGACCGATGGAACTTCAGGGGGTGGTGGTCAATCTTCGAGGTCCTTACGGCTCGGTGTGCGGCTGGGGTCGCTCGCGAGGAAGCCGAACACGAAGATCCCGAGGAAAAAGAAGACGACCGAGTAAACGGAGATCTTGAGGGCGAGCATGGAGACCGACCGGCGTCTGGGACAGCGTCATCATCTTATGGGTCAAGGATGTGAGTTCACGATGCAGGACCCTCTGCAGCCCCGGCGATTGGCGTGGATTGAAACGTTTCGGTGTCGCAGTCGCCTGGATCTCCTGCCCAAGTGGCATCGCTGCGGTGATCATCAGCAACGGTCTGTGCTGACGGAACCCTGGGGGGCAATCCACCGGCCTGACTGGGCTGAGCGGGGGTTGCTGATCTGGCCCAGAGGTGGCGTTTGGCTGGACATTGAGCAGGTGATCCGCTGGCCGTCGCATTGGCTTCAGAGCTCAAACCAGCAGGAGCGCCTTGTGCTCAGTTGGTGGGCGGATGAGGTCCGGGTCTGGGTCGATGATGTGCTGGTCCACAGCGGTGACCTGTTCGATACCCGTTGCCGTTGGGTTCTGCCGGAGCGTTGGCGCAGCAGTTCTGGATTGCGGGTTCGGCTTCAGCTCCGCAGCCCATGCCATGACGATGGCGCTTTGATCAGCAGCCAGTTGGTGAGGGAGCCGCTGAATCCAAAGGAGGACCCTGACGGTTGCCTCCTGCCGGAGGCGTTGGATCTTCTGCAGCTCAGCCAGCCTCAAATCCCTGAGTCGTGGCTCGACAGTGAGCCCAGTTCTGACCAGGCCGTTGCCTTGGTGCAGTCCCATCTGGCTGAGCAGGCTCCAGCCAATGGTGTCTTGCATTGGGTTGGCCATGCCCACCTTGATCTGGCCTGGCTCTGGCCAGTGGCCGATACCTGGCAGGCGGCCGAGCGGACGTTCCGTTCAGCCCTGGCGTTGATGGAGCGCTGGCCGGATCTGCATTTCGCCCATTCCACACCAGCTCTTTATGCCTGGATGGCCCAGCATCGGCCTGCGCTGTTTGCCCGCATTCAGGAGGCCAGTCGCAAGGGGCGCTGGGAGCCCATCAATGGCCCCTGGGTCGAAACCGACTGCGTTTTGATCAGCACAGCCTCCTTGTGGAGGCAGTTCGATTGGGGGCAAAAGTTCAGTCGCCAGCACTTTCCTGAATGGAGGCATGATCTGGCCTGGCTGCCTGACAGCTTCGGTTTTGGTGCCGGGCTTCCAGCGGTCGCTAACGCCACCGGCGTGCAGTGGTTCTGCACCCACAAACTGGCTTGGAACGCGACAAATCCATTCCCCCACAGGTTGTTTCGCTGGCGAGGCCGCGGCTCCGCCGAGGTGATGGCCCTGATGCTTCCTGGGATCGGCACCGATGCCGACCCCGTGGCGATGGGGGCTGAGCAGCTCAAGTTTCAACAGAGCACTGGTATCGACCGGGCGTTGTGGCTCCCCGGAGTGGGAGATCATGGTGGTGGCCCGACGGCCGAGATGCTGGAGCAGTTGCAGCTCTGGCAAGACCATCCTCAGTCTCCGGCCCGTGAAGGTGGCACCGTGCGTGGCTTTCTGCAGCACCTGGAACCTCTGCGCACGGGGTTACCGGTTTGGCGTGATGAGCTCTATCTCGAGCTGCATCGGGGTTGTGCCACCTCCCGCCCCGATCAGAAACGCCACAACCGAACCCTGGAACGACTGCTGCGGGAAGCCGATCTCGTGGCAGCACTGCTAGGCCAGGAGGGGCAGGACTGGGCCTGGTTGGTTCTGCTCTTTCATCAATTTCATGACATTCTCCCCGGCACGGCCATCCCAGAGGTGTTTGATCAGGCCGAACCGCAGTGGCGCGCCGCCCGTCGCGCGGCTGCGGCTGCCCGTGATGCAGGCCTGAAGCATCTTCTTTCTGGTAACAGTCCAGCTGGGAATCGTCCAGGTCATGGCGGTGAACGCTTTGCTCCGGAGCGCTGGGCCTGGTGTGCGTTGCAGCCCTTGCCGCGTTGGTCGCCGCTACTAAGGCTTCCGCGAGGGCAATGGTCCAGCGCCGGTCGGCGGCTGCCGGTGCAGGCAGCAGCTGCCGGCGGTGTTTGGGTGCAGCTGCCCATGGTCGATGGAGTGAGTGCGGTGCCGCTAGCGCGCGCACTCCATCGTTCCGAGCCTTGCCAAAGCGCTGAGGCTGTGCGCGACCCCGTCCAGGTGACAGCCCTTGAAAGCGGAGGTTGGAGGTTGTCCAACGCACAACTCTCAATCGACGTTGGGCCTCTGGGACTGATCGGTCTCCGGGATGCTGGGGGAGGTGACTGTCTGGCGGCTCCGCTGCGCTTAAACCGCTACCGCGATCACGGTGAATTCTGGGATGCCTGGGATCTTGCTGAGGATTACCGGAAGCATCCGTTGCCCATGCCAGAGCGTTGGCAGGTGCAACTGCAGGACTCTGGCCCCTTGGTGGCCCGCGTCACGCTTCGCGGGCAGTTCGGGGTCAGCGCACTGCGAATGGATGTGCTGCTCTGTGCTGACTCTCCGCACGTGGAGCTGCTCCTCAGTGTTCAGTGGCGCCAGTCTCATGAGCTGTTGCGCCTTGAGTGTCCTCTGCTGAGCCCTGCAGTGCGCTGGGCCTCCGACACCAGCGGTGGTGTGATCGAGCGACCTGCTGTGCCGCGCACGCCCATGGAGAAGGCCCGATGGGAGGTGCCTGTGATCTCCTGGCTGGCCAGCGTTCCTGCCGCGCCAGGAGGCGGGCTGGCCCTGTTGCTCGATGGACCCCAGGGCGTTGATGCGGGGTCTGATCACCTCGGGGTGTCCCTGCTCAGAGGTCCCACCTGGCCCGACCCCTCGGCCGATGCCGGTTGGCATCGGCAGCGTGTCGCCTTGATGCCGCTGGCGGATGGATGGATGCGCAACGGTGTGCCGCAAGCGGCCATTCGATTCCGAGAACCGGGGTGGCACGGGCCTGTGGACCTACAAGATTTCTGGCAGGGGCTTCCCGCTGTCCCCGATGGCCTGATCCCCCTGGCCATGAAGCCCTCGATGGCCGCTGATGGAACGATGCGTTCAGCAGCCTCGGCGTTGATGATTCAGCTGCTGAACCCCGGGGCTCAGCGCTTGCGTTGGCTCCTTGATGATGGCTGGACGATGCCAACAGGGGAGACCAGCATCCAATTAATGCCCGGTGAACTCAGGGAGGTGCGGTTGGTCCGTCAGTCCTCGTGATCGTCGAAGGGGTCGTCGAGGCGTTTCGAGGGCGGACCAAATGCTGTGTAAACCCCAAAACCGGTGAGTCCAAGCAGGGCAGCCAGAACGGCAATCGCGACGGACAGGGCCGGCGAAGAACTTTCCATCACATCTCTCGACAGGATCGGCCTCTTCCGGGCCGGGACCCCTAGAGTATCTGGACTGAACTTCACCCGAGACCCAAGCGCCGTTATGGCTCAACGCACTCGTCTGGGCGATCTGCTCCGTCCCCTTAATTCTGAGTACGGCAAGGTTGTGCCTGGCTGGGGAACCACTCCAGTGATGGGAATTTTCATGGTGCTGTTCCTGGTGTTCCTGCTCGTGATCCTGCAGCTGTACAACCAGTCCCTGATCCTGGAAGGGATCAACGTCAACTGGAACGGGGCCGGCTGATTGTTGCCGGCTCATCCCTCTCTGGGGCGAGGCTCATGAACGTGTTTGGAATCGGCCTTCCTGAGATGGCCGTGATTGGTGCCGTTGCATTGCTTGTGTTCGGTCCGAAGCGTCTTCCCGAGCTCGGCCGAACCCTGGGGAAAACCTTGAAGGGGTTTCAATCCGCTTCCAAGGAATTTGAGCGGGAAATCAACAAAGCCATGGCTGAGCCTGAGGTGCTTCCTGAGGCTTCTGAGCCCACGACGGACACCACGCCGTCGAAAGGCGCCAGCGCTGACTGATCGTGATCAACTCCGGCGACCTCCGATTGGTGGTGGGTCTTGGCAATCCGGGTGACCGTTACGCCTCGACCCGTCACAACGTGGGGTTCATGGTTCTTGAGCAGCTTGCTGCGCGGGAACATGCACGGTTCAGACCCATGGCCAAGCTCCAGGGTGATCTTGCGGATATCGGCGCCGGCCCCGATCGTTTGCGCCTGTTGATGCCCAAGACCTTCATGAATGAGAGCGGCCGATCGATCCGGTCCACCCTCGACTGGTTTGGTTTGAGCTTGGGACAGGTCATCGTCCTCGTTGATGACATGGACCTGCCTCTGGGACGCCTGCGCTTGCGGGCTCAAGGCAGTGCCGGCGGTCACAACGGCTTGAAAAGCACGATTCAGCATCTCGGCACCCAAGAGTTCGCACGTCTTCGCATTGGTATTGGCGCTCCGGGGCGTTCGCCTGAGGAGCGGCGGGCTCGCACCGTGTCCCATGTGCTGGGGCCGTTCAGCCGTGAGGAAGAGCCTTTGCTGAAGGAGGTGTTAAACGAAGTTCTCGCCGGGCTGGAACGAATCCAGCGTCAGGGATTGGAGAGGGCAGGGAATCACATCAATGCCCTGAATCTCGCCCCTGCTCAGAGTGAGTCGGGTTGATGGCGCCATTGCCCGTCACCACGGCACATCTAAGGGTGCATCGCCAGAGTTTCAGCGACCAGTGTTTGGAAGGTGAGGTTCAGGCCGGTGGCTTTGTCTGGGAGTTTCAGTGGTTCTTCAACCGCGGTGAGCTCAGCGTTGAGCCTTCGCTCGGACGCGCCCTGATCCAGGATGCGTTGCTGCGATTTTTGGTGAGGTCCGATTACCGGCTGGAGGCTGGAGGGGATTACAGCTTCACGGTGAGAGCCAAGTTCTGATGTGGGGGGGCTGGCGCAGGCCATTGGAAACGGCAGTTGAGCGCAGATTCGAGTATCACCAGTGCTGCAACAGCATCGAGATCGCAGGGGGGGATGCGTAATCCCTCAGGCAGCAGTCGCCGCCAGCCTCTGGGAGGCCAGAGCTCCCAGTAGCGACTCCTTGCCAGAAGGGTGGTGCCGCGTTCGTCAACAACGGTGAGCTGCAGATCCGCCGGTAGCTGCTCACTCCAGTGCTCACTGGCTGTGCCGTTGCCCATCACGATGCGATCAAGAGGGGCCTGCGAGCGCCACTGCTCCAGAGTTTCCAAGACGGAGCCTGTTTGGACGACCTGGCCCTCAAGGACGACCTCCAAATCCGTGTCGACGAGCACGAGCCCGCACTTGCTTCGGCCTGGATCCAGAGCGGCGATGTGGGTCAAGGAGAGTCCTCCGCAGGGGTGGGCTTGAAGCTGCGTTGAAGCCGAATCTCAATCGCCACGGGGTCGGCTGTTTCAGTGCCGCCGAGTGCCACCGCTTCCAGTTCAACCCGACCAGTGCTGCGATCGATCAGGGTCTGTCCAAGCGCGTTCAGCGCCTGGGAGTCGAATTGCAATCCTTTGCTGATGGATCCGCGCCGTTGAATCTCCGCCAGCGTTGAGGCCAGTAGCAGGTTCAGCCTGTTGCGGACCTGTTCCGCGGATGTTTCTCCGCTGGCCAGGGCGGTTGATGCAAGCACCTCGCCATCACGGGTGATGGTGAGGTTCGGCCTGACCTCAGGAAAGGCATACACAACCGTTTCTCCCTGCAGCACGTTGGCGGCCGAGCGCAGCAGCACAACCCACGTGCCTGGTTTGCGGATGGCGTCTTCCAGGCGTTTGATGTCCTGACGGGGCACCAACAGGATCTGCTTGTCGGGCGCTTGCCCTGGGAGAACCTGCTGGTAAGCCTGCAAATTGGCCTCTCTCAGCACCTGGTCGATCACCTGACGCGCCTGGTCAGGACGTTCAAGCTTGAGGGTGGCTGTTGCGAGGGGCTGGCCACTGCTGATGGCCACATTGCCGCGGCGCAGGGCCAGAAGATTGCCTTCCAGCTGTTTCAACTCGGCTTCGCCGGAGCGGATGCGATTGCGCACCGCGGCAAGCTCACGGTCGGTTCTGCGGATTTCGTCGTCGCGTTGGCGAACGTCCTGGCTCAGGCGCAGTCGTTCAGCTTCCAGTCGGCGCGTTTGCTCCTGTAGGGGTTTGAGTGTTTCTCTCAGCTGGTTGGCTTGCTTGCGCGCTTCTTCCAGGCGTCTGCGCGCTTCGATCTCATCCTTGCGCGCTGTCTCGAGTTGTTGTCTGGATTGTCTCTGCGCCGCCCGGCTGGACTTCAGGTCCGCCCGGCTGTTGCGCAGCCTGGCCTGGAGGTCATTCAGTTCAAAAAGGCCAACGCGCAACTGCCGACTCACGAGAAGCATCAGGCCCAGGGAGAGGACGCTGATCAGACTGCCGGTGAGCACCGTGATCACCACCGCGGTCTGACGGGGACGCAGGCCGAAGAGGCTCAGCCGAGCCTTGCCCACCCTGGATCCGAGGCGATCCCCCAGGGTCGAGAGCACGCCTCCGAGGACCAGCAATGACAGCAGCAGTAACCAGCCGGTCACAGTGAATTCATTGCAGGGCGTGCAGGTTAAACGCCGCTATCTTCACCCGTCCGACGGTCAGCTGAAACGTTTGGCCAGGGCGATCGGATCGAGCACTGTGATTTTTTTGCGGTCAATCTCGACAAGTCCTGAATTGCGTAGGTCTCCGAGGAGGCGGGTGATCGTGACCCGGGTGGATCCAATGGCCTCGGCGATGGCTTGGTGCGACAGCCGTAAATCGATCGTGATCCCCTGGTTCCCAGGAATGCCGAAGTCGCGGCAGAGCACCAGCAGAAAACTCACCAGGCGGGACGACATGTCGCGGTGGGTGAGTGTTTCGATCATGGTCTCCGTTTGGAGGATTCGGCTTGAGAGTCCCTGCAGCAAGAGCAGTCCAACCGAGGTATCGGCTTCGATGGCCTGTCGGACCGATGTGGCAGGCGCCGTGACCATTTCCACTCTCGTGAAGGCCACTGAGTGGTAAAAGCGATCAGAGCGATGGCCGGTCAGCAGAGAAAGCACACCGAACAGGCTGTTCTCTCGAAGCAGCGCCACGGTGATCTCTTCCCCTGACTCATAAACGCGAGAGAGGCGCACTGCACCTCGGCGGATTAAGTAGACGCGCTCGGCGGGATCGCCCGGAAAGAAGATGGTCTTGTTGCGTTCCACCAGCTCCGTGTTGGCGCCATCCAGATCTCGGATCACCTCCAACAAGGTTCTGCTGGAGGGGGCGGGTGCGTTGGCCAGGCTCACATTGGTGGGTCGACCGGGCTGGGGCACCGTGCGACTGAAGCCGCGGATCACTTCGGGCATGGCCAGCACATCGCTTCAGGGAAGTTAAGGAGCGATCGACTCTCACCCTGTAGCAACGCACACGGTTCGAAGGGCTCAGCGCAGTAGCAAAGCCTCGTTCTGGGCTTTCATTAGCTGCTTCAGCCCAGGTTCCGCTCGGTCGAGGAGTTGGTTTAGTTGTTGCCTGCTGAAGGCTGCCCCTTCCGCTGTTCCCTGCAGTTCCAGCAGGTCACCATCGTCGTTCATCACCACATTGAGATCGACATCAGCCCGGGAATCCTCGCTGTAATCCAGATCGAGCAGGGCCTCCCCCTCAAGCAGTCCCACCGACACAGCCGCCACCTGGGAGCAGACCGGATTGGTTTGGAGGATCCCCTGCTGAACGAGGGACTCGCAGGCGTGATGCAGGGCCAGCCAGGCTCCGGTGACGGAGGCGGTACGAGTGCCTGCGTCGGCCTGAATCACATCACAGTCGACAAGCAGGGTGTTCTCTCCCAGCGCCTCCATGGAGAGTGCGGCTCGCAAGCTGCGGCCGATCAGGCGTTGGATTTCCTGGGTGCGTCCAGAGAGCTTGAGCCATTCCCGTCGCTGGCGTTCGGGGGTGGAGCCAGGCAGGAGCCGGTATTCCGCGCTGAGCCAACCGAGGCCCTGATCACGGCGCCAACGTGGCACGCCTTCTTCGCGGCAGACGCTGCAGAGCACAGCGGTCCGGCCGGTGCGAACGATCACGGAGCTGAGGGCGAAGCCCATGGGATTCCATTCGACGGCGAAGGGCCTCAGTTCGGACGCTTGGCGTCCGTCTTTGCGGGAGATGGTGTTCATGCCTGGCGACGATGGCTTGACTGAGCCTGCCAGTTGGGCGGAGACACCATGGATGGTGTCAAAGGGCTTGTGGATCGGATTCGCACCGCTAGATTCAAACTCTGCTGGGCCGTCTGGACACCAGCCCTGACGCCAGCGAACGAGATGACAACCAGCCTGAGCCCCAGCCATCGATCCCGAGACGTCCGCAGTGCGGATCACCGGACGCTGGAGCAAGCCGGTTTGCGTGGCCTGCCTGCCCTCGAGCCGAGGCCACCGCTGCACTTGGTGGCTCAGGAGGGACAGCTGCAGGTGCACACGGCCCCGTACCGCGGCAGTTACGGAACCGTGTTAAGCCAGGCGTTGCGCAGCGCAGGGCTGGGGAGCCGGGTGATGGTTGCCCAGTTCCTCAAAGGAGGGGTGGTTCAGGGGCCTGATGCAGCCGTCACGCTTTGTGACCGTCTCATCTGGATGCGTCCGGCCGTGCTCGAGTGCCTGTCTCAACCTGCTGCTCAAGCGGAATCCGCGGTTGTGGAGGCTGTGCAATCAATCTGGAACGCCTGCTCCACCCACCTGAGGCGTGGAGATCTGGATCAGTTGGTGCTCGATGAGCTCGGTCTGGCCATTGCATTCGGCTACCTCGATGAGCAAGAGGTGCTGTGTCGTCTGGAGCAGCGTCCGGCATCGATGGATGTGATCATCACAGGGCCATCCATCCCCGACTCACTCATGGCTCTGGCTGATCAGGTCACGGAATTGCGCAGGGGGTTCTGATGCTGAAAAACGATCGCTGGATCACCGAGCAAGCTGCTCAGGGAATGCTTGAGCCCTTCCAGGCTGGGCTCGTGCGTCATCTGGAGCCTGATCAGAAGCTTCGCCCAGTGTTGAGTTTCGGCTGTTCGTCCTACGGCTACGACCTGCGCCTCTCACCGCAGGAGTTCCTGATCTTCAAGCACGTGCCCGGCACGGTGATGAATCCCAAGCGGTTCAACCCCGCCAATCTGGAACCCACCGAACTGCATCACGACGAGGACGGCGACTACTTCATCCTTCCGGCTCATTCCTATGGATTGGGTGTGGCTCTCGAAAAGATGAAGGTTCCCGCGAACATCACAGTGATCTGCTTGGGCAAGAGCACCTATGCCCGCTTGGGCATCATCGTGAACACCACGCCCGCGGAAGCGAGCTGGGAAGGGCACCTCACCCTGGAGTTCAGCAACAGCTCAGGGGCTGATTGTCGTATTTACGCCAATGAAGGCATCTGCCAGCTGCTGTTTTTTGAAGGTGACCCCTGTGACACCACCTACAGCGATCGCCAGGGCAAGTATCAACATCAGCCCGAGAGGGTCACCCTTGCCAAGGTTTGAAAGCTTGTGAGGTGACCTGATTTCAGGGCGCCAGCCTGGCTTTATGAAGTCGGCTCTTCTCGTACCAGGCCGCAAACTCAGGAGCCCATTGCTGCAGGTGCGGCCACATCAGGTCGCACAGTTCGCGGATCTCCTGCTGAGCATCGAGCTTGGCGCGGAGGTCCATGAAGTGCAGGAAGGCTCGCAGGCTGAAGCTCACCACGAAGTGCTGGCGGTAATCAAAGGGAAGAATGCCCCGGGCATGTTCCTCAGCGAAGCCGGCGCGCAGTAGATCCCGATAGCGCTCGGCCGCCTGCCTGCAAAGCTGCAGATCCTGCGACCGCATCGCCTCGCTGTAGGTGTATTTCTTGCCTTGGCGATCGCTGTAATCCCCCACTGGCCTGAGGTAGAAAACATCCTCTAGATCCAGGTCGCCATCGGCCGCTCTGGCAATGCGCTCGCCCGTGTAGCGCATCGACTGCACATCGAAGCTCACCCCCACCCGGTGGGTGCGGGCCTGCTGCATCACCGAGTGGGGAAACCAGCCCACATTGAGCACGATCTGGGCGTGTTCGAGCGGACCGTAGTGACCGCGCTCTCCCGCTAGGAGACGCTTCACGCAGATCTCGCCGGCTTTGGTTTCGTCAGGCCAGTCGGCGCGGTCGGCAGCCACAAAGCCCTCGCTGTAGTCCTGATGCATGCCGGCATACACGCACTGCTGCGGGTTCGGCGTTGCAGCAATCAGGTCGACGCGGAAGCGGGGATCCATGGTCACGTCGGATTGGGTAACAGGCGTGTGGTGATCATGCCCGGTTTGCTTAGGAATGGCTGCGCGGGCCAGCGGCCGAATCCATCGTGGTCGGCTCGGGCAAGGGGCTGGTCGTTCCAACTCCCGTCAGCGTTGGCAAGGCTGCATTCGTTACCAGCGCGGCGGCCAGTGTGTTCAGTTCGCTTTCCGTGCGACCACCAATCGAGCGCCCCCGCAGCTCTCCATCAGCAGCGAAGAGGTTGAGCTGGGGGATGCCCGTCACGTCGTAGCGATCCGTGAGGTCAAGCCAGCGAGGGTTGTCGATGTTCACGAGCACCACATCGAGTTCGCCTGCGTGGGCGTTTTCCATCGCCAGCATCGCGGGAGCCATCTCCCGGCAGACCTCGCACCAATCGGCGTAGAACTCCAGGATTGTGGGTCGTCCATTGCTGAGAGCAACCTCTGGCGCCAGCGAGCGACGGGCCAGCTGGTCGAGGGGTGATTCCGCCATCCCTCCGTTGCGCACCAGAAACAGACTGACGGCTAACGCAATGGCCGAGACGAGCAGAAGACCTTTCTGCAGGGATGTGAGGCTTGTGCTCTCGGGAGTGCCAGTCATCCAGGAGAGGGATCAAACCTCATCTTGACAGGACAAACCAGTTGCTGTTGCTAGCGTTTAGTCGCGGATTCTGCATCGCTATCCGGTCTATCCATCAGGGAACCCCGCCACGCTGATGCCTCTTCTGCGCTTTCTGCTGCTGCCCCTCAGAGCTCCTTCGCTTCTGGTGCTCTTCGGTGTGTCCCTATTTCTCGGTCACCACTGGGCCATACAGGAAGCCTGGCTTTCGAAGGCCCATCAGATGAGTGTCCACGTGTTCTGGACGATCGAGCTGATTCAGGCGTTCGTGGTGGTGGTGATCTGCACCATGCCGGATCTGCTGCTGCGTCAACTCTCCTTGCTGATGGCCTCCAGTCGGGTGCTCAGCCTGGTGGTCACGCTCACCTTGGTGATCACCGTCGGCTTGTATGTGCTCAGTCTCAGCCTGCTCTCTGATGTGTTGATTCTGGCGTCTGCCACCCTCCTGGCTCGGCTGGATCTCACCAGGATCAAGGTGGTGCCGGCTCCCCAGATCACAGCCTTTTGGCTGGCCTTGATTGTGATCAGCGGGATCTGGATCGGTCACGACCTTCCCAGTCCGGTTTGAGATAAGCCCAGAGATTTCCAAGCACCTTTTTGGTGTAGAGCCTCGTCTCCGGGTAGGGAATCCGTTCAACCCAAAGTTCTGGATCTTGTGCGAGTTCCTCAGTCCACCAGGAACCAGCGGCTCCTGGCCCAGCGTTGTAACTGGCGGCGGTGAGCCAGGGATTTCCCTGCCATTCCTCGAGTAACCAGGCCAGGTAGCGCGCTCCAAGGGTTGCGTTGCGCCCGGGTTGCTTGAGCTCAGCATCACTGAGAGGGGCTCCCGCCATTTCCGCTGCGGTGGCTGGCATCAGCTGCAACAGGCCCACAGCTCCTACCGGCGATTGCACGCCCGGGGAAAAACGAGATTCCTGACGGGCGATCGCCAAGAGCAATTCCAGGCGCACTGCTTCCTGCTGCGCTGCGGAGCTGAACTCAGGAAGAAGGGGGCGGGGATGCTGGCTCTGGTGCAGCTGCAGCTGCGTGTCGTCGTCGGGAGAGACAAGCCGCAGGTTGGCCCTCCACAGCCGACTCAGGCCTGTCCAGTAGTCCTGCACGCCCAGGCGCAGCCGACCTTCGATGAGTTGGCTCTGCGGGGATGGTTTGGCCGTGGCCTGGCTGCTGCGCCAGGTGTCCCAGGCCTCCTGGCGCAACCCCAGTCTCCAGAGTTGATCCACCAAGCGATTGCCGCTGTTCAGAGGGCTCCAGCCCTGGCGCTCCCAGGCGTCGTTAGGGGCAGTGATTGTTCGGGTTGCAGTGGCAGCCGCTTCCCCGTGCAGTGCGGGCAGATCGCCCCCTCCAAGACGGGCCTCAGCACGCCAGGTGTAATACCCCGGGGGATAGGCCTTGACGAGGGCATCCCAGACGCGCTCTGCCTGCTCCTGTCTCCCCAGCTTGGCCAGACTGAAGCCGATCCAGAACTGCTGCCGTGCGGCCAGGGGATCGGGCAGCTTGTTCCCGGGGATGGTGTTCAGAACGCTGAGGGCCTGGTTCCACTGGCCTTCCAATAACGCGCTGCGGGCCAGATCCCATTGCAGCTGCCAGATCGCTGGGTGATCCGGCCATCGTTTCAAGACCTCCAGCCCGTTTCGGTTGCCGTTCAGGCGAACGCGGGCTGCGGCCACATCAGCTGAACGCTCTTGCAGCTGTTGCGGCAAGGCATCCAACAGCGCCTGCTTCGGCCTTAGCGGTTCACTCAGCAGAGCCGCTGCCCTCAAGGCTTCCTCGGATTGAGGATGGGCGTTGGCCAGCTGCACAAGCATCGCTTCCCCGCGACGTTTCTGGGCTGGGGTTCCGCGCCACAGGGTGCGGCCGATGATCAGCGCCTGGGGCGGTTGCAGCGGGGTGCCCTGTAGGCAGAGCTCCGAGGCCGTGCCATCGCCGAGTTCTGCCAGGGCAGAGGCCAGGTTGAGCCGTTGCTCTTGAGACAGTCCTGTGCCGGTGATATCCCCACAGGTGCGGCGAATGAGGCTGGATGCTCCAGGCCAGCGGGGGCCCCAGCGTGCCAGGTGCAAGGCGTTGGCCTGAAGGGTGTCCTGGTTGGCGTCATCGGGGAGTTCTGCAGCCGCCGCCAGGGTGGCGGGATGGGCAGGCTGCTGGGACAGCAACTGTTGTTTCAGTTGCGCGTCGTTGCCCTTGAGGTAATAGCGGGCATCGGCGCTGGCGGCACTGGTTGGGAAGCGCCCGAGCAGGCTTTGCCAGCGCTGCTCTGCTTCGGCGCTCTGGCCGACCCGCTGAGCTGCCAGGGCCTGCTGCTTGAGTGCCACGGCCGCCAAGGGTGCCGGTCCCCATCCCTGGCCAGCGAGCAAACGTCGCTGGCGCTCTGGTGAGTCCTCACTGCGACTGGCCAGGAGCAGGGCCGCTTCCCTGCGCTGCAGCGGGTCAATCGACCAGCGATAGCGCGCCCAAACCTTCGCGCTCTCCATGCGAGCGGTCACAGGGACGTGACGCTGACGGAGCAGCCGCTGGCCCCCGACGATCGCCATCACCGTGAGAATCGACGTGCCTCCGAGGAGCAGCAGTCCGCGGGTCGGTCCAGCACTCACACACGGTCTTTGAACTGCTGCCATTCTGTTCCCAGTGGCAGGCAATGGATGGGTGCGGATCAGCGCACGCCCCGCCCGGGGCGGCCGCAGC
Source organism: Synechococcus sp. PROS-7-1 (assembly GCF_014279795.1). NCBI lineage: Bacteria > Bacillati > Cyanobacteriota > Cyanophyceae > Synechococcales > Synechococcaceae > Synechococcus > Synechococcus sp. PROS-7-1. Next base: position 392,489 of record NZ_CP047945.1, read on the forward strand.
GACTGCGTTGCGCGATTGTCTGCGGTGTGGCCCTTGTGTTGTGGGGGATGCGCTGGGTCTGGCCGTTGCAGTGGCTGCCTGGATGGATGGTGTTGTTGGTTGGCGCCTGGGCGTTGCTGGAACTGGCGGCCATCCTCTTGACCCCCCAGCGTTGGCGTTGAACGCTTGGCGTGCAGCTATTGGCCTGTCCTTGCGCTGAAGTTCTAATGCTGTCGGGCCTTTTAAGGTTCATCCCATCAATGAGACTCCATGGCCTCACCTGCATTCCATCCCCTGGATTGTCCTGATCCTGCCCAGGTGAGTTTTGGCACCGATGGCCTGCGGGGCCATGTCGGTACGGCGATCACCTCCACGCTGGCTTTGCAGGTGGGGTTTTGGTGTGGACGGGTGCTTCCCGCTGATGGGCCTGTGCTGATCGGGATGGATTCGCGCACGAGCGGATCCATGCTCGTGTCGGCACTTGCGGCCGGCCTGACCGCAGCGGGGCGGGAGGTTTGGACCCTTGGGCTGTGCCCCACCCCGGCAGTCCCTGGCCTGATCCGCCGGTTTGAAGCAGCTGGTGGCTTGATGGTGTCCGCCAGCCATAACCCACCGGAGGACAACGGCATCAAGGTGTTCGGTGCCGATGGCAGCAAGCTCGGCTCTGCCCTTCAGTCGCGCATTGAAGCCGGTTTGCGCGGTGAGGAGCCGAAGACACCTCAAGCGCATGCGTTCGGGGTGTCACACCAGCGTTCTGACCTGCTCGATCTCTACAAACAAGACCTTCTCAAAAGCGTCCAGCATCAGCGGCTGGATGGTGTGCCGATTGTTCTGGACCTTTGCTGGGGCTCGGCCACAGCCTGCGGGGCCGCGGTGTTCTCCGAGCTCGGTGCCGATGTCACGGTGCTCCATGGCGAAGCCGATGGTGAGCGGATCAATGTGGGTTGCGGGTCCACCCATCTCGAGCCCTTGCGGCAGGCCGTGTTGGAGCGTGGGGCGACCATGGGTTTCGCCTTTGATGGCGATGCCGACAGGATGCTGGCGGTTGATGGCCGGGGCCGCATCGTCGATGGTGATCATGTGCTCTTCCTTTGGGGCTCAGCGCTGCAGGACAGCGGCGTGCTTCCTGACCAGAGGCTTGTGGCCACGGTGATGTCCAATCTGGGTTTTGAACGGGCCTGGCAGGCGCGAGGCGGGCTGCTTGAGCGCACTCCGGTTGGTGACCAGCATGTGCACGCCGCCATGGTCCGCAATGGTGCGGCTCTGGGCGGCGAGCAATCCGGCCACATTCTTTCCTCAGCCCATGGTCTGTCGGGTGATGGGGTGCTGACGGCCCTGCAATTGGCCAGCCTTTGCCATGGCCAAGGGATCACCCTGGCCGATTGGTTGGATCGCAGCTTTGAGGCCTATCCCCAGAAGTTGGTGAATGTGCGGGTGCCCGATCGGTCACGCCGCAAGGCCTGGGCAGACTGCCAACCTCTCGCCGATTTAGTGCAAGAGGCTGAGCGCAGCATGGCCGCCGACGGGCGGGTGCTGGTGCGGGCCAGTGGCACCGAGCGACTCCTGCGGGTGATGGTGGAGGCGGCCGATCCCAAGGCCGTTGAGCACTGGACCCAGTGCCTGGCTGAAGCGGCGGACCAGCACCTCAACGCGGCTTGAGCTGACAACAATCGCGGGCCATGGCCAGGGCGCCATCACAGGCGTCTCCAAGGGGTTGGGCCCAGCGAGCACCGGGCAAGTGCTGCTGCATTGCCTGGCATACGGACCGGTTGAATTCCTTCAGATTCAGAAGTGCGCCTCCGTGGGCGCAGAGGCTGGGTTCCTTCAGGTGCAGCTGCCTGGCCACGGCGCTGGCGGCTTCGGCGAGAGCGAATGCCGATCGATCAAGGATTGTTCGGGCTTCCCGATCTCCCTGGGCGGCGGCTTCATCCACCAGAGGTGCCAGGCGCGCCAGATCGGCAGGTTGATGATCAGGCTGCACCACCAGGGTTTTGAGGTCGTTGGCAGTCCGGCAGCCGAGGTGTTCCCACAGCGATTGGCGCAGGGGGCCATCTGCCAGACGCCCATCGGCCATGCGCAGGCTCACTTGCAGGCCCTGGTGCCCAAGGTCGAAGGCTGAGCCTGCACCATCAAGGCGCCAACCCCAGCCGCCGCAACGTTGTTCTTCGCCAAGGGTGTTGCGTCCCACCACGATCATTCCCGTGCCACTGATCAGCACGATTCCCGCTTGCTCAGCGAAGGCGCCGCGAAGGGCGGTGCGTTCATCGCCCGTGGCGACGCAGCGATCCTCGGGGAGATGGACCACCTCACGGAGCAGGGATGCGGCACGGGCCTGCAAATCCGTGCCGGCTTCCACGCCACTGGCGCCAACCGCTGCAGCGGCGAGGGGCTCGTCGTGGTGATCGGGCCATGCGGCTTTCAGGCTGGAACGGATGGCCTCCCGGAAGCGTTCCTCGCCGCCCGAGGCATCCAGATGGCTGACGCCCGTGCCCGTGCCTTCTCCCAAGACATGCCAGCCCTCATGGGTCCAGCGACTGAGCCGGCAGCGGCAATGGGTCTGGCCTGCATCGAATCCGGCCAGGACCGGGGAGGTGCTTGTCGGAACGTCAGTCATGCCCTTTGACGGCATTGGCTGAGGGTGGCCAAACAGAACCATCCACTGATCTGCACTTCGGGGCGGAAGAAGATCGTGTCGGCAGCGCCATGCACCAAAAGCCCGGTGATCGCGGCAAGGCAGCCGATGCAGGGAAGAGCTAGATCCGCATCGGACGCCAGCGCTTTGAAGCCGCTGCGTACGCTGGCAAGTGCTAATCCCATACAGGCGATCAGGCCCGGAATGCCTGTTTCCACTAGGAGTTCCAGCGGCACGGAGTAGGCGCTCAGGGCATTGAATTTCGGTTGTTGATACAAGGGGTAGACGCTGTTGAAGGCAGCGTTCCCCGGGCCGATTCCCAGCCAGGGGCGGTCTTGGATCATGTCGATTGCAGCCAGCCACACATTGATCCTGAAGTTGTTGGAGCTGTCGCCGCGTCCGGCCAGCAGGCTCATCACCCGCGTGCGGATCGGGTCCACCTGGGTGACGGCCAGGGCCAGCAACACCCCTCCGGCTCCCAGCAGGGCCAGGGGCACCAATCGCTTCCAAAGCGGGGGCCAGTGGCGAATGGCGCGAAGCACCAGAAGCAGCACCAGGCTGCCAAGGGCTGCCACAAGGGCGAGCCATCCCCCCCGGCTGTAGCTGAAGAGCACCGACGCACAGCCGAGGATGAAGGCGGTCGCGGCAAAAGCCCGGCTTCCCCATCCGCGCCAGCGGATACAGGCCACCAGCGCTAGCGGCAGGATCGGCACCAGGTAGCCCGCCAGCAGATTGGGGTTGCCGAGCGGCCCATAGATCCGGATCGTTCCCGCGGCGACAGAATTCGGATCGGCCCAGCGGGCCAGCTCTTCGGTGGGTGCATAGAGCTGGCGCAGGGCCAGCACGTCGGTCAGAAGCGATCCGGCGAGGAGAGCCGCCATCAGCCGATCCCACCATTCAGGTCGGACGGCGAGAAGCTGCCGTATCAAGGCGTAGACCCCCAGGTAGCTGAGCAGTTTCACCAGTCCTTTCAGGGCCGCGGCGGGGACTGGCGAGAAGCCTGTGGCCAGTACGGCAACACCTAGAAACAGCAGCAGCCAGCCGCTGATGCCACCCAGTCGCTCGGGAGGCTTGGTGAGCGACCACAGCAGCCAGAGAGCACCGCATGCCAGCACGATCAACCCCAGCCCCGTGCGCGTGACCAGGGGCAGTCCTGCGAACAGCAGGATCAGCATGATGCCGGCCAGATTGCTGAGGCGCCTTTGCTGCGCTGCCGAACGGGGGAGACATCCCTGCCAGCGCAGCAACCATGGGGACGGATCTGAAGCCTCAGCCATCCGGGGGGACTGCGTCGTTGCCGGGATTATCGACCCGTTGCCAAGCAATCTCCAGATCTTCACGATCCGGCAGTGGCTGCCGATTGCGCCGATAGAGAACCCGATAGGCCGGAAGCCCCAGATCCTGCACATAGCGTTCCCGTTCCGTGGGCACCGGCAGAGGGTTGTCGGCTCTCCAGGGTCGGGCGTCCTCGGCGGGGCGATCGAAGCATCCGCTCAGCTCAACCAGCGCCACCATCGGTTCGATCACGGCCAGCACGTCACTCTGAACAAACAGCTCCCGACCTGGTTGCAACGTTGCTGCAATCGCCAGCAACAGGGAGGGTTGCAGCACGCGCCGTTTGCGGTGGCGCCGCTTAAACCACGGATCCGGAAACTGAATGCTCACCAGCTGCAGGCGATCCTGTGGCAGCGCGGCCATCCATCCTTCCAGGCTCACATTGGCGTTGCAGAACAGATAGTGCAGGTTGAGGCGTTCAAGGCGGTCCCGATCGCGCTGGGCGGATCGCACCAGGGGCCGTCTGATTTCCACACCGAGGTGATTGCGATCCGGCCTCAGTGCGGCCAACTCCTGCAGGCACAGGCCCCGGGCGCAGCCGATGTCCAGATGGATGGGACGGCTGGGGTCATCGAACAGCTGCTCCGGAGCAGGCAGCTCCAGCGGCAGCTGAAAGAACCGGCTGAGGGGATTGACGTGCTGACGCATCAGGACGGTGAGGACTCGAGCGGTGCATGGCGGAGAAGGCCCCAGCAGGCGGTGTAACCATGCAGATGGGTCGCGCCGCCGAGGGGACCGATCTCGCCGTTGCAGAAGCTTCCGGCAATGGGGAGATCGGGCATCACCTCACGGGCGATGGTCACGTCGCCATCAGTGGTTCCGAACAGGCCGCTGCCTCGGCCCAGGCAGGCGAACAGCAGGCCGCAGAGCGGATCCTTTTCGGCTGCGGTTGAGCGGCTGGTTTGCAGAAGTTGGCGTGCTTCCTGGCGGGAGGCCTGCGCTTCCCGTAGCTGAAATTGAACGTTCTGCCCCGCGCGAACCCGCTCGGCCACGGCAACGGCTCCGTTGCGGGGATCCACTCCGATCAGGTTGCGAACCAGGAACGTTCGCTCCGGCTCGTTGTTGGCTTGTGGCCCCGATTGTTCGCTGTCGGATTGAAAGCGTTGCAGCTTGGCCAGTGCAGCCCCTGCGGAGAGTTCCTGCCGCTCAACACCCAGGAACAGTGAATGCTGCACCAGCTCACGATCTTCGGCGCTCAGTCCCGCAAGCACCCGCTGCAGGCAAGCCACGGGGCTGTCGCGCCGGTCGCCATCGCTGAGTTCCAGCAGCACGTTGCGCTGGGCCTGTTCAATCGCGAACACTGGACCGATCGGTCGGCACCCCTGCGCCACCACTGGGTCGAGAAACCAATCGCCGCCAATGCTGAGACCAACAGCACCGGCGGCGACGCTATCGCCGCAGAGCAGGGAGCCATGGGCGGCGTTGTGGGGAATGGCGATTCCACCGATCTTGTCCACCGTGGGGTAGGCGTAATCCAGACCGCTGATCAGATCATTGATGCTGCTGCACGTGGGATCGATCAACAGCAGAAGGGATCGACTGGATCCTGGCTTCAGGCCCACCCACTCGTGCCAGTGCTGCGCAGCGCCGTCAAGATCTGGAAGGTCGTTGCCGTTGAGTTGCACGCTCTGAAGCTCGGCTCCAGGAAGGTTGAGCAACATCACGCTCAACGCCGGGTTTTGCTCCACTTCATGGGCTTCGTTGGCCGTGGTGGTGCCCACGACGCCACCGCCGAGACATCCCAGCCAGTGGCTGGCGTGCAGGCGCTGCTGAAGCAGGGGCAGCAAACGAGGAAGATCACTGGCGAAGTGACTGGAGACAAACACCAGAGCAACGTCCGCGGCGTTGCCCCCAAGGGTGCTGGACACATCCCGAACGGCCTCCTCCATGGATGGCTGATGGGAGAGGGCGTGGCGGCAACGCGCTTGGGAACCCGAACTCCGGAACCAATCGAGAGGATTAAACGGAACCATGAATTGGACCTTACCAATCCTGTGGTCTTGTTGGATGGCACTGATAATGACGTGCTGATGTACCTGGCTGGTGCCTGATCTCACGACCCGAACCCTGGTGTGGCTGACCTACCGCCTGGGCGCCACGATTGCTCTTGGTCTTCCCCTGATCCTGTTGATCTGGGCTGGAGTTCGCCGTGATCCGGCCCTTGTGCGCCTGCTGAGCATCTACTGGAAGGTGGCCAGCCTGCTGGCCATCAGTGTGCTGTTACTCACCGATCAGCGGCCCATCGGCTACGTCACGGCCTTGCTGGCCCCTCTGCTGATGGCTGGATCGGTGTGGTTCTGGGTGGATCTCAACGAGGAACTGGCCGACAGTCCCCCGGGCCGGGCTTTGCCGATGACTGTGCGCATCTGGCGTTGGTCCCTCACGATGTTTGCGGTGTTTGCCGTGGGGATGTCGGGGTCGGCACTGGGCTGTGCCCGCGCGCTCGAGGCCGCCGAGTGCAAGATCTGGCTGGAAGCTCCCCAGGGGCTGCACCGGGTTGCAGAACGCCTGTTTGATTTCGTGTTCGGCGGCCAGTGGACGGAAGCCGTTGCCGCCTTCATCGGCTACGTGGCGCTTGTGGCCTATGCCGTGGGACTGTTGCAGTGGCTGCTGGTGCGCTTTCCGCGCCAGGGTCGGGTAGCCGGTGAATTCTGATTCGTTGTTGCCAGCCCTTGAAGCGATCAGTCGCGATCGCCCCGACCGTGTGTTGCGACTACGAGGAACTGTGCAGTCCTCTGAAGGTGCGGAAGACGTGCTGGAGGTGTTGATTTTTCGGGGATTTAGTAGCTGCACCACCCATCCCACGGATTTTGATCCAGATCAAAGCGTGCTTCCTGATGGGGCGGCGCTTGAAACGGCTGAATTGCTGCGCGGTCCACTCAATCCTCAGCAGGAGGAACGGCTGCTCGGGCCGCTCCCTGTCGCTGCGCTGATGGATCGAGAGGTCTGGGCCTGAATGAGCCTGGCAGCCCCCAGTTACACCTCCTTCCAAGCGCTTTTAACCCTTGATACAGAGATGTGTAGCCGTCAGCATTTGTGAGGGGATTGTGAATTGATTGACAATCTCTTGACCTGCAGTTTCGCAGGCTGTTTTTGATGTCATTGGGATCGGCTTGAAGGCAAGAGACTCGGCTTCGGAAAAAATATCTGTCGCCATTGCCATTGCTCTCAGTTTGGTGGCCAAATCGGCAGAATCCAATGTTTCTCTTGTGAGGTTGAGTGTCTTGAGAATTTTGGTGTGCGCAGGATTCGTGCTGATTTGTGCTACGTCTGGCTCGTTGCTTGTGAGGGTGACGACAAGCCAGTAATTAGAGGTGGGATTGGCCAGTGCTTGTGTTCCGCTTAGAGCGGCTGCAAGCATTGAAAATCCTGCAATTAGGGCGCCATTGAAGCGGCGTGAGAAGGCCATGAAAAGTTCCTTGAATTCGAAATGTAGCCTCAGAATCGAATTCATCCTTCGCCGGATCAGCGCCGTTCCAGCACGGACACGCAGCGACCACACAAGCCGGGGTGATCACTGTTCTGGCCGATGTCGCCTTCATAGTGCCAACAGCGCTCACACTTCTGACCTCGAGACAGGGCTACTTCGATCACGGCGAGCTCGTTGTCATCACTGGCCAGCAATTCGGCCCAGGGCTCGCCTCCAAGCTGCAACTGGGACACGAGTAGCCAGTCGCGCAGGCCATCCACCTCGGGCTGCCCATTCTCGTTGAGCCACTGCAGAGCGGATTGCAGGCTTGGGCTGTGGGCCTCAAGGCGAACCGCTGCCTCCAGCGATGCGCCCAGCTCCCCACGGCTGCGGCAGTCTTCCAGCACTTTGTTCACTGATGTCCGCAGTTCGCGCAGTTGCTGCATCGGTTCGTTCAAGGACGCGTCGCGCCAACGGTCCGGCGCGGTCGGCCACCCCCGTTGGAAGACCGAGGCCTCGCTCACGGCGTAGGGGAGGTTTTGCCAGATGTCCTCAGCCATATGACAGAGCACAGGCGCAATCAAGCCCGCCAGGCGCTCGATGATCAAAGCCATCACGGTCTGACAGCTGCGCCGGCGCCGGTCGGCGGGAGCGCTCACGTACAGACGGTCTTTGGCGATATCAAGGTAGAAGTTGGAGAGGTCGGTGACGCAGAAGTTCTGCAGCAGCTGGAAGAAGCGGAAAAACTCGTAGCTCTCGAAGGCTTCCGTGATCTCATCCATCACCTCGGCGGTGCGCTGCAGCATCCAGCGGTCCAGCAGGGGCAGGTCCTCCACCGCGATGGCATCGGTGGCGGGATTGAAGTCGTGCAGATTGCCGAGCAGGTAGCGGCTGGTGTTGCGCACTTTCCGGTAAACGTCCGCGAGCTGGCGCAGAATTCCGGCGCCGATGGGCACATCGGTGGAGTAGTCCACCGAGCTCACCCAGAGCCGCAGCACATCAGCGCCGTAGGGAGGCTCCTGCTTCTGGTTTTTGCCTCCCTCGATGATCACCATCGGGTCGACCACATTGCCGAGGGATTTGCTCATCTTTCGCCCCTTCTCGTCGAGGGCGAACCCATGGGTGAGAACGCGTTTGTAGGGGGCATGGCCGTTGACGGCCACGGAGGTGAGCAACGAGCTCTGGAACCAGCCGCGGTGCTGATCGGATCCCTCGAGGTAGAGGTCGGCGGGGTAGCTGAGCGACTCTCGCTGGCTTGACACGGCAGCCCAGCTAGATCCGGAGTCGAACCACACATCCATGGTGTCGGTGCCCTTGCGCCATTGATCGGCCTGGTCGGCGTAGGCGGGTGGCAGCAGATCCGCTTCGTCTTTCTCCCACCACACGTCGCCGCCGTGGGCGGCGATCAACGTCTCGATATGGCTCAGGGTGTCGGCGTTGAGCAGCACCTCGCCATTGCTGCGGTGATAAAACACGGGGATCGGCACTCCCCAGGTGCGCTGGCGGGAGATGCACCAGTCCCCCCGTTCCTTCACCATCGCTTCGATTCGGTTGCGGCCCGAGGCGGGGGTCCACTGCACTTGATCGATGGCCTCAAGAGCTTGCTGGCGAAAGCCCTCCACCGAGGCAAACCACTGTTCCGTGGCGCGGAAGATGGTGGGCTTTTTGGTGCGCCAGTCGTAGGGATAACGGTGGCCGTAGGCCTCTTGCTTGAGCAGTGCTCCGGCTTGCTCGAGGGCCTCGATGATCGCTGGGTTGGCGTCCTTGAGCACGTTCAGGCCTGCGAAAGGACCTGCCTCTGCGGTGAGGGTGCCGGCTTCATCCACCGGACAGAGCACGGGCAGGCCGTGCTTCTGACCGGTGTGGAAGTCGTCGACGCCGTGCCCCGGGGCGGTGTGCACAAGGCCCGTGCCGGATTCGGTGGTGATGTAGTCGCCGCCGATCACCACTGGGCTGGTGCGATCCAGCAGCGGATGCCGGTAGGTGAGTCCGGCAAGCTGAGCCCCCTTCACCGTGGCGCAACGCTTGAGGGGGCGCTCCAGGGTTTTGGAGAGCGACTCGATCAGATCGGCTGCCACCACCAGCAACCGGCCGTTGCCATCGTCGACCAGGGCGTAGTCGAGCCGTTCGTTCACGGACACCGCCAGGTTGGCCGGAAGCGTCCAAGGGGTGGTGGTCCAGATCGCTACCTGCAGGGCGTCGCCTAGGGAAGCAGCCTCAGTGGGAAGGTCAATCCCATCGCCCTTGAGGGTGTCGCGCAGGGCCTTTGGGAGCTCTTCCGCTGGAAAAGCCACATACACGCTGGGGCTGGTGTGGCCGTCGGGGTATTCCAGCTCGGCTTCGGCCAGGGCGGTGCGGGAGCTGGGACTCCAGTGCACGGGCTTCAGGCCCCTGTAGATGTGCCCCTTGAGCACCATTTCGCCGAACACCTTGATCTGGGCGGCTTCGTACTCCTTCTGCAGCGTGAGATAAGGCTGCTCCCAGTCGGCCCAGATGCCCCAGCGCTGGAAGCCCTTCATCTGGCCATCCACCTGCTTGCGGGCGTAAGCAGCGGCTTTCTTGCGCAGCTTGATCGGTGTCAGCGCTTGGCGCTGTTCCTGATCCATCGACTGCAGCACCTTGAGTTCGATCGGCAGACCGTGGCAGTCCCAGCCAGGCACGTAGCGCACCCTGCGGCCCTGCAGTACTTGATATTTGTTGATCACATCCTTGAGCACCTTGTTCAGGGCATGGCCCATGTGCAGGGCACCGTTGGCGTAGGGAGGCCCGTCGTGAAGCGTGAAGGTGGGCCCGCTGTTGTCGAGCCCCAGTTGCCCATCGATGCCGTTCTCGCTCCAGAAGGCCTGCAGTTCTGGCTCCCGCTTCACCGCGTTGGCACGCATGCCAAAGCCTGTTTGCAGCAGGTTGAGCGTGTCTTTGTAGGAGGGACGTCCCTCGGCGGCGTCGCGGGTCTCCTTGCTCACGTTGGGGCAGCTGCAACCGGAATTATCCGTCTTCGCTGGGTGGGGTTGCGGCTTCTTGGTCAGGCGCTGTCGGTTCCGGTTCTTTTTGATCAGGCGCTTCAGCGTTCACTGCTTCGGTGTTCGCCTCTTCAGCTTTGGCGTCTTGGGCGTCCGCGGCTTGCGGTTCGGGCCTGACCCAGCGCTTGCCCGTGCGGCTGCTGCCTTCAGGGCGGTCAGCCGCTGGCGCTTTGGGTTTAAGGCTGCCCATGGCCTGGCCGGTGTTGCTCAGCAGCGCGTTGAGGGTGGCAGAGAGTTGCTGGAGGCTGGTGGACCAGCGCTCAGTGGATTTCAATCGCTGTTGTTCTTCGGGGCTCAGCTGCTGCCAGCGGGACTGAGCCACTTCGCTGCCGAGGCGGCTGATCAGCAGCCCTGCGCAAACCACCGCCAACATCGGTGCACCCCGGAGGCGGTCGCTGCTGGTCACCAGCACCAGCCCAAGCAGCAGAACCACCGCACCCCAAACTCCATCGCGGGGTCTGCTCAGTTCCGTAACCAGAAGTGGAAGCAGCAGCACCGCCAGGCCCAACACCAGACAGAGATCTCCTGCAAGGGTGGCCAGCATCGCGAGGTCCATGGCTCGACCCATTCTGGTCTGCTGCCTAAAGTTGCGATCCTGCCCATCTGGCGGAATTGGTAGACGCGCTGGTTTTAGGTACCAGTGGCTTCGGTCGTGGGGGTTCAAGTCCCCCGGTGGGCATCCGTTTCCCTAATTTGTTAGCTCTTAGCAGTCAGTTGACGCTCCTTCGCTGAATGACCCAGGCTTTCGTACAACCTGAAATGCCTGCTGCGGAGGTTCGTTTGCGTTCTGTTCCCAAACAGTTCGTTGACCCTCCCGCGGCCTGGAATCCAACGGTGGGCTTGTTTCTGGGCGGTTATGCCCTGGCTGCTCTCACCATCTGGGGCTGGTTTTCAGCTGGTTGGCCGTTGCCGGTGATGTTGGTCACTGGGTTTCTGGCGCTGCACCTGGAAGGAACCGTTGTTCACGATGCTTGCCATAAATCGGCCCATCCCGTGCCTTGGGTGAACCAATTGATGGGGCATGGGTCGGCGTTGCTGCTGGGTTTCAGTTTTCCGGTTTTCACCCGTGTGCACCTCGAGCACCACGCCCATGTGAACGATCCGAAGAATGATCCCGACCACATCGTGAGCACCTTTGGCCCGCTGTGGCTGATCGCTCCGCGATTTTTCTATCACGAGGTTTTTTTCTTTCAGCGCAAGCTCTGGAAGCGCTGGGAACTGATGCAGTGGGGCCTCGAGCGTGCCGTGTTCTTCACGATCGTCGCTGCTGCGGTCACCTTTGATTTCCTGCCCTTCATTTTCAACTGTTGGTTCGCACCGGCCCTGATGGTGGGTGTCACCCTCGGGCTCTTTTTCGATTACCTGCCGCATCGTCCCTTCACGTCCCGGAATCGTTGGACGAACGCCCGGATTTATCCAGGCAGGCTGATGAACTGGCTGATCATGGGCCAGAACTATCACCTCGTGCACCATCTCTGGCCTTCGGTGCCCTGGTTTGAGTACAAGCCCGCCTACGAGGCCACCAAACCCCTTCTGGATGCCAAAGGTTCACCGCAACGGCTTGGCATTTTTGAAACCCGTGCGGATGGGGCCAATTTCCTCTACGACATCCTTGTTGGGGTGCGCAGTCACAAGCACCGCAGGGGGAAGATGCGCCGCGCTGCCCGCTTTATCCCTGGCCGCGCTCTGCAGCGCGGTTGGTTGGGTTTTGTCGACCGCATTGCCATCAAAACCCAGCCACGCCGGCCTCACTCACCCTGACTCATTCGGCCAGAATCTTCGGGACACGGAAGAAATCCCCTTCCCGAAGCGGGGCTTGATTGAGCAGATCGTCCCTCACTTCGGTGGCTTCGACGGTGTCTTCACGGGTGACGTTGACAACTTCCACAGCGCGGGTGGTTGCTGGCACTCCCTCCGTATCAACGGCCTGCAGCTGGTCGACATAATCCAGGATCCGTTCCAGCTGTCCGGTGTAGGTGGCGATCGTGTCCTCAGGCAGATCGAGCCTGGCGAGATGGGCCACCTTGCGCACGTCGTCGGCCGTGATGTTGCTCATGCGGCAGTGAGGAAAGTGCAGAGATCCTCGCGCAACGCCTCCGCGGCTGTGTTCAGCAACTCCTGACCATGCTCAGGTTTGGCGAGATAGGGATCGGATCCCATGCGGCCATCGGGGTGGCGGCGGCGGAAGTCCTGCGGACCATGAATGGCCCCGCAGGGTGCGGCCTCGGGCAGGGGGCGCTGCTTCTCCTGCAGGCAGCGATGCAGATGCAAGGTGACGGCGATTTCGCTGGGGGTGGCGTGTTGCCCTTCACGTTCTCCGTAGAGCTCCCTGGCGCGGCGCATCACAGGCCCGGCCATGAACCAGTTGGACAGCTTGCAGCGCAGCCTGGGCGCTACCTCGAGGCCGCGGCTGGCCGCAGTGCCGTAGGCCTGGGCAAAGGCGGCCCTGGCGGTGGCGATGTTGCCTCCGTGCCCATTCACCACCAAGATCCGCTCGAATCCATGGGTGGCTAGGGAGAGCACAAGATCGTGGAGCACCGCCAGGAGCGTGGCGGGTTGCAGGCTCATGGTGCCGGCAAAGCCGAGGTGGTGCTCGGCCATGCCGAAGGCTTGAACCGGCGTGACCAGCACACCGCTGCGTCGTCCTAGTTCGAGAGCGACGGCTTCAGCGGTGAGCGCATCAGTTCCAATGGCGCCGGTTGGCCCGTGCTGCTCGGTGGAACCCAGGGGGATGATCACACCTTTGCAGGTTTGCAGGTACTGGTCCACATCCGGCCAGCTCTGCAGAGCCAAGCGAATGGAATCGGAATGATCCACCGGGCCGGGGAGCGAAGGGGTCATGCCTTCCTGACGACTGACGTTGATCCTGGCGCTCAGTGGGCGGTGCCGTTGCCGTCGTACTGATCGGTGTTGTAGTACCCACCCCTGGTGCCGAAGTAGAGGGTGGCCAGCACGAACAGGCCACTGCCGAAGAGCAGAACCGTACCCAGGTTGAATCCGGAGAGGGCGGCGTCCATCTGATTACATCCTTTCGTTCAAGCCTGGCAGGGATGCGTTCGATGTCACGCCCTGCATGATCGGATCGTCACTTCCGCCGATTTCGCTGCCTGTGCGAGGCACAGCCAGCCACTGGCGCAGCCAGCCGGTGATCCAGACGAAGGGCATGGTGTCGATCAGTGCAGCCATGGCCTTGAAGAGATAGCCGCTGGCGATGAATGACACCAGCTGGGGAGCCACGGGTTCCCCGGGGCGTACGGGGAGTACGCCGGAGGCGTAGTGGCTGATCAGCACCACAGCGCTGGTGTCCACCAGCTGACTCACCAGGGTTGAGCCGTTGTTGCGCAGCCAGAGAGCCCGTCCGCCGCTGAACTGTTTCCAGAAGTGGAAGAGGCGCACGTCCACGAACTGGGCCGTGAGATAGGCCGCCATGGAGGCCAAGACGGAGCCGAAGGCCAGTCTCTGGATTTCGAAGAATGTGGAATCCGGGGCTCCTTCAACACCGGGGAGCAATCCGCCCAGCCAGAGGATCAGCACGACCCAGCCGTTGAGAAGCAGACCAACCCACACCACCTGGCCGGCTCTCTTCTCACCCCACAACTCACTGATCAGATCCGTGCACAGAAATGTGATCGGATAGGGCAAGGCGCCAACGGCCACCACGATCGGCCACGACCCGATGTGTCCCAGTTCGAGGAAGCGAGTGAGCCCAAGGATGTTGAGCATCCCCAGGGTGCCGAGGAACAGCCCTGCAAGAGCCAGAAAGACAAAGTCGCGGCGTGCCTGGATTGAGGCGTTCATCGCTGCGAGCATGGGGATCGAAATGCAGCCTGGCGGCAGTTTGCTCTCCTGTCACCACTCCAGAAGACTGGAAATGATGCGATGGAGGGATGGTCATCGCCTTGTTTGAATTCTCTCCTCTGGCCCAAGCCTTCTTTGCCCGCCCTGCCGAGCTGGTCGCCCCCGACCTGACTGGTTGCAGGTTGGTGAAACGCCAAGAGAGTGGCGCGTCGCTGTGGGGCTCAAGGATGCTCAAGCGATTGGTGGAGACAAGAGGTGCTCACAGAAGCAAGAGAAAGCGTGTCTTACCAGGGCAGCAACAACTGCCTTTTGCATTTGATTGTCGCCTCAATCAAATCCCAGACGAGTGGCATCAGGTGGCGGTGAGATTTAGAAGAGCAAATGGCATCCGTGATAGCGATAGAGAGCGATGTTATTGGTGAATGTGTTGAAGGAATAAGGGTAGAAGTTAGGAGAAAGTATTGAGGATGGTTTTGGTGTGCCTTGAGTTTTTGTTGTGATGCACTGAGTGCCTTGATGGGGCTGTAGTTAGGCTGCGTTGATGGCGATGGTGCCAGGCATTGAAGGCTGAATGATGGCTCTTGGTGGTCTATTGAAAATATAAAAAAACCCCTACGACTGCAGGGGCTCTAGAGGATTAGGATGGCTAAGAGCCCCCCCCCCCCCGTAAATAGGAACTAATATTCCGGCACAATCACAGTGCAGCTGCGTATTGAAGAAATGAAACAGTCCCCAGCAGTAATATGATTTCCTGCAGCTCTCCCTGCAGCTACGCCTTCAAGCTCCTCTTCTGATACCTCTGCCTGAGCCCTCTTTAACTCCTCAGCAGAAATCACAAACCCCTCAGCCTTAGCAATCGCCACCACCGCATCCGCATCACCAGCTGCCTTCAGCTTCTCTTGAAGACCAGCATCAGCTTTAACGGCTTCCAGGAAAGCTTTGAGTTGCTCTTCTGACATTGCCGCGCTGTGAGTGGGTGTGATGCCTCCACTTTGGGTCATCCACAGCTTGATGTCAGCAGGATGAATAAAGACCTGCAAGCCACTCCTATAGCCACCCAGCCCATCACCCAAGACTTCCCAGCCCTCCCCCAGAGCTTCTTCTGCCGCCCTGCCGAGCTGGTCGCCCCCGACCTGATTGGTTGCAGGTTGGTGAAACGCCAAGAGAGTGGCGAGTTGCTCTGGGGCGTGATTGTGGAAACGGAGGCGTATTCGCTGGAGGAGCCTGCCTGCCACGGCTATCGGCGCAGGAGCCCTCAAAACGAAACGCTCTTTGGCGAGCCAGGGAGGTTTTATGTGTATGTGAGCTATGGCATTCACCACTGCGTGAATGTGGTGACTGATCGCGCCGAGTGGGCCAATGGTGTGTTGCTCAGGGCTGTGGCCCTGCCTGGTGAGCCTGAGCGTGTGGCAGCGGGACCTGGGCTACTGGCTCGTCGCTTCGGGATCGACCGGCAGATGGATGGTTGTTCCGCCTGCTCCGGGCAGGATCTCTTCAGTAGGGCTTAAGAATTGACGGACCTGGCTGTGCAGTGGTTTGAAATGTATGCGATTTGGTTGGCAGTAAAAGCAGATCAATATCTGCATGTGTGGTGGGCGATAGTGCCAGGTTCTAGGGGTTATTTTGATCCTTTAAGGGTGTGTGAAGGGCTAAGGATTCAGTGTATGGCAGAGGTTTTGATAAGGTAAATTGTAATAAAATGCATGCTTTAAGCGGTGTATAAAACCGAGCACACATACTCTATTGCACGAGCACGAAGCGGTGTATAAAACCAACACCCCGCTCTTTATTGCACGAGCACGCCGCCCCTGCCACGCTCTCCAGCTCGTCTTCTGAAGCCTCTACCTGCGCGATATTCAGCTCCTCAGCAGAAATCATAAAACCCGCAGTTTTCGCAATCGCTACAACAGCATTCGCATCCCCTGCCGCCTTCAGCTTCTCCTGGAGCCCTGCATCCGTCTTGATGGCTTCCAGGAATGCTTTGAGTTGCTCTTCTGACATGGGGGCTTGTGGGGCTACACCCTGATTTTTTAGGAATCGTCGGCTGGGAGGACTGTAGGTAATACAAAGCCCGCTAAGTGCGGGCGATGGTGCCAGGTATTGGGCCTGGTTCTTGAACTAACAGCGCCTTTGCATCCTTGTTGAGGGTTACAAACACCCGAATGTCCCAACACTATTAATGCTCCAAGGGCTGCAGCCACCGCCAGAGACGTGTTCGAGCTCTTCTTCGGAGATCTCCGATCGAGATCTGTTCAAATCATCAGCAGAAATCATGAATCCAGCCTCTTTAGCCGTGGCAGCTACTGCGTCAGGATTGCTCGCTGCTTTGAGCTTCTCCTGAAGGCTGGTGTCTGTCTTGACCTTTTCGAGGAAGGCCTTGAGTTGTTCTTCTGACATCGCTTTGAGTGGGCGAGGTACTGCAGCCTCAATTTTGGTCAATGCATGGCCAGGTGTCAGCAGGGTGGCGTGAGATCCAAGCAAGACAGCCATTGCCCTATCCACCACGTCTCAACGCCCCCCCCCCAGCGTTCCCCTAGGCAATCTTCTCCCGCCCTGCTGAGCTGGTCGCCCCCGACCTCATCGGTTGCCTGCTGGTGAAACGCCAAGAGGGCGGCAGCTTGCTTTGGGACGTGATTGTGGAAGCGGAGGCGTATTCGCAGGAGGAGCCTGCTTGCCATGGCTATCGGCGCAGGGGCCCTCAAAACGAAACGCTGTTTGGTGAGCCAGGGCGGTTTTATGTTTATGTGAGCTATGGGCATTCAACACGGCATCAATGTGGTCTTCCTTCCCCCACCTGCAGTCACGAGTCCTAATTAAGTCTGGAAGCCGCTGCTAGCGATAGGCCTCCCTAAGTACGCTCTGGTTGTGAAATATGGCAAGGCTTGACAGTGACGCCAGTGTTGATAGTTCACCTGCTGATATGAACCATAAATATCAGATCGCTCCTGAGACAGGTGAAGTCTTTGGTCGTTTCTTGGGAAACGCCAAATAAGTGTTACACCGACGGTTGTCGGTGGTCTCTCTCGGGCCTATTAAGCATGAGAAAAGGGACCTCCCACCTCTTCCTAACGTATCTCTGATCGCTCGAGATGCGTACTCGGGATCGATCGGGGTTTGCCGGAGGCCAAGGGCCTCTTCTATTGCTTCGTGCCGCACTCGACTGAATGAACCGGACCCAACAGTGGCTGGATCTCATCGCTCCAGACGAGCCCCACAAGCTCGAGCGACGCCTCGCCTGGGACCGCTGGGCTGACAGCAATGCTTTCGGGGAGTGGCTCTCGGCTCCACCGCAGCTCAAAACCAGCCATTCCAAAGCCTGGCAGCAGGCCCTGAGCCGTTGCCAGGGCTGGCTTCAGGGCGCCTGGGATCAGCCCCTCCAGCCGGTGCAGGCCAGCGAACAGCGGCCCTTTGTCGACCTCTGGCTACCGATTCGGGAAGGCGCCGCAGCAGAGCTGCATGCAGCTCTGGAGCGCAGCGCTGGACTAGATCGCATCGCCCCCAACGTGGTCGATCAACTGGCCGACTCCCTGCTGAATCGGCTCTGCGCCATCGGCGATCAGGTGCTCTGGGATCAGTTCAATACGGGCCGTACGCCAGGAGCGATGCTGCTCGCCCATCTGGGGTCAGCAGGCGATGGAGAAGGGCCGCCGGTGCGGGAGCTCTACACCCGCTTCATCACAACGCACCGCCGCGATGGCTTGCAGAGCCTGCTCACCACCTTCCCCGTGTTGGGGCGCTTCATCGGCACGGTAGTGACCCTCTGGCATCAGGGCAGCCTGGAGATGCTGGAAAGGATCCAGAACGATCGCTCCATCCTGGCCAACAACTGTTCGATCCCAAGCGATTGGTGCCTGCAAGCGGTGCAGCAGGGCCTCAGTGATCCCCACCGTGGTGGCCGCGCTGTGGCCATTCTCAGCTTCACATCACCAGATCGCAGCAACACCAAGCTTTTGGTCTACAAACCCAAAGACATGGGAGTGGATGCGGCCTACCAGGCCCTGATTGAGGACCTCAATACCCACTCCGAGCTGCCTCCCCTGCGCAGCCTCGTGGTGCAGACCTGCGACGGCTACGGCTACATGGAGCATGTTGCCCACACTCTTTGCGCCAACGCTGAGGAGCTGGAGCGCTACTACTGCAACGCCGGCCGTCTCACCGCCCTGCTGCACCTGCTCGGCTGCACCGATTGTCACCATGAAAATCTGATCGCCAGCGGTGATCAGTTGGTGCTGATCGACACGGAGACCCTTCTGGAAGCCGACCTTCCCGATCACATCCAGGCGGCTGCTGAGTCAGCAGAACACCAGGAGCCCTCAGACCTACAGCAGCGCTTTCGGGGCTCTGTGCTCAGATCCGGCTTGCTGCCCCAATGGTGGTTCATCGGCCAGGGCAAACAGGCGATTGACATCAGTGCCCTCGGAATTGCGCCTCCCGCGAAAGAGGAGATCACGATGGCTGGCTGGCTTGGGATCAACAGCGACGGCATGATGCCCGGCCGGATCAACCGAGCGGCCGAGTGCCCCACCAGCCTTCCGGTGGGCTTTGGCAACACCAATCCATTGTCTGAGCATCTTGAGCCGTTCTGCGCCGGTTTTCGGCTCCAAGCCCAACAGTTCCTGCAGCTGCGCGAGCCTTGGTTGAGTCCAGAGAGTCCGCTGGAACGTTTTGCGGGACTACCGCGTCGGATCGTGTTGCGGGCCACGCGGGTGTATTTCGCCTTGCAGCGGCAGCAATTGGAAGCCTCAGCCTTGCGTACAGAAGAAGCCCAGGCCCTGTGCCTCGAGCAGCTGAGCCGCAGCTTTCTTTTGGCTGAAAGTAAACCGCTGCACTGGCCAGTGTTTGCCGCCGAGCGCCAGCAAATGCAGCGGCTGGATATTCCGTTCTTCACGCATCCGATCGATCGCGATGGCTTGGAACTCGACGAGAATGGAGCGGTGCTGCCGGGATTCATCGAAACCAGTGGCCTGGCCTCAGCGCGCAACCGGCTTAGGGCCTTCAATGCAGCTGAAATCGACTTTCAGGAGCGCTTGATTCGCGGCGCTGTGCAGGCGCGGGTTCTCAAGCAACGGCAAGAGGGTCGTCCAGCGAATGCCCACAACCAACAGGCTGAGACTGCGCAGCCGGCGCCTGCTATCACAGCGGTTGAGGCTGCCAGCACCATCGCCCAGATGCTGCTCGATCTAGCGATCCGAGATCCTCAGGGACAGATCGAGTGGTTGGGGATGGATCTTGGCGCCGATGGCGAGAGTTTTTCGTTTGGCCCGGTTGACCTCTCGCTCTATGGCGGTTCGATCGGCATCGCTTGCCTGTTGAAGCGTCTCCAATCACTCGGCAGCGCGCCTGCAGAGGTGGAGGCGATCCAGGCGGCGATCCTCAAACCACTGCATGACCTTGTGGGGCAATCCCATGGCGATGGGCTAAGGCGCTGGTGGCGCGATCAATCCCTGGGACTTAGTGGTTGCGGCGGCATCCTGCTGGCACTGCGCGAGATCGGTGAAACTGATCTGGCCGCCCAACTCCTGGAAGGAGCCCAGCCCCGCTTCATCAAGTCCGATCAGCAGTGGGATGTGATCGGTGGCTGCGCAGGCCTGATCGGCCCTTTACTACGGCTCGAATCCACGCGAGCGATTGAGCTGGCGGTCCTGGCGGGCGACAGGTTGCTGGAAACGCAGGATGAGGATGGCAGCTGGAGACAGTCGACGCGCCACTCTGGACTGCTTGGTTTTTCCCATGGCACCGCGGGCTATGCAGCTGCCCTGGCGCTCCTCCATCAGTCCACAGGAAAGGAGCGCTTTTTGAAGGCAGCACTCAAGTCTGTGAAGCATGAGCGAAGCCATTTCCATGCCGATGCCGGCAACTGGCCCGATTTTCGCTTCCAGCAGACACCCGAAGAAGGCCCTGCTTACATGGTGAGCTGGTGCCATGGCGCACCCGGTATTGCTCTCGGCCGCGCCTGTCTCTGGGGCACCGATCTCTGGGATGACCAGTGCGCTGAGGAACTCAGCATCGCCTTGGAAACCACAGCATCAATTAAGCAGCCAGGGATGGACCATCTCTGTTGCGGCACCCTCGGCCTGATGGTGCTGCTGCGTGATCTGGCGCAAGGTCCCTGGCTGGTGAACGAACGCGTCAAACAATTGGCAATGGCTCAAGCCAATCATTTGAAGAGGCAGGCGCTGGATCGATGCCAAGGCACGGAACCACAACTGCGCTGCTTTGGCACCCAGGAAGGCAACTTGGTGTTGCCAGGGTTCTTTACGGGCTTGAGCGGAATGGCCTTGGCGTTGTTGGAGGATCGTGACTCACAATGTGCAGCCAACACACTCTTAAGTGCCGGACTACTGCAAAAGTGCAGTCAATGACTGGCCAACATGCGCTGGAGGTAACCATGGTTCTTGAGTTCATCCCACTGGCCTGATTCCGCAGGGCAGCCGCGCTCGAGAATCACGATCTGATCCGCCTGTTGGATCGTTGCCAGTCGATGGGCGATGGAAATCCGCGTGATGCCAAGGGCATTAATTGTTTCGGTGATCGCCAGCTGAGATCGATTGTCAAGGGCACTGGTGGCTTCATCCATGATCAACACCTTCGGTTGTGTGATCAAGGCACGGGCGATGGCAATGCGCTGCACCTGGCCTCCCGACACGTTGCCGCCGGAATCGCTGAGAAGGGTCTCCAATTGCATTGGCATCGCACGCACTTCGTCGGCCACTGCAGCTCTCTCAAGGGCTTCCCAAACCTCCTGCTCACTGCGCTGCACACCACCACAGATCACGTCGTAAATCGAACCAGCATTAAGACGTGCGGTCTGCATCACCACACCCATTTGCCGCCGATACGAGCGAATCGCCAATTGACTCAGGGGAATGCCATCCACCAACACCTCTCCACCAATTGGCGTGATGAAACCCAGGAGCATGCGCACAAGTGTGGTTTTGCCGCAGCCACTCGGGCCGGTGATCGCCGTGTGTTGACCTGCGGGAATTGAGAACGACAAATTCTGAAAGAGAGGCTCACTGCTGCCTGGAAACTCATAGGCAATGCGTTGCAGGCAAAACTCACCCTTTAATTGATGGCGCACCGCATCGGTTTGATAACCAGGCTCCACGTCGGCATACATCACCGGTTCAGCCCGTTGCCACAGCACAGCAGCTCGGCCTGCCACGTTGGCAATGAGATTGACCGCACCAGTTACCGACCCATTGAAACTGCCGAAAGCGGCATTGAAGGAAATGAAAGCCACCACCGTTTGGTTCAACTCAAAGGTGTTCGGGCTGTTGAGAATCCGGAAAGCCACCACGGCAAACAAAAATAAGCTGGCCAGAGGCGAGACAAGCGTGCCGTATTGCTCAATCGCATCGCTGTACACGTTGCTGCGCAATTGCAGGAGGGCATAGCGATTGACCTCACGCAACCAACGCAGCAATAGAAACGGTTCGGCACCAGCACTGCGGATCTGGGGCATGCCCATCACGGCTTGGAGTGAAAAATTGGTGATTTCAGCTCCACTTTCGAGCAAAGGCATCTGTAGTTGAATCGAGCGCCAGGTGATCCATAGCAAGCAGAGAATCGCCACCAAAGTGAAGGCACTGGCCCAAAGAGCCAAGTGTCTGTCGTAAACAAACATCAACACGAAATAGCTGACTGCAAACAAGCTCGACAGCAACGTGGAGAGCACACCATTGCCCATCAGTTGGCGCAACTGGCTGATGGAGTTGACGCGAGAAGCAAGATCACCGGTGGTGTAGCGGCTGATAAAACTCATGGGAAGGCGCATCACCCGATCCCAAACGGCCGATTGCAAACGGAGATCGGCCACACTCTCCAGGCGCAGCATCATCAGACTCTGCAGATATTGGCTGGCGACTGAACCGATCACGATCAACACCACCACAGTGAGCCCCTGAAAGAGCAGCTGCTGATCGTTTTGCGGAAGGATGCGACTCACCAGAAGATTGGTGAGCATCGGAATCGAGAGATTGAATCCCATTACCACAGCCGACGTGATGATTAACGCCAACAAGGCTGCAACTTCAGTGCCAAACGCAAAGCGCAACACCGCTAAGGGGCCAGGGACACGTTCCGGCAGGGAAAGGTAAATTTCAAAGCCCGTATCGTCAAACGCTGTGGCGTGCGGGACGGACTGGTGTGTTTGCTTCTCGGGGTCATAAAGCCAATTGGTGCGACCACGCCGATAGAGCGCACAGGGAGTGGTGCTCCCTTTGGGATTCACAACCATCAAGGGCACCTCGTTCTTTTGTAGATGACGAGGCACTTCGACGCGACGATGGTGAATGTCGTTGTGGTTTAACAGCGCTTCAATCGAAGCACCTGGCAGCGGCTCCAAAGGCTGATGCCGTCGGCCAAGCTCAGCCAGACAGAATCCCAACAAACGCATTGAAGCGTCTTGATCGTCGTTGGCTTCTTCCTCAAATAGAAGGGCCGTCTCCAGCGACTGCGCAGCCAGCAAGGCCTGCTCAGAAGCGGCTTGTGGATCTGGATGGTCCATTACGCCATCCCCTGACCGACACGCTCTGAATCGACGAGTGCACGAAAAGCGCCGCTTTGATCGAGCAGCTCTTGCGGAGAGCCAAGCTCCACAACGGCGCCCTGCGCCATCACCAACACCTGATCACTGCGCAAGGCGGCATCAAGACGGTGGGCCACACTCACCACCGTGAGTCCCCGGGCCTTGAGGGCGTTCAATACCTGCATCTGTGCGGAATTATCGAGCGCACTTGTGGCCTCATCGAGAAGCAGTATCGAGGGTCTGCGCAGCAGTGCTCGACACAGCTCCATCCGTTGACGTTCACCACCGCTGAGGTCACTGCCATTGTCTTTGAGATGACGGGCAAAGGCCTCTGGATGGCTGGTAATGGTGTTGAGAATCTGAGCGTCGTGGGCCGCCTCCTCAAGATCCTGCAGGCGATAACCAGAGCGCCACAGGGTGATGTTGTCGTGAATCGAGGCGTTGAACATGAACACCTGCTGAGGCACATAGGCCAGGCTGTCGCGCATCAGCCGATCACCGTGATGCTCCCAGGGCCGACCATCGAAAAGCAAACGCCCGCCACTGGGTTGATATAAACCTGCGAGAACGCGAATCAAGGTGGTTTTCCCGGATCCACTTCCGCCCACAATCGCCAACTGCGATCCAGCAGGAATTGAGAGACTGAGATTGCTGATAAAGGGAGGAGAAACGGGATTGAAGCTGTAACTCAGATTCTCAAGTTCTAAATGTCCCTGCAGGCGCATCTGTTCACTTTCGTGCGGCTGAGAAGAGTGTGCTGGCAGGGCAAAACTGCGCACCAAAGGATCATCGTCGCTGCGCTTGAGGTCGTCGAGGCGCCCCAGGCTGCCGATCAACTGTTGAAGCGTGGCATTCAGTTGGGGCAATGATGAGATCGGAGCAGTGAGTTGGCCTTGAAGGAACTGAAACGCCACTAGAGTTCCTAGCGACATCTTGCCGGCGATAATCAGCAGACCTCCAGCTGTGATGATCAGGGCACTGAGAAGGAAGGTGCTACCGCTCGCTGTGATCGTGGCCAACGCCATCTGAGCACCGAGCTGTTGATTCTGGGTCACCACATTGCCAAAACTTCCTTGCCACTGGCTGAGGAAGTCAAATTCCAGACCAGACGCCTTCAGGGTTTCAATGTTGTTGATCCCCTGCAGTCCCTTGCCCTGAGCCTTGCCTTGTTCAATCGCCAGACGCCGATTGGAGTCATAGCGCTGATCGGTAAGCCACCAATTCAGAAACAGATTGCCGGCCATCACCACCAACACCAAGAGCGCCAACCAGGCAGAGATCACAAAGGCAAAAATCAAAACAAAGAGGCCAATCCAGAGCGACAGCCCGAAGCGAAGCATCTGGGCTATCACCACCTGGGTGGTTTGCATCCCCAGGAGCATTCGACTGGCAATTTCTCCCTGAAAGCGGGCCTGATAAAAGGCAAATGTCACCTGAAACAGCTTGCGGAAAAGATCGGCTGTCAGCCGTTTGGAGAGCAACAGCTCCATGCGCCGGAGCACCAGAAACTGCCCAGCCAACAGCGCCAGCCAAGCCAGCACAGTGATCAATAACAGCCAGATCAGCGGAATCCCGAAATAGAGGCGCTGATTCTGCAGAAAACTGTCAATAAACGTGGAGGTAAATCCAGCCACGAGAACGGTGAGCACGGCTTGGCCGCTGCTCACCAAAAGCAACACGGCGATTGAATGGCGATAAGGAGCCAAGGTGGCTGGCAGACTCAGCAAAGGCGAACGCTCATGCCCGCCGGTCTGAAATTCAGGGCCAGGCTCGAATTCGAGCACAACGCCGGTGAAATTATCCTGGAATTCTTCCATCTCTACCCGCACACGCCCCTGAGCGGGATCACTCAAAAAGGCATGGTCGGCATCAAAGCCTTCCACAACAAGAAAATGATTGAATCCCCAGAACACAACGCAAGGAAATTGCCCCTCGCGTTTGAGCTGCTCACCGGAGCAGCGATAGGCCCGAGCCTTGAGTCCGTATTGACGACCCGCCACGAGCAGCTGTTTCGCGTTCGCTCCATCGCGATTCACACCACAGGCCAAACGCAGCTCACCTAGCTCCACCACTCGGCCGAAATAGGCCAGGATGGTCCCAAGCGATGCAGCACCACATTCAGCGGCTTCGTATTGAAGTCGTGTGCGGGCTTTGATCCGATGGCGCTGCAAGCGTTTCATGGCTGCCGTTTTGGTTGAGAAGCAGCGGGTGTAGTGGCTGGTGTTTCCGGTGGTGACCAGCCGAAGAAACGTCGCAACGCTGGCAGCACAAGCTCAATCGGAGCCACACTGCGCGTGGTGACTTCTGCCTCGAGCCGGTCGCCTGCCGTGGGTGGATAGGGAAGATCCCCCCGAGAACTCCAGAGATAGCCACCACTGTTGCGCCCGGTGGAGCTCTTGGCACGCTTCAACGCCAACACAGCCAAGGTGGGGGCAGGCTCCTTTTGCATGATCACATCAGCGAGAGACTGCATACCAACCCTGGCCTGCACGTCTTCACGGCTACTTGGGAGTTTGCCCATTGAGACAACTTCAGCCTGAATCCCACCCACCTCCGATCGTTTGTAACCTGATGGAGTAACCAAGGCAGGCATCCCAGGGAACACCTGGGCCATTTCCTTGCTGCTGAGGAACAACGGCACAAGCACAGGATCGGCGAGATCGTCATCACTCAGTTTGAGTAATTCTTGTCCCTGGGTGACCGGCTCACCATCATTGGGAATTACCTGAGAAAGGTAGACATCGCGAGTGGCAAACAAAAGCTCTTCGTTGATCAACTTGGCAAGCTCATTGCGGAGCTTCTGGTAAGCTTCGTTATTTTGATTTTGAATCCGAATCAGTTCATTGCGATTGCCAAGAATGTTGGATCGGATGGTATCTACCTGGGCCTGTTCCTGGAGAATCGACTCGCGGCTAACAAAACCACGACCCTCCAACGCCATCATCTTTTGAAGGTACGACGAACGACTCGAGAGTTCACCCGAGAGGATGGCCTGCTTCGACTGAATATTGATGGACTGGGCACGGGAATCAGCGAGAGTGCGATTTAGTTCAGTGAGAGCACTCTGCAAACGTTCTTGCTGAGCTGACGATTGCACCCAAAGGAGAAGCGTGCCAACAGAGAATTGTTGCCCCCTGTAGGTACGCTTTAAGCTCTCCATGAATTCGGTTGAGGTTTGATCAGTCGTACTAGATTTGGCTTGCTTGTCGTAGAGAGAAGCGGTCTGACGAACCATCGTTCGGGCTAAGGCGGTCATCTGTTGGTTATCAAACTGCTCCGGATCATTGCGAAATTTAAGAGCTGTTCTGTGCCAAGCCTGGACTGGTTTATCGAAGAACCAATAAACCTTGCCATTGGTTCTACTCAAGCTGCTATTGATCGTGCTCACAGGCAACAAAACGCCGGTGCCCTGCACCGAGATCGGAATTCTTGCCAAGATGGCCCAGAGCGCACCAGAGGCCGCAATCAAGATGCCTAACGCCAGGGTGAGTCGCAAGGGAGGCGTCAAAAGGCGCACAGGGCCGTTACGATCACCAACACGGTGACGCTTGCGTAAAGCCCGATCATTGAATAACTGGGTCATAGCCCGAGCCTCGTTAAGGAATCCGGCCGTAAAGGCTCGGGAGAATCTCGCATCATTTTGAGGCGTTCCTGCACCTCCTGCTGCGAGGCGCCAGGCCAGGTTGCCGAATAGCGATACAACTCAGCGACCGCGTTGTTGTAGCCCAGAACTGCTTGCGACAACTGCTGAGCCGCAGAAGAAAGTTGTTGAATCGTTTGCACCACACTGGTGATATCGCCGACACCCACTTCAAATCGAGCCCGAGCAGCTTCCTGTGCTAATTCGGCACTCCGGTATGCCTGGCGTGCGGTCGTAACGGCTACCTGTGAGGTCTGATACTGGCCATAGCTGGATCGAATCTGCTGGGTGACTTGCAGTTCCGTAAGAGCCGCCTGGGCTAATTGTTGCTGAGCCTGCGTCTTGAACGCCTGCGCATTAGCGGCATCGATACCACCATCAAAGAGCATCCAGTTGAAACCAATGCCAATCGCAGCGTTCCACTGCCGATTACGGGCGTACTGAGACCCTGGATCATTAGGCACCGGGATATTTTGGTAGCCGTTTTGTCCGATTAAACTCCCTGTAGCGACCAGAGAGAAAACGGGTAGATATTGCCTCAATAAGGCCACACTGCTCCACTTGGAAGACTCCGCAGCAGCCAAGCTCGCGAGGATTTCCTCCCTCTGTTGCGTGGCTCTGCGAATGGTCTCCTGCAGAGGGACCTGCCAACGCCCCTGCATCTGTGCTGGCTGGTCAGGAATGGCCAATTGATTCGCAGGCAAGGCTAATTGCTGGGCCAAAAGTGCCGTCTGCTCAATGTAATTGCTTGTATAGAGCACAAGCTGACTGAGCTGGCCATACAGCTGAGAACGGGTTTGCTCGAGATCAAGCACTGTGACCATGCCGATCGACTTTCGCGCCTCGAGAATCTCGAGCTGTTTCTGGTTAATCATGTAAATTTTCTGAAAGCTATTAATCAGCTGCTGATTGCTTTGAATCGCGTAATAAGACTCCTGGATCTGCAAAACTAGATTGCGAGCACTCACGTCAAAAAGAAACTTTTGTTGCAGAAGGGAATCAGCGGCGGCATTAATATTGGGTTGACGGGTTGGATCAAGGAAATTCCAATTCACCTGGGCGCCGGGCTGCACAACAAACTGCTGAGACTTTGTCGCAGATTTACGCCCTAGCCCCTGCGCCTGAAGCTCCTTAACTTGCTGGTTTGGCAGGGCATATTGGTCTTGAACAAAAGTGCCCCAGTTACTCCCAATAAAAGGAGTCCCATTGGTGAGCTGAAGCGTGGGGTACCAGCTCCGTTGTGCCGCAATCAATTGCCACTCAAACTGCTGAATCGTGCTGAAAGAGCTAGCAAGCTCGGGGTTATTCTGCAATCCTAACTTGATTGCCTCGGCAAGACTAACGGGTCTCGAATTTGCTTTTATTTGATCTTGCAGTTGCTTGAGCTGCTCAACAAGCTCAGACGGAGAAACCTTCTTTTGATCAACGAGAGGTATCGCTTCAGGCACCGTGTTTCCTGCTTGAGCGACTGAATCACCTGAAAAGCATGCAGATTCAACGACCAAAAGCAAAGCGCAAGCAAGTTGTGCAGAGCAGGCTTTCAAGGCCATAGCGTCGAACTAAGCCAGTTAGAGGTGCGCACGTAACTTGACTTTTGAAAATTATTGTCAAATACACCATCCACTGCCACTGTGGTTGGCACAGTTTCACAGTTGTCCGCACAATGGAGAGGCCTGCAGCTACTTCCATACCACTACGCCTACGCAAGACTTCCTAGCCCTCGCCCAGAACTTTTTCGCTCGCCCTGCATAGCTGGTCGATCCCACTTGATTTGTTGCCTGTTGGTGAAACGCCAAGAAGACGGCAGCTTGCTTTGGGGCTTAAGGATGCTCAAGCGATTGGTGGAGGCAAGAGGTGCTCATAGAAGCAAGAGAAGGCGTGTCTCGCCAGGGCAACAGCAACTGTCTTTTGCATTTGATTGTCGCCTCAATCAAATCCCAGAGGAGTGGAATCAGATAGCGGTGAGATTTAGGCGAGCCAATGGCATTCGTGATGGCGATAGGGAGCGAAGTATTTGGTAGTTGAAAACTTATACTGAGGAGATAGACGTATCAATGGAAGAAGAGAATAGGGAGGAAAGGCTTTGCTGTGGCTGTAAATATTTCGGCTTGACTGAGGCGTGGAAGGCGGCTAATGCCTGGCGGCAGTGTTGGGCAATAGTGCCAGGTATCGGAAGCCGTTTGGGGCTGGTTGAGGGTCGATGAAGAAATAAAAAGCCCCTGTGATTGCAGGGGTTTGACGGGATTAAGTTACAATAAGAAATGACATCGAGCAGCAGCCAAGACTGCAATCAAATCAGGCACACCAGCCACAGCTCAGGCCAATAGAGATTGTGCCCCCAGCGACGCCTTCCAACTCTTCATCCGAAAGCTCTGCCTGAGATTTCTTCAGCTCCTCAGCTGAAATCACAAAGCCTGCAGCCTTGGCAATCGTTACGACGGCATCGGCATCGGCATCGGCAGCTGCCTTAATTTTCTCCTGAAGCCCTGCATCCGCCTTGACGGCTTCCAGGAAAGCTTTGAGTTGCTCTTCTGACATCGTGTTTGTTTTTTGACAGTCACTTCATAGCAAAACCAACAGCATTTGTCTGCTCAAAAAACCCCGCCATTGCTGACGCACTACTGTTACTTAATTGACGAAAATTGTGCTGGTATTGGAAGCCGTTTGGGGCTGGTTGAGGGTGGATGTAGAAATAAAAAACCCCTGTGATTGCAGGGGCTCTAGAGGATTAGGATGAGCTAAAGAGGTGTGCCTTAATCATAAAGTCATAAAAGGACAGTTGTCATCAGTGTCGTAGTGTCTGTGGTTATAGTCGTCCCACCTCCAGCCACGCCTTCCAGCTCCTCCTCTGATATCTCTGCCTGTGATTTCTTCAACTCCTCAGCAGAAATCACAAAGCCTGCAGCCTTGGCAATCGTTACGACGGCATCGGCATCACCAGCCGCCTTTAGCTTTTCCTGCAATGCTGAATCAGCTTTGACGGCTTCCAGAAACGCCTTGAGTTGCTCTTCTGACATGGGAGCGTGTAGTGCTACAGCCTGGTTTTAGCAATCGTTGACGGCGTTGGCAGCAGGCAACCAAAAAACCCCGCCATTGCTGACGGGAGTGTGTTTTATCGGGAAATCGATCTCCAAGATTTGATGCTCATGAAATTCACTCACCGCTCAGCCCATTGGGTTGCGTTCCCACTCAACGTCTTTCTTTAGTTTTCTGTTCATAAACTTAGTCAGACGCCTGAAAACGAGGCTATACAATAAATTGACGCTCCACACAATGACAACTACAAGCGCAAACTCAAGATTCGTAATTTGAAAATCGTCACTTGGCTTTACCCCCGTAAAGAATGCTTGTGTATCGTATGTATCGAAAAAAGGAAGCACTATTAGCAATGAAGCGGTCATTACGACCCACCAAGACATGGCGACCACGACGGCTGAGATAACCCGAACAAAAGGGTTCTTACTTCGCACGCGAAATGGCACTGGAAATACCTAGCTTTTACCTTTCTAGACAGGATTTACTTCACCGCTAGAGATGCACATAAACCCTTTAGGGAAAATCCATCCAACAAAAACCCCTCCATTACGACGGGGTGAATGTTTTGTCGGGAGATTAATTAACTCGGAGCGACAGGCTGCTCCGTTTTTCAGCAGGCGCTGTCCCGTGTGTGCATTCCACCAGCAATGGCATTGAGGGCGATGGCATCCAGTTCGAAATCATCGAACTCATCATCGTCGTCCATCTGCCTCAGAAAGCCACGCACCTCAGCAGAGATCACCGTCATCCCTTTCTCTGCTGCGATCTCCACCATGCGACGGATGGAGGCATCAGGGTCTGAGGTCATCAGCTTGAACAGCTCCCCTTGAACCTCTATGGACACTCCATCACGCAGTGCCTTGAACTCGTCCAGTGTTGCCATCAAGGAAACCGCAGCGTGACTCCTTTGTAGCGGTGGACAACCCGTAAGTCTTCAGCGCAACCTAGCAGGCAACAAAAAACCCCGCCATTGCTGACGCACTACTGTTACTTAATTGACGAAAATTGTGCCAGGCATCGGAAGCCGTTTGTGGCTGGTTGAGGCTGAATGATGGCTCTTGGTGGTCTATTGAAAAAATAAAAAACCCCTACGACTGCAGGGGCTCTAAAGGATTAGGATGGGCTACAGAACCGGAACCGTACCTCTACCGCTCCCGCGCCTTTCAGGGACACAAACTTGACCAGATAACAGTCGTTAACGAAGCCTTGTAAGTGTCTACGTTACATCCGCCTGCAGCTACGCTTTCCAGCTCCTCTTCAGAAATCTCTGCCTGAAATCCCTTGTGAGATTTCTTCAGCTCCTCAGCAGAAATCACAAAGCCCTCAGCCTTAGCAATCGCCACCACAGCATCCGCATCGCCTGCTGCCTTCAGCTTCTCTTGGAGCCCCGCATCTGCCTGGACGGCTTGCAGGAAGGCTTTGAGTTGCTCTTCTGACATGGGAACGTGTGGAGCTACAGCCTGTTTTTAGCAATCGTCGGCAACGTTGTCAGTTAACAACAAAAAAACCCGCCATTGCTGACGCACTACTGTTGCTTAATTGACGAAAATTGTGCCAGGTATCGGAAGCCGTTTGGGGCTGGTTGAGGGTGGCTGAAGAAATAAAAAGCCCCTGTGGAGATAGAGGCTTGACGGGAGGAATTAAGTTAAGTTAGCTCTCTGTCAAATTAACTTGTTTTTTGACAAGTAGTTGCTATTTGAGCGCCCAGCAACGCTCTTAGTTGTTGCCTAGTGGCTCTGTAGTTTGATTAACACCATAACAGCTTTCTCTCCCAGTAATACAACCACCCCCAGCCACGGCTTCCAACTCTTCATCCGAAAGCTCTGCCTGTGATTTCTTCAGCTCCCCAGCTGAAATCACAAAACCTGCAGCCTTGGCAATTGCTACGACAGCATCAGCATCGGTAGCTGCCTTTAGCTTCTCTTGGAGCCCCGCATCTGCTTGGACGGCTTCCAGGAAGGCTTTGAGTTGCTCTTCTGACATTGCCGCGCTGTGAGTGGGTGTAATGCCTCCATTTTGGGTCATCCACAGCTTGATGTCAGCAGGATGAATAAAGACCTGCAAGCCACTCCCATAGCCATCCAGCCCATCACCCAAGACTTCCCAGCACTCCCCCAAGCCTTCTTCTGCCGCCCCGCTGAGCTGGTCGCCCCCGACTTGATTGGTTGCAGGTTGGTGAAACGCCAAGAGGGCGGCAGCCTCCTTTGGGGCGTGATTGTGGAAACGGAGGCGTATTCCCAGGAGGAGCCTGCCTGCCACGGCTATCGGCGCAGGAGCCCTCAAAACGAAACGCTCTTCGGGGAGCCTGGGCGTTTTTATGTGTATGTGAGCTATGGCATTCACCACTGCGTGAATGTGGTGACTGATCGCGCCGAGTGGGCGAATGGTGTGTTGCTCAGGGCTGTGGCCCTGCCTGGTGAGCCTGAGCGTGTGGCAGCGGGACCTGGGCTACTGGCTCGTCGCTTCGGGATCGACCGGCAGATGGATGGTTGTTCCGCCTGCTCCGGGCAGGATCTCTGGATCGCTCCGCGCCCTTCGGAGCTGCAGAATCTGGCGCTGGTCACCACCACCCGCATCGGGATTGCCCGAGCGCAGGAGTGGCCGTGGCGCTGGTATCTCCAAGCCAGCCGCAGCGTGAGCAAACGGGCCAAGGGAGACCGCAAGCCACTGCTGCAGGACGCCTACCAGCCCAATGCTGCCTGGGCGAATGGATCTCCTCCCACTAAGCTTCAGCAGAGTGAGCGGACGCCCAGTTGAGCGCGTGGACCCACCGCCACATCCTCGATCTCTCCACCTTCTCCAGGGAGGATTACGCGGCTGTTCTTGAGCTGGCCCATCGGTTCAGTGCGATGCCCGTCACCGGCGCGCGTCGGCTGCCGGCGCTCCAGGGGCGGCTTGTGGCCACACTCTTCTTCGAACCAAGCACCCGCACCCGCAGCAGCTTTGAGCTGGCAGCAAAGCGGTTGTCTGCCGACGTCTCCAGCTTCTCGCCCTCCAGCAGTTCGCTCAGCAAGGGAGAATCCCTGCTCGATACAGCACGCACCTATGTGGCCATGGGCGCCGATGTGCTGGTGGTGCGTCACCGCTGCACAGGCGTGCCCAGGCAGTTGGCTGAAGCCCTTGAACGCACGGGTGAGCGCACCGTGGTGCTCAATGGGGGCGATGGCCTGCACAGCCATCCAAGCCAGGGGCTGCTCGATCTCTACACCCTGGCGCAGCATTTCAACCCCAGTCACCCATTGCCGGAAGCCCTGCGCGGACGCCGCATTGTGATCGTGGGCGATGTTCTCCACTCCCGAGTGGCGCGCTCCAATCTCTGGGCCCTCACGGCCTGTGGCGCGGATGTGATTCTCTGCGGTCCGCCAAGCCTGGTGCCTGAGGCCTTTGCGCAGTTCGTAGCCCAGCCGCCGCCTGGACAAGCCTCAGATCCCGTTGCCGATCGGGGCGCGTTGACCGTGGTGCGCGATCTTGATGATGCGCTGGCCGGAGCCGATGCGGTGATGACCCTGCGTCTGCAGAAGGAGCGCATGCGTCAGCACATGCTCACCAGCTTGGATCGCTATCACCGCGACTTCGGGCTCAGCCATGAGCGACTGCAGGCCTGCCAGGTTCCCATCCCTGTGCTCCACCCTGGCCCGGTGAACCGGGGTGTGGAGATGAGCGGTGCCCTTCTCGATGATCTGAGCGCCAATCGTGTAGAGGATCAGGTGCGCAATGGCATCCCGATCCGGATGGCGCTGCTTTATTTGATGGCGGCTGCGGAGTCTCCGCTTTCGCTCTGAGTGGAGATCCCGGACACTTGGTTGGAGTAGTAATCCATCGCGGCCCGTAGGGCAGCTCCGGGTTCGGCGATCGAGGGGCCCGATCCAGACTGCATTGGGAATGCGGCATCTGGAGCATCCAGTCCCATGTGCTGACTGGGCATCCCTGTGAGCAGCATCGATGCTCTCGACTGCGACACCACTGCAAAGATCCATTTGATCAGCAGGGTGTAGCGGTTTTCCCGATCGGGCATGAAGGCGAGGTGGGCGGCAGCCCAGAGCAGCCAACCGATGCCTCCTTTGAACTTGAAACCACGCAGATCGGCCACCGCGTCCACCCGGTCGAGCACGGCCATGCTGCCGAAGTCAAACCAGCTGAAGGTTGGGCGCGATTGTCCGCCCACCATGGCAGCAATGTCTTTGCCGACGAAGCCGCCGGCCTGGGTGGCGGGTCCCGCCATGCCAGGCAGGGGATTGCCGTCCCGGGTGTGCTTGTAGGAACAGAGGTCGCCAACCACGCGAATTTCCGGGTGCCCTTGCACCGAGAAGTCAGGCTCCACGATCACCCGTCCGCTCCGGTCGGTTTCACAGCCGATGGCGTCGGCCAGTTTCTTCCCGAGATGGGAGGGGCGCACACCGGCTGTCCAGATCACAGTGGCGGCCTGAAGGCGTTGGTCTCCATCGGGGGTGCCCACGGTCACCTCGCCGGGCTGCATCGTCTGCACCCGACCCTTGAAAAGCATTTCTACGCCAAGGGCCTCAAGGGTTTCCTGGGCCGCTTGAGATAGCGCTTCCGGCATTGCCCTCAGCACACGGTCCCCCGGATCAACCAGGATGATGCGAGTGTCCGCCGGATTGAGCTGGCGGAACTCACGGCGCATGGCATTGCGCATCAGTTCCGAGGTGGCGCCTGCCATTTCGCAGCCCGTGGGGCCGCCGCCCACGATCACAACGGTTTGCAGGAACCGACGCGCTTCCGGGTCAGGGGTCTGTTCCGCCTGCTCCATCGCCATCAACAGCCGCCGGCGGATTTCTTCGGCGTGCTCGAGGATTTTCATGGGTGGCGCAAAGCAGCGCCAGTCTTCATGGCCGAAGAACGTGCTGCCTGAGCCGGTGGCCAGAACGAGATAGTCGTAGCTGTAGGCCTTGCCGTTGAAAACGATCTGCTTGCCTTCAGGGTTGATCTGGGTCACTTCACCCAACAACACCTGCACGTTGCGCTGGCGTCCAACCAGCTGCCGCAGAGGCGTGGCAACATCCCCGCGGGAGACCAAACCGGTGGCCACCTGGTACAGAAGCGGCTGAAACAGATTGAAGTTGCGTTTGTCGATCAGGCTGATTCGAACGTCCGCATTGGCCAGGGCTTTGCAGGCTCTGACGCCGGCGAAACCACCGCCAACGATCACCACGTGGGGTGCATGGCGCAGGCGTTCTTCAGGGGGCTCAAGCTCGAGGTAGAAACGCTCACCAGCCATGGCCAGAACTTCAGCAGATCTATCCGTAGGGTATGGATTGAAATCGGTTTTGTCCGTGCTCTCTGGTGCATGCCAGGGCGTCAGAGCAGCTTGAATCCCTCGAGCAGAAGCCCATAGAGAAGACCGATCCGGACCATGTCGAGAAGCTGCCTGCCCAGATGGCTGCGGTGATCCCGGGCCCAGTGACGCCTTACCCGCACCATCACCTCAAGCACGCCCACGGTGAGCATCGATGCCAGCGGATCCATCAAATTCAAAGACCCGGAAATCGCTGCGATTCCATTGCCCAGCATGAAACTTCCCGTCAAGGCGATCAGGAGGAGGGAGATGCGACGCCAAGGATTCGTCGCCCAATGATCGAGGCGGGTCGTGGCCTCACCAACACTGCGTTGAAGCCTGGTTGACTGAAGACGGGCGGTCATAAAAGAAGCCGCTCAGAGAAGAGGCAGGGAGGTGCACTGGTGATCCCCATCACCCGACCCAGACCCTGCCGCCCTCTGTATACACCATTCATGGTGCTTCTGCCTTTATCAAGCGCTACATCTTGGTCTTCTAAGAGAAAAGCCCAGGCTCAGCCTGGGCCGGATGATGGGGTCTGGCGAAGGAAAGCTTGAACTGCACCGCTTGGCAAGTGGCGTAGTTGAAATCAGTCAGATTCAGCTTTGGCCTTGCGAGAGCTCTTGCCTTCGAGAAGTTCGAGCAGGGCTTCCATTTGTGCCATCACGCCACGAACCTCGCCGGCTTCTGGGAGAAGGCCATCTTCCATGACGCCTTGGTGCATCTCCCGCAGTTCCTGGCGGATATAGCGCAGGTGACTCACAACCTGTTCTCGTTTTGACTGAGACATCAACCAAGAGCTTTTCAGCCTCTCTTTTACCGCATGGCCTGCAAAGGCCGACGGTCAGCCCCGGCTTAGCGGCGTGCCAGGCCGCCAGCCACAAGGATCAGGATGTAGGTGAGCAATGCCGAGGGCCGCACGGGAATGGAGGCCAGAACGGTGCATCCCAAAAGCGTCAACAGCAGCGGACGCAAGCGTCTGCGAGTGATGCCGAACGAGGTCATGGCGAGCGGCGTGAGAACTTTGCGCGAGCTTCTTTGTAAAAAGCCTCGTCAATCAATTCCTGTTTGTGGTCTGTTGCCAACGCTTCAATTTTGCGGCGCACAGCTGGACGAACAAAGAAAGGAACCTCGCGAAGCGCCTGTTCAGCCTCGGACGTCCAGTTCATCACGCCCATCACTGTCTCTCCATGGAGGATAGGGGATTCGAACCCCTGACCTCTGCGGTGCGATCGCAGCGCTCTACCAGCTGAGCTAACCCCCCGTACCTGAAACCTAGCGTCTGTGTTTCGTGCAAGACGCCAGGCACAATGACGGAAGCGTCCACGCTCTGCATGCCAATCACGCCGGAGCGTCTGGCTTCCTTCGATGAAGCATCGGTGGCCTCCCTGGCCCGTCGTCTAGAAGACGACGACTACCCCACCCCGTTTGCGGGCCTCAGTGACTGGCACCTCTTGCGTGCTCTTGCGATTCATCGCCCTGAGCTCACACGCCCCTACGTCCACCTGATCGATCAGGAACCCTTCGACGAGGACTGATCCATGGTTGGGCTGCTGCAAGGACAGCGAGTCATTGTTGCGGCCTGCGGAAGCATCGCCGCTGTGAAGACACCACTGCTGGTGAGTGCGCTGGTGAAGGAAGGGGCGCAGGTCCGCTGCGTGGTCACCAGCAGTGGTTCTCAACTGGTGAGTCCTGTCGCACTCGCGTGTCTCAGTCGCAATCCCTGCCTTCAGGACGCTGACCAATGGGATCCCTCTTGCCCAAGGCCTCTGCACATCGAGCTGGCGGAATGGGCAGACCTGGTGATTGTTGCGCCCCTCAGCGCCAGCTCTCTAGCGCGCTGGGTGCAGGGCGATGGCGAGGGACTGTTAGCCAGCCTCCTGTTGGCCTGCGAGTGCCCGGTGCTGGCCGCAAGCGCCATGAACACTGCCATGTGGCAACACCCGGCGGTTCAGCGCAACTGGAGCACGCTCCACGACGATCCTCGGGTGCTGCCCCTGGCTCCGCAGGCCGGACTGCTGGCGTGTGACCGCGTCGGCACCGGCCGGATGGCAGCTCCGGATTGCATCGTGCTGGCTGCCGCCAGCATGCTTCTACAGGCTGACAACGAGGGGAAGCTGCGTTCCGATTGGCGCGGCAAGCGCGTGCTGATCAGCGCTGGCCCCACCCAGGAACCGTTGGATTCAGTGCGTCTGATCAGCAACCGCAGCAGCGGGCGTATGGGCGTTCTGCTTGCCCAAGCGGCCCGCTTCCGCGGTGCGGACGTGGATCTGGTGCATGGTCCGCTGGCTGTTCCAGAGGCCTGGCTGGAGGGTTTGTACTGTCTGCCGGCGTTCAGTAGCGCCGCCATGGAGGTCTGCCTGTTGGAGCGTCAACCCCGCGCTGATGCCGTGCTGATGTGCGCAGCCGTTGCGGATGTGCGGCGCGAGCGCTTGGACAATTCCTCCAAGCTTCCCAAGGGCGAGCTCATGGAGACGATCGCTCAGGGCTGGGAGCAGGTGCCGGATCTGCTGCAGTTGCTGGGGTCACGACGTCCCTCCCATCAACGCCTGCTGGGTTTCGCTGCCTTGGCAGGAGACGATGAAACCCTCCTCCAGCGCGGTCGTGAGAAATACCAGGCGAAAGGCTGTGACCTGTTGATGGTCAATCCAATTGATCGCCCTGATCAGGGCCTTGATAGCGACCTAAACGGTGGATGGCTTCTCGGGCCCGGTGAACGCCAGGAGGCCATTCCCGCTGTGCACAAGCTCGCTCTAGCGCACGATCTGTTGGATCGGCTCAGCCAGCTTGGCGATTAGGCCGCCATGTCCGCAGGCCCTTGATCGAGAAGGGCGATGAAGGTTTTCAGTTGCAACCGAGGGATGTAAGGCCAGCCGCCACTGCGCTCGAGGGTTTGAAGAAAGCCAAACAACTGCTGACGGTCTTCCGGGAGGCTGTTGCGAAACGCTCCTTCTTGAACGTCGCGATGGAGCGCCTCAAGCTCCCTGAGAAAGAGGAGAAGAGCTTCAGGCTCATCGCGATGGTCGTCGGCGAGCACACGAAGCTGCTCCAGCAGGGGCTGAAGTTGAGCCTGGATCATGGAGTCTTCGTTGCCCTGCACGCCGAACGCTTCACGTTGTTGAGAGGTTGCAAACCTAACTGGAGTGGCTGATCAACTTCTGTAGGATCCGCCTCATCGGTGGACATTGTCACCACCCGGCCATTCGGCAACTCTCCCATGCGCTTCCGTCCCCTGCTGGCCCTTGTGCTGGCTTTCTGTCTCACGGTTGTGACCGCCTGCAGCGGCGGTGCTCAAGCCGTCGATCGCTCCAATGTCACCTACGACGACATCCGCAATACCGGTAAGGCCAACGATTGCCCAACCCTCTCGGAGTCGGCTCGAGGCTCCATCGATCTGACCGCGGGTGATGCCTATGAGCTCAGGGGGATCTGCATGCATCCCACCCAGGTCTTCATTAAGGGAGAGCCGGCCAACAAGCGCCAGGAAGCTCAGTTCGTTGAAGGCAAAATTCTCACTCGCTACACCTCAAGTCTTGATGAGGTTTATGGCACCCTCACCGTGGGCGAGGACAGCATCAGCTTCAAAGAAGAAGGTGGAATTGATTTTCAGCCGATCACCGTGCTGATCCCTGGTGGTGAGGAGTTTCCCTTCACGTTCTCCAGCAAGAACCTTGATGCTGTGGCCAACGGAGCGGCCATCACAACCAGCACTGATTTCCAAGGCACTTACCGCACACCCAGCTACCGCACGAGCAACTTCATTGATCCCAAAGGGCGCGCGCTCACCACGGGTGTCGACTACCCCCAGGGACTGATCGGCCTCGGTGGTGATTACAAGGAGCTGGAGACGGAGAACGTCAAGCGCTACATCGATGGTCAGGGCGTGATGAGCATGTCCATCACCAAAGTGGATCCTGAAACCGGAGAATTCGCCGGTGTGTTCTCAGCCATTCAGCCTTCCGATTCCGACATGGGTGGCCGTGAAATCGTTGATGTGAAGATCAACGGTGAGCTCTATGGACGGCTCGAGGAGGCTTGATCCCCAAGGCTCTCGGGCAAGACGTCAGAGAAAGGGGGGGCCTGGTGCTCCCCTTTTTTGTGATCTGGGAGAATCGCGTCGTCTCACGATCGAGCGAAGGCCCGTCATGACCGCCAGCACCACCTCCACTCAGCCCTCAGGCGTGATTGCCCCCTATGGAGGGACTCTGGTGGATCTGATGGTGCCTGAAGCCGATCGGGCTGCTGTGAAAGCGTCGGCAACAACGCGCCTCGAATGCTCTGACCGCAACGCCTGTGATGTGGAGCTTCTCATCGTTGGCGGCTTCTCGCCTGAGCGCGGATTCATGCATCAGGCGGACTATGCCGCTGTGGTGGAAGGCCATCGCACCACCTCAGGCCATTTGTTCGGCCTTCCCATCGTGATGGACACCGACAGGGAGGATGTGGCCGTCGGAGACAAGGTGTTGCTCACCTACAAGGGCCAGGAGCTGGCTGTTCTCACGGTGGAGGACAAGTGGGAGCCCGACAAGGTGGTTGAGGCCAAGGGCTGCTACGGCACCACATCCCTTGAGCACCCTGCGGTGCGCATGATTGCGACCGAACGCCGTCGTTTTTACCTCGGTGGCTTGATCGAGGGCCTTGCGCTTCCAAAGCGGGTGTTTCCCTGCAAAACCCCCGCGGAAGTGCGTGCCGGGTTGCCTGCTGGTGAGGACGTTGTTGCTTTCCAATGCCGTAATCCGATCCACCGTGCCCACTACGAGCTCTTCACCCGCGCTCTTCATGCTCAAAACGTGAGCGAGAACGCCGTAGTGCTGGTGCATCCCACCTGTGGACCCACTCAGCAGGACGACATCCCTGGAGCGGTGCGCTTTCAGACCTACGAACGGCTCGCCGCTGAGGTCGACAATCCGCGCATTCGCTGGGCCTATCTCCCCTATGCCATGCACATGGCTGGGCCCCGCGAAGCCTTGCAGCACATGATCATCCGCCGCAATTACGGCTGCACCCACTTCATCATTGGCCGCGATATGGCTGGCTGTAAGTCGTCCCTCACGGGCGAGGATTTTTACGGCCCCTACGACGCGCAGAACTTCGCCAAGGAATGTGCTCCCGAACTCACGATGGAGACCGTTCCATCGCTCAATCTCGTTTACACCGAGGAAGAGGGTTACGTGACGGCCGAACATGCCGAAGCCCGCGGCCTGCACGTGAAGAAACTCAGTGGTACGCAGTTCCGCAAAATGCTGCGCAGCGGCGAGGAGATTCCGGAATGGTTCGCATTCCGTAGCGTGGTTGAGGTGCTTCGAGCCTCCTGACCTCTCAGGATCCCATTAACATTCCTTCACTCCAGGCAAAAAACCTTGAACAAGCGCTGGCGCAACGTAGGGCTGTACGTCCTGTTAGTGGTCGTGGTGATCGTGGTCGGAACGGCCTTCCTCGACCGTCCGGATCCCGCATCGACGGCTCAGAACCTTCGTTACAGCGATTTCGTTGAGCAGGTTCAGGAGGATCAGGTCAGTCGGGTACTGCTCTCACCCGATCGGGGGACGGCATCGGTTGTGGCAACCGATGGCCGTCGTTCTGAAGTGAATCTTGCCCCAGATAAGGATCTGCTCAAGATGCTCACGGATCACAACGTGGACATCGCTGTGCAGCCGTCCAGGCAACCCGGGGCTTGGCAGCAAGCCGCTTCGAGCTTGATCTTCCCGCTCCTCCTGCTTGGTGGCCTCTTCTTCTTGTTCCGTCGGGCTCAATCCGGTGGCGGTGGCGGCGGCAACCCGGCCATGAATTTCGGGAAGAGCAAGGCCCGCGTTCAGATGGAGCCGTCCACTCAGATCACCTTTGGTGATGTGGCTGGAATCGAGGGTGCCAAGCTTGAACTCACTGAGGTGGTGGATTTCCTCAAGAACCCTGATCGCTTCACCGCTGTTGGCGCCAAGATTCCGAAGGGTGTGTTGCTCGTAGGCCCTCCCGGAACTGGCAAAACACTGCTTGCCAAGGCTGTGGCTGGTGAAGCGGGCGTTCCGTTCTTCTCCATCTCCGGTTCGGAGTTTGTGGAAATGTTTGTGGGCGTCGGTGCCAGCCGCGTTCGTGATCTGTTCGAGCAGGCCAAGAAAAATGCTCCTTGCATCGTCTTCATTGATGAAATCGATGCGGTTGGCCGCCAGCGTGGCGCTGGTCTCGGTGGAGGCAACGATGAGCGCGAACAGACGCTGAACCAGCTCCTCACCGAAATGGATGGTTTTGAGGGCAACACGGGAATCATCATCGTGGCTGCCACAAACCGTCCTGATGTGCTGGATGCAGCACTGATGCGTCCAGGCCGTTTCGACCGCCAGGTCGTTGTGGACCGACCTGACTACGCCGGTCGTCTGCAGATTCTCAACGTGCATGCCAGAGGTAAGACCCTCTCCAAGGACGTCGATCTCGACAAAGTGGCGCGCCGCACCCCTGGCTACACCGGTGCTGATCTTTCCAATCTTCTCAATGAGGCGGCAATTCTTGCGGCCCGCCGCGATCTCAGTGAGGTGAGCAACGACGAAATCAGCGATGCCATCGAACGGGTCATGGCCGGTCCTGAGAAAAAGGATCGGGTGATGAGCGAGCGTCGCAAACGTCTGGTGGCTTATCACGAAGCTGGTCACGCTCTGGTTGGGGCGCTGATGCCCGATTACGACCCGGTTCAGAAGATTTCGATCATTCCCCGAGGCAATGCTGGTGGACTGACGTTCTTCACCCCCAGCGAAGAACGGATGGAGTCGGGTTTGTACTCACGCACCTATCTCCAAAATCAGATGGCTGTTGCCCTTGGCGGTCGCGTGGCCGAGGAGATCGTCTACGGGGAAGACGAGGTCACAACCGGAGCTTCCAACGATCTCCAGCAGGTGGCTCAGGTGGCTCGCCAGATGGTCACTCGCTTCGGCATGAGCGACAAGCTCGGTCCGGTGGCTTTGGGCCGATCCCAGGGTGGGATGTTCTTGGGGCGGGATATCGCCGCTGAACGTGATTTCTCTGAGGACACCGCCGCCACTATCGACGAGGAGGTCTCTGACCTCGTGGATGTCGCTTACAAGCGCGCAACCAAGGTGCTTGTGAGCAATCGCAGTGTTCTCGACGAACTCGCTGAGATGCTTGTTGAAGAGGAGACGGTCGATGCCGAGCAGCTTCAGGAGCTTCTGATTCGCAGTGACGTCCGGGTTGCTGAATACGTCTGATCCATCGGAGCGGCTGATCAGGTCCTTGACCGATCAGCCGCTCCTGGTCGTGATGCGACCAGGAGCCAACGATTACCAAACCCCCTTCGCGAGCACCCGCCTCTGCCATCAGCTGGATCAGCTGGTAGCGGCGGGTGTTTTGCATGTTGAGCTCGCCTGGGCGGCCCATCCCCGCTGGACCGCACTGGTTGAAGCGATCAGGGAGCGTCACCCCAAGCTCCGGCTGGGTGCAGCATCCGTGTGCACACTCCCTGCCCTGGAGGAGGTCGCCGACCTGGGTCTTGCCTACGCCATGTCTCCCCTTCTGGATCCCGAGTTGCAATCCAAGGCGAGGGCGTTGTGCTGTGTTCTCGTGCCAGGGGTGATGACCCCTTCTGAAATTCGATCAGCGCAAGCGCTTGGCTGCAGCCTGGTCAAGCTCTTCCCCGCTTCAGTCTTGGGCGTCGACTATCGGCGTCAGATCTCAGTTCCCATGGGTGAACTCCCCTTCATGATCGCTGCTGGTGGGTTGCGATGCGCCGATCTGGTTCCTTGGTTGGCGGCCGGCTACAACGCCATTGCCCTGGGCCGCACTGTGTTCGTTGACGATGCCCTGGATCCGGGCATGACGCCATGGCTGACTGGATGATCTGAGACTCATCTGCTACAGATGGGATAGATGTTTCTGCGCTGATGTCTCAGCTATCCATCAAGTTGAGCGACAAAGCTGATGCTCTTGTCGCCCAGCTTCAAAAAGAGATCTTCAACCGACGCCGCAAAAAGGTCACGGCAGCAGGGGTTGTGGAAACGCTGGTTGAAAGCGGTGCCCGTTCGCAGTCGGATAAGCGGTTCGCGACCTCCTGGGTGAATCTGATCAAGGACATTGAAAAAGCTGCCAAGCTTGCCAATGCCCATGGCAGTAAGCCCGCGTCCCTAACCGATGAGGAGTGGGTGATGGTGCTGAGCCATCGCAATCGAGCTGCCTCGGTCAAACCGGCCCGCAAGACAACGGCAACTGCATCCAAGAAAGCCACGTCCTCCAGGCCTGCCAAGGCTGCGTCGAAATCGACTGCTAAGCCTGCAACCGCTAAGCCAGCCGCCACCAAGAAGAAGGCTTCAGCGAAAACGGCTTCAAAAGCGTCGTCAGCGACCGTTGCCAAGCCCCGGCCTGCGAAGCGGGCGCGTAAGCGCACGCAGGCATCTGTTGCTTCCGGCACCGTGGCGGGGCGGATGGCCAAAGCCGCAGCCCAGCTGGTCAGCGCTAACGGCATCAATTCGCCGGCCCGCAGCTAAGCGCTGCTGGGATCCTTCACCACAAACTGCACTGGCCCTGCTGTCTCAGCAGATGATCGGCCAAGACGAGATTCACCATCGCTTCCACCATCGGAACGGCCCTGGGCAGAACGCAGGGGTCGTGTCTCCCTTTGGCGGCAAGGGTGGTGGCTTCGCCGCGGTCGTTGATGGTCTGCTGCTCCTTGCGGATCGTTGCGGTTGGTTTGAACGCCACGCGGATCACGATCGGTTCACCATTGCTGATTCCTCCTTGGATTCCTCCGGAATTATTGGAGGCCGTGCGCAACCGTCCGTCGTCACTGGGAAGAAAAGCGTCATTGTGCTCGCTTCCTTTGAGCAGGGTGCCGGCGAAGCCTGAGCCGATTTCGAAGCCCTTGGTGGCAGGTAGGGACATCACGGCTTTGGCCAGATCCGCTTCCAGCTTGTCGAATACCGGCATTCCGAGGCCGACGGGCGGCCGTCTCACCACGCATTCGATCAGGCCACCGCAGGAGTCACCCTCCTGTCCGATCGCCTCGATCCGTTCGATCATCCGTTCAGCTATCGTGGCGTCCGGGCAACGCACGATGTTGGCGTCCACCGCGTCACGCGTCACAGTGCTGGCGTCCACCTGGGCCTCCAGATCGTGGATGCGTTTCACCCAGGCCACAACCTCGGTGCCGTGGGATCGTTGCAGCATTTGCCGGGCAATGGCTCCAGCTGCCACCCGTCCGATGGTTTCCCGGGCCGACGCTCTCCCGCCACCGCTGCGGGCCTGAATCCCATATTTCGCCTGATAAGTGGCGTCGGCATGGGAGGGGCGGAAAGCCACCTCCACCTCCTTGTAATCCTGCGGACGTTGATCTTTATTGCGCACCACCATGGCGATCGGTGTGCCAAGGGTGACCCCATCCATCACGCCGCTGAGGATCTCGACCTGGTCGGCTTCCTTTCGCGGTGTGGTGATCTTGCTTTGCCCAGGACGTCTCCGATCCAGTTCAGCCTGAATGGCCACCTGATCCAGTTCCAGTCTTGGCGGGCAGCCTTCCAGGATCACCCCCACGCCGCCGCCATGGGACTCGCCGAAGGTGCTGATGCGAAACAGGGTGCCGAAACTGCTGCCCATGGAATGCCATCGATCGCCAAAGCGTAGATGTCAGAGCAGGTCAGGCAGTGCTCCCGGTGGATGCTGAGCCGCGGGTCGAGATCTCAGCATCTCGAAATCTTCGAACTGAAAGCCTGGGCCAACGCAGCAGCTCACCAGGCTGTACTGCCCTTCCGTGCGGGCTGCCTGCCAGTGACCCGCCGGAACTGCTTGCAGAGGCTGGTGAAGCGACAGAACGTGTTGGAGAGCTTCGCTGCCATTCGGCTCCAGTGTCCAGAGGCTCAGGGGTGAGCCCTGCAGATGGATCCAGATTTCGTCGGCACCATGCACGGCATGCCAGCAACTTTTGGATTCGGAATCCAGGAGAAAGAGGATGGTGGTGATGCTGCTGCGCTGCGCACCGTCGCTGCGGGTGACCTGTTGCGGGCTGCGGTGCATTTCCCTGTACCAGCCACCCTCGGGATGGGGATGCAGATCCCAGTCTCGGATGAGCTGCTCCACCACTTCGCGGGGGGTGTGGTCGGATGATTGCGTTTGGTTGGCAGGTGTGTCCATCAGTTCAGGGGTTTGCGGAAGCGCATCAGGCCCCAACACAGTCGGCCGGCTTCACCCCCTTCCACCCAGTGGCCGAGGCCAGCATCCATGCGCTCGAGATAGTCGGCGCTAATCGTGCGGGTCAGAAGCTCACGGCGCTGCCTGAGCTCCTCACGTACG
The DNA here is from genome assembly GCF_014279795.1 of Synechococcus sp. PROS-7-1. Taxonomy (NCBI): domain Bacteria; kingdom Bacillati; phylum Cyanobacteriota; class Cyanophyceae; order Synechococcales; family Synechococcaceae; genus Synechococcus; species Synechococcus sp. PROS-7-1. The sequence goes on from NZ_CP047945.1 coordinate 437,445, forward strand.
CGGCTGTAGTGCCTGATCAGCATCGGGGTTTGTTCCATCCAGTGGGTCCGCTCAAGCCCAGCTGCTTCGGCCCAGCGGTTGTACCGCTCCGGGGAGCCAAGGTCTTGCAGGTGGATCCGCTTCAGGATTGCCGAGAGCGACTCGGCCGGAACACCATCAGCGGCCATGGGATCGGTCATCACCATCACTCCGCCAGGTTTCAGCAGGCGTGACGCCTCATGCATCACGGTCTGACGGTTGCCTGAGTGCAGGATTGCGTCCTGGCTCCAGATCACATCGGCTAGAGGAACCGATTCGAAGGAGGCGTTGTGAACGGTGATTTTCTGGTCGACTCCGGCCTCGCGGTTGAGAAGTCGATGACGATCATTCTCAACGGCGGAAATATTGATGGCTTCGATCCGCACGTTGGGATGTTGGCAGAGACGGCGTGCGGCGCCCCCGTAGCCGGAGCCGAAATCCACAACAAGGCACTCAGCTTGACCATCGCCCAAACCGTCGTGGCCAATCAGGTCGATCAGGGTGTCGACCGTGCGCCGGCTGGCAGCAGCGATCGCTTCATCGGCTTCGGCGTAGAGGCCGATGTGGATGTCCTCGCCTCCCCAGATGTCGGCATAGAAGTGATCGGCATCGGCGCTGTCGTAGTAACTGGCAGCCGTGGCCGCGGCATCGGAGTAGGTGCTTTGCGTCATGGGGTTTAGATGGCGGTCATATCGGTGTTGAAGAGGTATTCCTTCTCCGCAACGTGCACGTAGAAATCAGGATCGTCGTGGCCTCGTTGGTAGTCGCCATAGGTGGTGATGCGTTGGAAGCCCACCTCGCGCATCAGCCTTCTGACGTAGCCATGACGCAAGGGGAACATGTTGAGGTGGTACGTGCTCCCATCGCTGAATGCGTAGCGGAAGCGGGCGAGTCCGTCATCCACATGCTCAGGACCAACCTCGACATCCTTGCCGCAATACACGTTGCTCTTGCCACTGGTTGAGGTTCCTTCCAGCAGCCTGTCGTAGTTCCGATGGTCGAGAATCAGGATGCCGTTGTGCTTGAGAACGGCGTAGTACTCCGCAAGAGCTTTGCGCCGATCCCGTTCCCGGAACAGATGGGTGAAGGAGTTGCCCAGGCAAATCACGGCGTCGTATTCGCCGTGGATGTCGCGGTTCAGAAAACGCCAGTCGGCGTGAACCGTTCGCATCAGCAGGTCCCGACTCCGAGCATTCTTGAAAGCCCGGGCCAGCATGTTCGGGCTCCCATCCACGCTCACCACCTCGAAGCCTTCGCGCAGCAGGCGCACGGAATGGAACCCGGTGCCTGTGGCCACATCAAGGACGGACTTGGCTCCATGCTCATGCAGCAGCTTCACGAAGAAATCGCCTTCGGCTTCTTCGCGTGCTTGCCAATCGATCAGGCGATCCCAGCGGTCAGCAAACTGCTCGATGTACTCCTGCTGGTAGTGGTCCGTTTCCCTCACGCTTTCGGGGGTTTCGCCGAACCGCTGAGCATCACCGGACTCCGCTGAAGGGTGGCTCTTGGTTGAGGTCATGCCGAATTCGCTCTTGAATGCACTGGAAATGGCAGCGATGCCGCAGATCCTTTGCCCGCAGTGCACGCAACACCATTGATGTGAACGATGAACAAGATTCTCGCTCTCTCTGCAACCTAACCATGAAGTGCATGGCTGTCAGCGTTCTCGTGAAATCGATCACTCAAAAAGCATGCGTATATTCGCGAAAACCATTGTGGTGCAGCTGGTCTCAGTGATGCAAAAGTGTGCGTATTCGAGGTCTTCGTGCTGGCGTCTCTCGTGCCTCTTCGCGTTTTTGCTATAAGCGTCATGTGGTGTTGGAGGCCTCTGAAGTGAAGTCAGAGATCTCTATAGATTCAGTTTGGAAGATATTTGGTGGTTCTTCCTCTGACGTGATCCATCAGTTACGCAAGGGCGTAGATCCTGAGCAACTGCACCAGCAACAGGGCGCTCGCGCCGCTGTGCAAGATGTCTGCCTCGAGATCCGCGCTGGCGAAATCTTCGTCGTAATGGGCCTGTCTGGCTCGGGCAAGTCCACCTTGCTGCGACTGCTCAATGGGCTGATTCGACCGTCCGCTGGGGATGTCTTTGTGCAGGGACGGTCGCTCGCTGGTTTGACGCCCTCCGAGCTGGCTGATGTGCGCCGGCATCAGATGGCCATGGTTTTTCAATCCTTTGCGCTGTTTCCCCATCGGAGCGTTCTTGACAATGCGGCCTTTGGCTTGGAGGTGGCCGGCGTTCCGCGCAGAGTCCGACAATCCCGAGCCATCGAGGCGTTGGAGCGGGTCGGACTAGGACAGGAATTGCGCAAGCGACCCGCCCAGCTCTCCGGAGGCATGCAACAGCGCGTAGGCCTGGCGCGAGCGCTGGCGCTCGATCCCCCGATCCTGCTCATGGATGAGGCCTTCTCTGCCCTCGATCCTCTGATTCGCGTCGATATGCAGGATCTGCTTCTCGATCTCCAGGCGGAGCAGCGCCGCACGATTGTTTTTATTACCCATGACCTTGACGAAGCCATTCGGATCGGTGACCGGATCGCACTGATGCAGGGAGGGCGACTGCTCCAGTGCGATACGGCCCAGACCCTGCTGCATCAACCCGCCAGCGAAGAGGTCCGCCGTTTCTTCAGGGATGTGGATGTGGCATCGGTGCTGACCGTCGACCGTGTGGCGATGCCAACCAACCGTGAGCTTGTGCTTCAGGACGGTGACCCCCGACCTGAGCGATCTCAGGACACGCGTTATGTCATGGACTCACAGCGCCGGTTCTTGGGGATCGTCACCGCGCAACAGGGTTGGCTTGACGCTTCAGAAACCACCGTTCTGCAGTCGGGAACTCGCGTCAAAGACGCAATCCAAGCGGTGGCTCTCTGCGCCGATCCAGTGCCGGTGCTGGATTCTGGTCAGCGATTGATTGGTGTGATCAGCGCCCATCAACTGCTCAGATCGATGGAGGGATTTGGTTCATGACTCTCCTTGCAGCGGCACATCAGGCCGGTTGGCTCGGACAAAGCGTCGATGTCATCGTTGCCTGGCTGCTTGCCAATGCTCAGGGTGCATTTGATGTGATCAAGGTCTCGGTTCTTGCCGTGGTCTCCTTCACCGAGATGCTTCTGGAGAGTCCTCCGGCTTGGTTGCTCGCTTGGAGCGTGGCTGCGATCGGTCTTTGGAGAGTGAGTGGAGGCTTCGCTCTCTTCGTGCTTCTCGGCCTCAACCTCGTGCTCTCCCTTCAGCTCTGGAACGAGATGATCGCCACCCTGGCTCTGGTGATCACCGCCTCGCTGTTGGCACTCGTGATCGGGTTGCCCTTGGGAATCCTCTCGGCCCGATACCGCTCGGTTTGGCGTTTGGTGAGGCCCTGCCTCGACTTGATGCAGACCATGCCGGCATTCGTTTATCTGATTCCCGCTGTGATGCTGTTCAGCACGGGTGCGGTGCCTTCGATCCTGGCCACCCTGATTTTTTCCATGCCTCCTGTGGTCCGATTGACGCAGCTCGGACTGTCCCAGGTGCCTGCCGATTTGATCGAAGCAGGGCGCTCCTTCGGATGCAGTGAACGCCAGCTTCTCTGGAAAGTTCAGATGCCAAGCGCTCTGCCAACGGTGATGACGGGCGTCAATCAGACGATCATGCTGGCTCTGTCCATGGTGGTGATCGCTTCCATGATTGGCGGAGGCGGTTTAGGCGATGTGGTGTTGCGTGGCATTCAGCAGCTCGACGTGGGTCTGGGTTTCGAGGGTGGAATCGCTGTTGTGATCCTTGCCGTGATCCTCGACCGTCTCAGTCAGAGCTTCACCGCCCGCGAAGTGCAACCCCTTCGTCAGCGCTGGCGCGCGTGGATGTCTCCCTGGAGGTCGTCATGAGTGATTACAACCGCATCCGTCGACGCGCTGTGTTGCTTGGAGGCCTCGGCCTTGCGGGGGCTTCGATGGCCAGCTTGGTCAATCTCAGTCAACCTTCTGCGCGGACATCTCAGGCGGCAGGTCCGGAGACTGGAGGTGCAGCGCAACCCATCTCGGCAATATCAGGATCCACCCTGCGACTGGGTTGGTCTCCTTGGGCTGATGCCGAGGTCATCAGCCTGATCGCTCAGAAGGTGATTCAGCAGGCCTACAACATCGAGGTGGAGAGAGTTCTCGCCGACATCGGCATTCAATACGCCTCAGTTGCTCGCGGCGATCTCGACATGATGCTGATGGCCTGGTTGCCACTGACCCATCGTGACTACTGGCAACGGGTGCGCGACCGCGTGCTCGATTTCGGGTCCATGTATTCCGGCCGTCTGGGCTGGGTGGTTCCCGACTACATCCCGAAGGCTGAGCTCTCGTCGATCCAGCAGTTGCGGAACCCTGCTCTGGCCGCTCGTTTTCAGAACCGCGTGCAGGGGATCGATCCAGGTTCAGGGTTGAATCAGGCGTCTGCAGAGGCGCTCAAGAGTTACCAACTCAATGACCTCGACTTGGTGGCCTCGAGCAGTGCGGCGATGACGGCGGTGCTTGACCAGGCCATTCGCAGGCAACAGTGGGTGATCGTGACCAGCTGGATGCCGCATTGGATGTTCGCCCGCTACAAGTTGCGTTTTCTTGAAGACCCGAAGCGTGTGTTTGGGGGCATTGAGTGGATTCACGCGCTGGGGCGGCCCAGTCTTGATTTGGATGCTCCCGATGTCGCCGACTTCCTGACCCGTTTCCATCTCCCGGATCAGGAGATGTCGGACCTGCTGCTCAAGGCCAATGATCGATCAGCTGAGATCGCTGTCGACGAATACCTCGACACCCACCCCGCACGCGTTCGCTACTGGACCACAGGCCAAATCGCCGCTGGGTGATCTCCAGCCTCAGGGTTGTGTTGTCATGGGCTTGAGACTTCGCCTCCAGGCAATGAAGGGAAGGATGGTGACCGTCATCAGCACGCCGTAAACGGCAGACGGCAGGCTGAAGCTGTTGAGCTGGCTTTGCATTAGGTCTGGTCCGAGCAACGATCCCACGACGATGCCCACGGTCCCGTTTTGAAATCCCGCCTCAATGGACAAGCTGGTGGTCTGCTCTGTTGGCATCTTCAGAAGATTGCCCAGGCTCAGCCCGATGGCCAGCATCAGCAGATTCAGTGCCAGAAGGGTTGGACCAATCGTTGTCAGGTTGCTCGTAAACACTGACCATTGGCTGATCAGGGTGCCGGCCACGATCAGCACGAACAACAGATTGGCGAGCCGTTCGGCCTTTTGTCTGTTGCGTTTGCAGAAGCCAGGTGCCTGCTGAGCGATCCACACCCCGATTACCACCGGAACGGTGGAGATCGAAAACACCTTGAGACTGAGAGGGAGAATGGACAGCTCAAGGGTTTGACTCGTTAGCAACAACGGTGCTGTGAGGCTGAGAACCACAGGCAAGGTGAATGCTGTCACCAGGCTGGCCAGGGCTGTGTAGGAGATCGATAGCGCTACGTCTCCGCGGGAGAGCCTTGTCATCACATTGGAGGTGATTCCTCCTGGACAACAGCTCAGGATCATGACCCCCAAGGCAAGGTCGCCAGTCAGTCCGAACAAGCGCAGAAGACCGAAGGCCACAAATGGCAGAAGAATGAGCTGAGCCAACGCTCCGCCCATGAGAGCGCGCGGCTGGCCAAGAGCTCTGCCGAAATCAGCCGGTTGGAGCGACAGACCCAGGCTCAACATGATGAAAGCCAGGCCGACGGACAGAACGAGTTCGATCAAGATCGATTCAGCCGGTGGCGACTCAGCAGGTTAAGCGCCGATGTGGGGCCCAACAAAAAGCCCCCTCGTGAGAGGGGGCTTTCCGATTCAACTGACGCTGAATCTTTTGGAGACTTCAGCCTCAGCCGATGGCGGGTGCTTGCAGAGCCACAGGAGTGGACTCAGCAGCTGCCAGGTCGAGGGGGAAGTTGTGAGCGTTGCGCTCGTGCATCACTTCCATGCCGAGGTTGGCGCGGTTCAGCACATCAGCCCAGGTGTTCAGGACGCGGCCCTGACCATCAAGGATGGACTGGTTGAAGTTGAAACCGTTCAGGTTGAAAGCCATGGTGCTGACGCCCAGGGCAGTGAACCAGATGCCGACCACAGGCCAGGCAGCCAGGAAGAAGTGAAGGCTGCGGCTGTTGTTGAAGGAGGCGTATTGGAAGATCAGGCGACCGAAGTAACCGTGGGCAGCCACGATGTTGTAGGTCTCTTCCTCTTGGCCGAACTTGTAGCCGTAGTTCTGGGACTCGCTCTCGGTGGTTTCACGCACCAGGGAGGAGGTCACCAGGGAGCCGTGCATGGCGGAGAACAGGGAGCCACCGAACACACCTGCGACGCCCATCATGTGGAAGGGGTGCATCAGGATGTTGTGCTCTGCCTGGAACACCAGCATGAAGTTGAAGGTGCCGGAGATGCCCAGGGGCATGCCGTCAGAGAAGGAACCCTGACCGAAGGGGTACACCAGGAACACGGCGGAGGCAGCAGCCACAGGTGCGCTGTAAGCAACGCAGATCCAGGGGCGCATGCCCAGGCGGTAGGACAGTTCCCACTCGCGGCCCATGTAGCAGAAGATGCCGATCAGGAAGTGGAAGACAACCAGCTGGTAAGGACCGCCGTTGTACAGCCACTCGTCGAGAGAGGCAGCTTCCCAGATGGGATAGAAGTGAAGGCCGATGGCGTTCGAGGAAGGAACAACAGCACCAGAGATGATGTTGTTTCCGTAGATCAGGGAGCCGGCGACGGGCTCACGGATGCCGTCGATGTCGACGGGGGGCGCTGCGATGAAAGCAACGATGAAGCAGGTGGTGGCAGCCAGCAGGGTGGGGATCATCAGCACACCGAACCAGCCCACATACAGGCGGTTGTTGGTGGAGGTGACCCACTCGCAGAAGGACTGCCAGCCATTGGCGCCGGAGCGCTGCTGAATGGTGGTGGTCATGAGTACGGAAAAGAAGGCTCCGAAGAGCGGTTACGGAAGGGCAGGAATGCCCTGCCAAACAAGAGTGTAAAGGAACATTGCGGAAGTTTTCCGCAGCTTTATGAAGTCGTTGTGAAGAAGCGTTGAGCTACGGCCCGTCTCGCCTCCCGGGGAGTGCTTGTTAGCGTCCAATCCATGGACGATCTCCCGCATCAGTCAGCGCTCGCAGTCCCGGGCTCAGCCACCGACGAGCGCGTGTTGCTGGTGCGGCTTCCCTGCAACCCGATCTTTCCGATTGGACCGATCTACTTGGCAGACCACCTGCACAAGTGCTTCCCAGGATTGCCCCAGCGCATTCTGGATCTCGCCGCCCTGCCGGTTCTGGACGTTCATCGTGTCCTGCGCATCACGATCGATCAGTTCCAGCCCACCCTGCTGGTGTTCTCTTGGCGAGACATTCAGATCTACGCCCCAGTGGACGGCCGAGGCGGAAATCCTCTTCAGAACTCGTTTGAGGTCTTCTATTCGCGCAATCCCTTGAAACGCCTGCACGGTGCTCTTGGTGGTCTGCGCTTGATGACCAGTCACTACGGGGAGCTTCGTCGCAATCAGTTGCTTGTGAAACAGGGGCTGCGTCGCGCGCGTCGCTATCAGCCTCAAGCCAGGGCCGTTCTTGGCGGTGGCGCCGTCAGTGTGTTTTACGAGCAGCTTGGCCGCTCTCTGCCGAAGGGAACCATTGTCTCCATCGGAGAGGGGGAACCTCTTCTTGAAAAGCTGTTGAAGGGTCAGAGTCTCGAAGGTGAACGCTGCTTCGTTGTCGGAGCGCCTCCTCGCCCGGGCCTGATCCATGAACAGCCGGAGAGTCGCCCGAAAACTGCTTGCGATTACGACTACATCGCCTCCATCTGGCCCCAACTTGACTGGTATCTCGAGGGTGGCGATTTCTATGTGGGCGTGCAGACCAAACGGGGCTGCCCTCACAACTGCTGTTACTGCGTGTACACGGTGGTGGAAGGCAAGCAGGTTCGCCTCAATCCTGTGGACGAGGTGGTGAAGGAGATGCGCCAGCTCTATGACCGTGGCGTTCGAGGCTTCTGGTTTACCGACGCCCAGTTCATTCCGGCTCGGCGTTACATCGAAGATGCCAAAGAGTTGCTGCGCGCGATTAAGGCGGAGGGTCTCACGGGCATTCGTTGGGCTGCTTACATCCGTGCCGACAACCTCGACCCCGAGTTGGCACAGCTCATGGTGGACACCGGCATGAGCTATTTCGAAATCGGCATCACATCAGGGTCCCAGGAGCTCGTTCGCAAAATGCGCATGGGCTACAACCTGCGCACTGTTCTCGACAGTTGCAGAATGCTCGCCAATGCGGGCTTTAAGGATCACGTGTCCGTGAACTATTCGTTCAACGTGATTGATGAGCGTCCGGAGACCATTCGTCAAACCGTGGCCTACCACCGCGAGCTCGAGGCGATTTTTGGTGCTGACCGTGTGGAGCCAGCGATCTTCTTCATCGGCTTGCAACCCCATACCCATCTTGAGCAGTACGGATTCGATCAGGGACTGATCAAGCCTGGTTACAACCCGATGAGCATGATGCCCTGGACGGCCAGAAAGCTTCTTTGGAATCCAGAGCCTATGGGCAGCACCTTCGGACGGGTGTGTTTGGAAGCTTTTGATGCGAATCCATCGGATTTCGGTCGAACGGTGATGGATCTGCTGGAACGCGATTACGGCACTTCAACCCTCAATGAAGCCCTGCGGGCTCCGGTTCAGGGTCGCGGCGCCCTCGCTAACGCCGTTAGCTGACGACCAAGCAAAACGGTGAGAGCTGCGATTCCCACCAGGCCTCCCAGAGGGTTGGGATGGGCACCTCCAGGTCCGATGAGCCACTGCGGTGCGCTTGGCGAGATCTGAAGCAAGCCTCCCTGCAGAGCGAACCACCCGCCAACAAGTCCGCCGTGCAAGCCGACGCATCCCCAAAGAGAGCCATCATTCAGACGTCTTTGAACAGCCAGGACCAGGCCGAGCAAGGTCAGTCCCACGAGCAGGCCGAGCATGGGAAGAACGCCAAGATTGAACCGGGTATGCACCAAGCTAAAGATCAATGCCTGGGTCACAACCGCGGTACGAGGCCCGGTGTATTGAGAGAGTTCTCCCCAGAGCCATCCCCGGAACAGCAGCTCTTCGGCGAGCCCGACGCCAAAGCACAGTGCCAGAGCATTGAGAGCATCCGCAGCGTTGAGTTCGCCAAGCCAGCGTCCCCAGGATCCGAGCAGAAGCGGCAAGCTGATCAAGGTGAGCAGTGCGGCCGACTGCAGTAAGCCCGCGATCAGGCATCGACCGGAGGAGGGGGCTTGTCTGCGGCTTCGCAAGCCCAACATCTGCCAGGGATGACGACTGTTCCAGCGTTGTCGGACCCAGCTCGGAAGGATCAGAACAAAGAGCACCAGGCTGAAGGCGGTGCCGATCAGGCTCAGTCTTGATGCCGTGGCTTCAGGGAGAATGAGGCCCAAAGGCTGCGTCAGTACCCATCCCAGCCCGTAGAGGGCAGGAATCAGAAGAATGGTGGCGATCCAGCGCGGACGCGCTTGAAGCAGGGCTTTCCCGGTTTGGACGATGGAATGAACGATCAGTTTTCCGGTTCGATGGTGCTGGTGAGGCCCTTGCCCTTCAGGGTCTCGCAATAGAACTCCGCCGGCTCGAGATCACACACGATCACCAAACCCACGCCCGTGTTGTGTGCTTCGAGCATCACCGCCATCGCGTCCTGTTCGCTCAGCTGCGGCACCACCTGTCGAAGAGTGGACACCACATATTCCATGGAGTTCACAGGGTCGTTGTGGAGCAGCACCTTGTATCGAGGCGATTGCTTGCGCACGCGCTCAGGGGCTTTGTCCAGCACTGCTGCTCCACCTGGGGTGCTGCTGGGGGTCTCCACGGCCATGACCATCGAGCTCGGCTGATTTAAATCTAAAGCGATTCGGTACACGTCTGACTCAGAGTGCCTTGATCCTGGCCATCGCCGTGTTCACGTTGTCTCGGCTGTTGAAGGCCGAGAGGCGGAAGTAGCCCTCGCCTGCGGCACCGAACCCACTGCCGGGTGTGCCCACCACATTGGCTTTGTGGAGCAAGTGGTCGAAGAAGCCCCAGGAGTCCATGCCATCTGGAGTCTTGATCCACACGTAGGGCGCGTGCTCACCCCCATAAATCGTGAGGCCCGCCGCACTGAGCTCGCTGCGGATGATGGCGGCGTTCTCCATGTAGAAGCTCACGAGACCCTTCACCTCGGCCTGGCCGGCTTCGGAATACACCGCTTCGGCACCGCGTTGAATGATGTAACTCACGCCGTTGAACTTGGTGCTTTGACGGCGGTTCCACAAGCTCCAAAGCTCCACGGCCTCACCGTTGGCAGCCTTGCCTTTCAGCCCCTTCGGCACGACGGTGAAGGCGCAACGGGTGCCTGTGAAACCAGCATTCTTGGAGAAGGAGCGGAATTCGATGGCGCAATCACGAGCGCCTTCGATCTCAAAAATCGAATGGGGGAGGCTGGGATCCTGAATGAAGGCCTCATAGGCCGCGTCGAACAGGATCAGAGCGTCGTTGGCGCGGGCGTAATCCACCCAGGCTTTCAACTGTTCTTTGGTGGCAACGGCCCCGGTGGGATTGTTGGGGAAGCACAGATAGATCAGATCCACTGGATTCGTGGGGATCTGGGCCGCAAAGCCGTTGTCGGCGCTAATTGGCAGGTAGGTCAGCCCTGCGTAGCGGCCTTCATCGCCCGCTTCACCGGTGCGGCCGGCCATCACGTTGCTATCGACGTACACCGGATAAACGGGATCCGTGACGGCGACACGATTGCCTTCACCAAGGATGTCGAGGATGTTGCTGCTGTCGCATTTGGATCCGTCAGAGACGAAGATCTCTTCAGCGCTGATGTCGCAGCCGCGGGCCTTGAAATCGTGGGTCGCGATGGCCTCACGCAGCCAGCCGTAGCCCTGTTCAGGGCCGTAGCCATGGAAGCCTTCGGCCGTTCCCATGGCATCGATCGCGGTTTTCATCGCTTCGCGGCAAGCCAGGGGCAGTGGCTCTGTGACATCACCAATACCGAGGCGGATCAGGGCGGCGTCGGGATGGGCGGCACTGAAGGCCTTCACGCGGCGGCCAATTTCGGGGAAGAGATACCCAGCTTTGAGTTTGAGGTAATTGCCGTTGACCTGAACCACGGGGAAACCGATGTCTGGGGGCATCCTGCTACATACGATGCAGTGAGCCGGGTCGGGACGTCTTGACCGTCTCCGTGAATACAGCGCTCCAGACCGTGCCGTTCGATGAGCTCGTGGATGCGGGCATCAACCGGCCCGCCCGCTACATCGGCCATGAACTTGGTGTCGTCCCCCGGGACTGGGCTGGAGCGCGGGTCCGCTGGGCGCTCACCTACCCCGAGGTTTACGAGGTCGGATCCAGCAATCTCGGGCACATCATTCTCTATTCGATTCTCAATGCCGTTCCAGGTCAGGTCTGTGACCGGGCTTATTTGCCTGAATCCGATCTCGCGCAGCGCTTAAGAGAGAAAGATCAAGCGTTGTTCGGGGTGGAAAGCCGTTGGCCCTTGAATGCCTTCGACATTCTTGGATTCAGCCTCAGCTACGAGCTTGGTGCCACCAACATCCTGGAGATGCTGGCGTTGTGTCAGGTGCCGATCCGCGCGGATGCCCGCGGTGACCTTCCCCTGACTGCCCCAGGAGCTCCGCCGCTGATTTTCGCCGGAGGCCCAACAGCCACAAGCAATCCCGAGCCCTATGCCCCTTTCTTCGATTTCATTGCCCTTGGCGATGGTGAAGAGCTGCTGCCCGAAATCGGATTGGTGGTGGCTGAAGCGAAGGCCGATGGCCTGACTCGCTCACAGCTGCTTCGGGATCTGGCTCAAGTGCCAGGGATCTATGTGCCGTCGCTGTACGAACCAGGTGACGACGGCGTCACCCTCCAACCGCTTGATCCGGCGCTGCCCCGACGCGTGCTGCGCCGAGTGGCCACCCCGATGCCTCACTACGCCATGGGACTGGTCCCTCACGTGGAGACGGTGCATGACCGACTCACCGTGGAAATTCGGCGGGGCTGCACCCGCGGATGCCGTTTCTGTCAACCGGGGATGCTCACCCGCCCTGCCAGGGATGTTGAGCCGGAGGCCGTGATTGAGGCCGTCGAAACCGGCATGGAACGCACCGGATACAGCGATTTTTCGCTGTTGTCTCTGAGCTGCAGCGATTACCTCGCTCTGCCGGCGGTGGGGGTGGAGCTGCGCAACCGCTTGGCCGACCGCAACGTCACGCTCCAGTTACCCAGCCAGCGGGTGGACCGCTTCGACGAGGACATCGCTCACATCCTCGGTGGTGCCAGGCAGGCCGGGCTCACCTTCGCGCCTGAGGCCGGTACCCAGCGGTTGCGCGACATCGTGAACAAGGGCCTCACGGATGAGGACCTGTTGCAAGGCATCCGCACGGCCATGCAGAACGGTTACCGCAAGGTGAAGCTCTATTTCATGATCGGGCTGCCGGGAGAGACCGATGCGGATGTGCTCGGCATCGCCGAAACCTGTCGGATGCTCCAGGACTGTTGCCGGGATCTCGGCCGCCTCAGTCTCAACATCACGATCAGCAATTTCACTCCGAAACCGCACACGCCGTTTCAGTGGCACAGCGTCTCCACGGAAGAGTTCCTGCGCCGTCAGCAGCTGCTTCGGGAGGCCGGGCGAAGGCTGCGCGGGGTGCGTTTCAATTTCACAGATGTCCGCCTTTCGGCCATGGAGGATTTCGTGGGCCGCGGAGACCGTCGCTTGGCACCGGTGATCGAAGCGGCGTGGCGAGCGGGGGCAGGGATGGATGCCTGGTTCGAGGCTCTTGATCGCACCTATGAGGCCTGGACCGGGGCCATCGCTGCAGCTGGGCTGGAGGGGCGCTACCGAGACATGGAGCTCGGGAGCTGGAGTGCGGTGGCGGCGCTTGAGCGGCACGATCTGCAGGCGTTCTGCCGTCAGCCACTTCCCTGGGATCACATCGACAGCGGCATCGACAAGCAGTGGCTTGCTGGCGATCTCCAGCAAGCGCTCGCCGCAACAGTCGTTCCTGACTGCTCTTTTGATGGCTGCAGCAGCTGCGGGGTCTGTGGCCCTGATCTGGGTCATAACGTTGTGGTTCCGCCTCCATCGGTCCCGGAGGCACGGCCTCAGCGGTCTCCGGCCAGTGAGCGCATCTGCAGGCTCCGCTTCCGCTTCAGCAAAACCGGAGCCATGGCCCTGCTGAGTCACCTCGACCTTGTGCGTCTGTTTGAGAGAGCCCTGCGGCGATCGGGGCTACCGGTGAGCTTCACGGGGGGATTCCATCCCCTTCCCCGCCTGCAACTGGCACTGGCGCTTCCTCTCGGTGTCGAGGCCGAGGGCGAGTGGATGGATCTGGAATTCACCGAACCTGTGGATCCTCAAATGGCACAAGAGTCCTGGCAGGCTCGGTTGCCACCTGGGCTGCGCCTCCTGTCCGCTGAAGAGGTTCCTGTGTCCTCTCCGAGCCTCTCCCAAAAAATCGTGTTCAGCCGCTGGTGTTTCACTCTGAGCGCTGACGCCGTTCAGGCGGATTGTTCCAGAGCCAAGTGGGAGGGCGCGATCGCGCAGATGCTCTGCGCCGATGAACTGATCTGGGAGGACACCGACAAGAAGGGGCGACCTCGGAGTCGTGATCTCAGATCTCTGCTGAAGAGCCTGCACCTGAACTCCGTGAACGCAGCCGATGCACCGCTGTCAGCTCAGCTGGAGCTGATGGCCGCTGTGGATGAACAGGGCCGCAGTCTCAAACCTGCCCAGCTCTGCCATTGGCTGTCCGAGCGACTGGGTGAAGAGCTGACGCTCTCCCGGGTGCGGCGCATGGAGTTGGGACTGCTGCGGTGCTAAATTTCGTTCAGGACGTCACATCCAGGGCTTACGCCGCAGATCCGTCCCGATCTTCTTGTCCAGATTCGTTGGAACGAGAGGTCCATCGCCTCTTCTTCAATCGTCGTGCTTCACGTCGATTGTTCTGAAAGGAGTGATTCACTCCGCATCATTTCAGCCTTCGGGCTTCCTTTTCCAATTCCCTTCCGTGCGGTGCGCTGTTCAGCCCACCGATCGGCTTCTGTCCTGACGGGCATCGTCAGTTCTGTTTATGCCCCAGCAAATTGTCATCGCTGAACAGTTGCGCATCGCAGCGGTTCTGACTGATGACCGTGTTGATGAGCTGATCGTGGCCCAGGGCCGCTATCAGATTGGTGATGTTTATCTCGGCACAGTTGAAAATGTGCTGCCAGGTATTGATGCTGCTTTTGTCAATATCGGCGAAAGTGAAAAAAACGGTTTCATCCACGTAACCGATCTCGGCCCTCTGCGCCTTAAGAAAGGTGCTGCCGGGATCACTGAATTGCTTGAGCCTCGCCAGAAGGTGCTGGTGCAGGTGATGAAGGAGCCAACCGGCACTAAAGGTCCCAGGCTCACAGGAAATCTGGCTCTGCCAGGGCGTTACCTCGTGCTTCAGCCCAGTGGCCAGGGAGTGAACATCTCCAGGCGGATCAGTTCTGAAGGCGAGCGTAACCGCCTTCGTGCCCTTGGGGTTCTCGTGAAACCACCAGGCGCGGGTTTGCTGATTCGCACCGAAGCCGAAGAGGTGAGCGAAGAACTCCTGATCGATGATCTGGAGTCTCTGCTGCGTCAGTGGGAGGCCATCCAGAAGGCAGCAGAAACGGCCTCACCTCCGGTGCTTCTCAATCGCGATGAGGATTTCATCCACCGAATCCTGCGTGATCACATCGACCCGGAACTCAGCCGCGTGGTTGTTGATGATCCAGCAGCCGTGGAGAGAGTCAGCGGATTTCTCGGTGAGGAAGGAGCTCACGTCAGCGTGGAAGCCCACGGCGAGCCTGATGAGCTCCTCGAGCATTTCAAGGTCAATGCGGCGATCCGCGATGCCCTGAAGCCCAGGGTTGACCTTCCTTCGGGCGGGTACGTGATCATCGAACCCACCGAGGCGCTCACGGTCATCGATGTGAACTCGGGATCTTTCACGCGCTCCGCGAATGCCAGAGAGACCGTGCTCTGGACCAACTGTGAGGCCGCAGTTGAAATTGCGCGGCAGCTCAAGCTGCGCAACATCGGCGGAGTGATCATCGTCGATTTCATCGACATGGATTCACGTCGTGATCAGCTTCAGCTCCTGGAGCACTTCACCACGGCGATCCGTGACGATGCGGCCCGTCCGCAGATTGCCCAGCTCACCGAGCTTGGCCTGGTGGAGCTGACCCGTAAGCGCCAAGGTCAAAACATCTATGAATTGTTTGGCCGAGCCTGTCCAAGCTGTGGCGGTCTCGGCCACGTGGCTGTTCTGCCCGGCAAAGACCTTCTTCAGCCCCTCGCGACGGCGACGGGCCTGGTGCGATCGGCCGCGTCAGCGCGCGCTGAAGTGTCGACGTCCACGGAGTCAGCCAACGGCAAGCGTCGACGGGGTGGCCGCGGACGTTCTCCAGTCAGTACGGATACTCCCGTCCTCGAGGAAGGTCTTGAGTCTGGAGTGTCCGGGGAATCGTCGAGTGAAGCCACTGAGCCAGCACCGGTCACACGGCGTCAGGATCCTGAACTGGTGGCCGTTCCTATGGATGAAGAACAGGAGAGGGTTTATGGCTGGCTTGGCCTGAACCCTGTGCTGCTTCTCGACCCGCCGCCATCCCAGGACAATCTCCTTGTTCGTGTGGTTCGTCCAGGGGAAGACGCGGAAGCGGTTCTGGAAGAAGCCCGTCAGCAGATGGCAGCCTCCTCAGGCCGGCGTCGGCGCCGCGGTGCCCGTGGCAGCCGCGGTGCTGGGAAAAGTGTGAATGGACCCGCCGTGGCCCCCCCAACTTCCGAGCTCGATGTTCAGGCTTCGCCTGTGATGGAGTCGCCGCTGTTGGTGGAGATCACACCCCTTGAGGTGGCTCCACTGCCAGAGGCGGCCGCTCCTCCTGCTCTTCCTGATGCCGAGACCTCTCCGGTTGAAGCGCTGGAAGCCCCCCCCAGCACAGGGGCTGACGAGCGGCCCGGTCGTCGTCGTCGGCGCTCATCTGCAACGGCAGGGTGATCGTCGGTGTTGATGAGGTCGGCCGCGGTTGTTTGTTTGGGCCGGTTTTTGCAGCAGCAGTCAGCCTCCCTCCAGACGCGGCGGCTGAGCTCACGGCCCTGGGGCTGACTGATAGCAAAGCCCTCTCCGCCAGACGGCGGGCTGATCTGGTTCCCCATATCCAAGCCAAGGCTTCGGCCTGGGCTCTTGGTCAGGGATCAGCAAGGGAAATTGATGCGCAGGGCATCAGGGTGGCGACGGAATTGGCCATGCTCAGGGCCCTGCACAAGCTGCCGAAACTGCCCGAGCTTGTCCTTGTGGATGGCGTTCTGCCTTTGCGCCTCTGGACGGGTGCTCAGCGCACGATTGTGCGAGGCGATAGCCAAGAGGCTTCGATCGCTGCTGCCAGCGTTCTGGCGAAAGTGGCCCGTGACGGGCTGATGTGCCGACTGGCAGAACGGTTTCCTGGGTATGGGCTTGAACGTCATGCCGGCTATGGCACTGCCAAGCATCGCCAGGCCCTGATTGCTTCAGGCCCCACGTCTCTGCATCGGCGATCGTTTTTAACTCGGTTGTTTCCCAGTGATGGATCCCCGAGTTGACGGCGTGGATTGGTCTTCGTTGGCATCTCGGCACCAGTCTTGAAAGTCGTTGACCAACTGGCGGCCGACTCTGCCTTTAATCGTGATCAGGATGCCGTTGAGGATGGATTCTCCAGTGCTTTCCAGAACCCGCTTGGGAATCAGTCGAAGCAGCGGGGGTTGACTGACATTGACCGCGAGCGTTGCCTCCCCCTGCAGGCCGCGATCCGTCGCTTCCAGCAAGGCTTCGAGGTTGAGTTGGAAGTCATCAACGAGGCCCAGTCCGTCGAGGGTCGCATCGGTGGCCTTGATGCTGAGGATGCCTTCACTGAGTGCGATGGCCAGAGACACGACGGGTCGCACCTGCAACTGAAACACCTGGAGTGTGGTCACTGTGTAGGTGTACGTCCCTTCGCCTGTTTTCGAGAGCTGACGGGGATCGAGCAGAGCTTTGATCACGCGATCCTTCTCTTGCAGGTAAGCCCCCAGCAGCGTCTTCTGGGCCACAACCGGAAGATCGAGCTTTTGACTGGCGTTGAAGGCCAGAGCCATGGACCTTCCGCTGACGCGGCATGATCCTATCGATGCAAGGGACGGTCATTCATGCCGATGCGCTTGGCTTTTCTGGGGCCTGAGGGAACCTACGGAGAACGGGCAGCGAGGGAGATGCTCACCCTTGAAGACATCCCCGATGGAGAGCTGGTGGCGTGCACTGGATTGCGCGCGGTTGTGGACCATGTGGCCGATGGCCGCTGTGATGGTGCTGTGGTTCCCGTGGAGAACTCAGTTGAGGGGGGCGTGACCGCCAGCCTCGATGCTCTCTGGACCCATCGGGACCTCTCGATTCGCAGAGCCCTGGTGCTGCCGATTCGTCATGCCCTGCTCAGCAGCGGATCGTTGAACGACATTACGGAGGTGCTGTCCCATCCCCAGGCCTTGGCGCAATGCAGCGGATGGCTCTCCACCAATCTTCCTGGAGCCTTGCAGCTTCCCACCAGCTCAACGGCTGAAGCCGCGCGGATGGTGCGGGGGAGCCGCTTTCGCGCAGCGATCGCTGATCGCGCCGTTGGAGCACGCCTGGAGTTGCAGCAGCTTGCATTCCCGGTGAATGACGTGGCTGCGAACTGCACCCGCTTTCTTCTCCTGAAACGGGGTGAACGGTTGCGGGACGGAGATGTGGCCAGCCTGGCTTTTTCGTTGCATCGCAATGCACCTGGTGCGCTGATCGAGGCTCTCCAGGCCATCGCTGGGCTTGGACTGAACATGAGCCGAATCGAATCACGACCCTCCAAGCGGGAGCTTGGCGAGTATGTGTTTTTTGTGGATGTGGAGCTCCCGAAGGGGAAGGCTTCGGGAAGTCTTGATGCACTCGAAGCTCACCTCGAACCGCTATGTGAGCATCTAGCCCAGTTTGGTGCTTATCCGAGCTCAGATCTGTCCTGACTGTTGTCGAGGCGAAACACACCGAACTGCATCATTCCTCGGGCAAAGGCCCAGCGCATTAACAGCAGGGTTGGTGTTTCGCGCAACCCCTGAACGATGGCCGAAGGGCCGAGTCGCAACACCGCTGCGGGGCGCCGTAGCCCTTCCAGAATCGACTCGTTCCAGGAGGGCAAAGTGGCCTGGTTCCAATTGGCCACTGCGATCGGACCTTTGGAATACGCACTGCTTTCCAGATTGTGTTGCAGTCCACGGATGCTGGCGAATTCAGGGTGCGCCCATTGGGTGAGTAGCTGATGCATGACCCAGCGCTCTTGGCCATTCAAAGGTCCATCCACAGGGTCACGACGATTCCAATCGGCGACGGCCAGGATTCCTCCAGGACGGAGCATGCGCAGCAATTCATCGGCATAGCGCTGTTTGTCCGGCATGTGCGGACCGGCTTCCACACTCCAAACAGCATCAAATCCCCCGTCGTTCAGTTGCAGATCCAGGGCATCCATGACGGCGAACCTGCAGCTCATTCCCTCCGGGGTTAGCTCGGTGGCCCGCCGAATCTGCCCTGGGCTGATGCTGACTCCCAGAACGTCAAAGCCGTAATCCCTGGCAAGAATCCTGGCGCTGCCGCCGATGCCGCAACCCACATCCAGCACTTTCGCTCCTGGCGGCAGCCGATCCAATCCGCTCCAGCGAACCAATTCATGAACGAAATCGGCCTTGGCACGACGGAAATCCTTGCTGCGCGGAGGCTCGCCGTAGTGACCAAGGTGAACATGCTCACCCCAGAGGGTTTCAAGAAGTTTGTCCTCCGTCCAGGCGTCGTAAGCCGAAGCAACGCTCTCGCTGGAGAGGTAGGCGCGATTACGCCGTGACCAGAGCGCATACGCGCCGGCGATAGCCGCCACACCGATCGCGGCTGGTCCGAGAAAAGCGGGCAGGGGCATCAGCCGTCATCCGAATTGGAAGACGACAGGGTGTCCCGCAGGACGGTGCGAGCTGCAAGCTGACGGCGTGTTTCGTCCAGCATGCTGAACTCCTGTTCAAGTCTGCTGCGCGTGCTGGTGAGCTCAAGAAGTTCCTGTTGCTGATCGGCAACGGGGCCACCCAGGTGAGCACCGATCCAGAAGGAGAGTTCTCTGGGGAGATCTGGCAGATCGTCGGGAAGTGCAGTCGGTGAATCGGTGAGTTTTCCAGTGAGCTCGACAACATCCTTCAACGCCGACGCAACCGATTCCGTCAGGGAGTGGAGGGACGTCATGTCCTCAACTGGATCGTCTTCAATCCAACTGACCATGGCAGAACGGAATGGCGTGTCGCGGGTCACGTTCAGAACCCGGAAGCGCTGCTGGCCAAGCGTGACGATGTTGCTTCGACCATCCTCACCGGTTTGATGCTGAATCACTTCGGCACAGCAGCCGATGGAGGCCATGCTTTGGCTGCGAGGGTCCCACCGGACGACACCGAAGCGCCTGTCAGTCTCCAGGACGCTTTGGAGCATCATCCGATAGCGAGATTCAAAGATGTGCAAGGGCAGCACATCGCTCGGAAAGAGCACAACGTCCGGCAGAGGGAAAAGAGGAAGTTCTCTGACGGACAGGTCAGCCACGCATGCATCAATCGGGGCACTGATCCTAGGAAGCTGACCGGTTCATCGAGCTGTCTTTAGAGCTTCACTTCGATATCAACGCCACTGGGAAGATCAAGCTTCATCAACGCGTCGATGGTTTTGGCTGAAGGGCTGTAGATGTCGATGATGCGCCGATGGGTGCGGGTCTCGAAGTGTTCACGGGAATCCTTGTCCACGTGAGGAGAACGCAGCACGCAGTAGATCTTGCGCTTGGTGGGGAGGGGAATGGGGCCGATGGCAGTCGCTGCCGTGGTGTCGGCCGTTTCAATAATCTTGTCGCAGGAGAGATCCAGCATGCGGCGGTCAAACGCCTTAAGACGGATGCGGATCTTCTGCTGAGCAATGGCAGTTGACATGAAGCGCGATGGAATCTCCTGAGGAGATCACGAGAGGTGGATTGTCGAGGTGCAGTTCAGCTGGTTCGCAAACACAGCTGACGCCATCTCAAAAGACTAGGGGATGAACCGACCGTGGTCGGAACATCCCCGCATTTGGATGGATTTAGATCACTCGATGATCTTGGAAACCACGCCCGCACCGATGGTGCGGCCGCCTTCGCGGATGGCGAAACGCATTCCCTGTTCGATGGCCACCGGGCAAATCAGCTCGCCGGTCATCTTGATGCGGTCACCAGGCATCACCATTTCCACATCGCTGCCGTCATCGGCAGTGAAGGCGGTGATTTGGCCAGTCACATCCGTTGTACGGATGTAGAACTGCGGGCGATAGCCAGCAAAGAAGGGAGTGTGGCGACCACCTTCTTCTTTCTTCAGCACGTAGACCTCACCCTCGAACTTGGTGTGGGGGGTGATGGAGCCGGGCTTGACCAGCACCATGCCGCGCTCGATGTCTTCCTTCTGGATGCCGCGCAGCAGCAGACCGACGTTGTCTCCGGCCATGCCCTCATCGAGCAACTTGCGGAACATCTCAACACCGGTGACGGTGGTCTTGCGGGTGTCCTTGATGCCGACGATCTCGATTTCTTCGCCAACTTTGACGATGCCGCGCTCGATACGGCCGGTGGCCACGGTGCCTCGACCGGTGATCGAGAAGACATCCTCGATCGCCATCAGGAAGGGCTTATCAACTTCGCGCTCTGGCTCGGGGATGTTGGCGTCGACAGCTGCCATGAGCTCATCGATCTTGGCTTCCCATTCGGCTTCGCCTTCGATCGCCTTCAGGCCGGAGACCTGAACCACGGGGATGTCGTCGCCGGGGAAGTCGTAGCTGGAGAGCAGTTCGCGGATCTCCATCTCCACCAGTTCGATGATCTCTTCGTCATCGACCATGTCGCACTTGTTCAGGGCGACCACCAGAGCAGGAACGCCCACCTGCTTGGCCAGGAGGATGTGCTCCTTGGTCTGAGCCATGGGGCCGTCGGTGGCGGCACACACCAGGATCGCACCGTCCATCTGGGCGGCACCGGTGATCATGTTTTTCACATAGTCCGCGTGACCGGGGCAGTCCACGTGGGCGTAGTGACGGGTGTCGGTTTCGTATTCGACGTGTGCAGTATTGATGGTGATGCCACGCTCCCGCTCCTCGGGGGCGCCATCGATGTCAGCGTAATCCTGAACCTTGGCCTGACCTTTCTTGGCCAGCACATTGGTGATCGCGGCGGTGAGGGTGGTTTTGCCGTGGTCAACGTGGCCGATGGTGCCGATGTTGACGTGAGGCTTGTTCCTTTCAAACTTCTCGCGTGCCATTTTTGTAAAGAATCGAGGGAGTGGATTAGGGGAGTTTAGAGATCAGGAATTGCCCTGATTCTTGGAGATGATGGCCTCGGCCACGTTGCGAGGAACATCCTCATAGTGGCTGAATTCCATCGAGAAAATACCCCGACCCTGGGTCATGGATCGGAGCTCGGTGGCATAGCCGAACATCTCGGCCAGGGGCACCTTGGCCGAGACTTTCGACGTGCCATCGTCAATTGCCTGACCTTCAACCTGTCCTCGACGGGAGGACAGATCGCCGATGATCGAGCCGAGGAAATCCTCGGGAACCTCGACCTCGACCTTCATCATCGGTTCAAGAAGCACAGGATTGCACTTCTTGACTGCATCTTTGAAGGCCATGGATCCTGCGATCTTGAAAGCCATCTCGGACGAGTCCACATCGTGATATGAACCGTCGACCATGGTGACTTTCACGTCGATCAGCGGATAGCCGGCAATCACGCCTGATTCGCAGGTCTCTTTCATGCCCATCTCGGAGGGCTTGATGTATTCCTTGGGAACAACACCACCGACGATCTTGTTGATGAATTCGAATCCGGATTCCGGCTCGCCGGGTTCCATTTCGATCACGACATGACCGTACTGCCCTTTACCACCGGTCTGGCGGGAGAACTTGCCCTCGCCCCGTGAGGACGCGCGGATTGTTTCCCGGTAGGACACCTGAGGTGCACCGATGTTGGCTTCGACCTTGAACTCCCGAAGCATCCTGTCCACCAGGATCTCCAGGTGAAGTTCTCCCATACCGGCAATCACGGTCTGACCTGTTTCTTGGTCAGTGTTCACGCGGAAGGTGGGGTCTTCTTCGGCCAGAGCAACCAGTGCTTTGGAGAGTTTCTCCATGTCCCCTTTGGTCTTGGGCTCCACGGCCACTGAGATCACCGGTTCAGGAACGAACAGGGTCTCGAGGACAATCGGATCTTCAGGCGAACAAAGTGTGTCCCCGGTGGTGGTGGCCTTGAGGCCAAGTACGGCCCCGAGGTCGCCGGCGCGGAGCTCGTCGACCTCTTCACGATCGTCGGCTTTCAGCACCACCAGACGGGAAATGCGCTCCTTGGAATCCTTCGTGGAGTTCAAGACGTAGCTGCCCTTCTGCAGCACACCGGAGTACATCCGAACAAAGGTGAGTTTTCCGTAAGGGTCAGCCATCACCTTGAAGGCGAGTGCACTGAAGGGAGCACTGTCATCGGAAGGACGAACCGCTTCTTCTCCGCTGGGAAGCACACCCTGAATCGGGGGCACATCGATCGGAGCCGGAAGGTAGTCGACCACAGCATCGAGAACCAGCTGCACACCCTTGTTCTTGAAGGCTGAGCCACACAGCACGGGCACCAAGCCATGCTTCAGCACGCCCTTGCGGATCCCGGCCTTGAGCTCCTCAACGCTGAGTTCTCCTGTTTCGAGGAACTTCTCGATCAACGCTTCGTCGGTCTCTGCGACGGCCTCCATGAGATAGGTGCGCCATTCAGCGACCTGATCCTTCATGTCGTCAGGGACATCGGTAATTTCGATGTTTTGGCCAAGGTCATCTTTGTAGATGTGGGCCTTGTTCTCAACAAGATCGATAATGCCGCTGAGATCACCCTCAGCACCGATGGGGAGCTGGATCGGAGCCGCATTGGCTTTCAGTCGATCCTTGATTTGACCGTGAACCTTGAGGAAGTCCGCGCCAGTGCGGTCCATCTTGTTCACGAACACCATCCGGGGAACGGAATAGCGGTCGGCCTGACGCCATACGGTTTCCGATTGTGGTTGAACGCCGCCCACAGCACAGAACACAGCGATCACACCATCCAGCACGCGCATGGAGCGCTCCACTTCGATCGTGAAGTCGACGTGCCCAGGCGTGTCGATGATGTTGATGCGGTGGTCGTTCCAGCTCGTGGAAATGGCAGCCGCAGTAATCGTGATGCCACGTTCCCGCTCCTGGGCCATCCAGTCGGTCACGGCGGCGCCATCGTGCACCTCACCGATCTTGTGAACCACACCTGAATAGAACAGGATGCGTTCGGTGGTTGTGGTTTTGCCGGCATCAATGTGAGCGGCAATACCAATATTTCTGACGCGTTCCAGGGGAAAGGCGCGAGCCACAGGAAACTCCGGGGTGGGGCGTTAAAAGGCGGGTGAGACTCTACAGGTCAGCCCCCGGCCGGTGAGGCCGGCTGGGCGACTGCGGATCAGTAGCGGTAGTGGGCGAAGGCTTTGTTGGCTTCGGCCATCTTGTGAGTCTCTTCGCGCTTGCGTACAGCACTACCGGCTTCATTGGCCGCATCCATCAGTTCACCTGCCAGCTTCTGGGCCATGCTGCGGCCGTTGCGCGCACGGGAGAAGTTCACCAGCCAGCGCAGGGCCATGGCTGTCCCCCTTTCCTGGCGCACTTCCATCGGCACCTGATAGGTGGCACCACCCACGCGACGCGCTCGCACCTCCACGAGAGGAGTGGCATTTTTGACGGCGGTTTCGAACAGCTCGATCGGATCACCACCGGTACGGTCTCCGATCAGGCTGAAGGCATCGGAAAGGATGCGTTGCGCCGTGGATTTCTTGCCGTGCTTCATGAGCCTGGCCACGAGCATCGTGGCTAGGCGATTGTTGAACTGAGGATCCGGCAGAACCGGACGCTTGACGGCGGCATTACGGCGTGACATGGACTGTCAGTGGAGGGAACGATGAGTGGGTGGTGGGATGGGCGCGTGAGCAGGCGATCCGATAGGCGAATCGCTCGGCATCACTCCTTAGGCGTCTTGGCGCCGTACTTGGACCGGGACTGACGGCGATCCTTCACGCCGGCAGTGTCGAGCGTTCCACGGATGATGTGGTAGCGGACCCCCGGCAGGTCCTTGACGCGGCCTCCGCGGATCAACACAACCGAGTGCTCCTGAAGGTTGTGA
This sequence comes from Synechococcus sp. PROS-7-1, assembly GCF_014279795.1. NCBI lineage: Bacteria > Bacillati > Cyanobacteriota > Cyanophyceae > Synechococcales > Synechococcaceae > Synechococcus > Synechococcus sp. PROS-7-1. The sequence goes on from NZ_CP047945.1 coordinate 461,741, forward strand.
CCGATGCCGCCGATGTACGCCGTCACCTCGAAACCAGATGTGAGGCGCACACGCGCCACTTTGCGAAGAGCAGAATTCGGCTTCTTCGGCGTGGAGGTGTACACACGGGTGCAGACCCCGCGACGCTCAGGGCAGGATTTGAGCGCGGGTGATTTGGTCTTCGCTTTAGAGCTCTGGCGCTCGGTGCGGATCAGTTGCTGAATGGTTGGCATCGACGGTCGGTATGCGGCCGGGGACCCGACCTGGTTCGACAATCCACCACATTACCGGGTCGTCCCCCCCCCTCGATCCTTCAGTTGCGGCTGAATGCACTTCCACAGGCGCAGCAGCGCACCTGATCACTGCTGAGAATCAGGAATCCACCGCCGCTGATGTCGCTTCTGTAATCGAGGGTGAGTCCCTCAAGCAACTCGATCTGGGGTTCAGGCGCATGAAGGGTGACTCCGTCAGCCCTTGCGATCGGTCTCCCTGAGAGGTGCCCCGGCTGCAGTCGGATCACGTGCTTTTCGCAGTGTCCGTGCTGCAGATCAAGGTGCATCAGCCCTGGGGTCCCCGCCACTGCAGCCTGGCGACCGAGTTCGGCAGCGGCCGCCGGGGTGATCTGAAGGATTGCGCCCACCGTCGTGCATCAACAGGTGAATTCAGTGTCGCAGCTTTCCCCGTCAGGGTTTGATTAACCCCAAACCGTTCTGAATCCTTGGCGGCACGCCCCGTCCTGTCATGACGGTTCTGTTGGCGATCAGCATGGTGGTGGAGCTCCCTCCATCAAGGTTTAGAGCGTCGCTGAGGCCCAGTTGCTGGAGGGCCAGAGTGGTTTCCAGCAACGTTGGATCGCTGCCGCTTTGTCCTTCAAGCGTCAACATCCAGCGGTGCTTGGAGTCTTGCGCCACCACGGTGCGTGGGGCGGCCTGACCGAGAAATCCTGAGCTGAATCCTTCTTGTCGGCCCCTCAGCACCACTTGTCCTCCCTTCAGCAATAAGGGGCCGCCCGCCATGACCTGACGGCGTTCTCCCACTGGACTTGAGGGCCTCAATCGAATCACGACCTCGTCACCGGGCCTGGCTGGAAGAGGCGCACTGGCGCGGGCCACAACGAGGGATGCGCCTTGAGGAAGAGGAACCCCACGAGCGAGTTCAGTCCGGGAAAACTGATCGGTGACCCGTCCATCGCGGATCAGGATCGCCTGTTCTTCGCCACTGAGAGCTCGGTAGATGGGGCCCCAAGCCCGGGTGTACCGGCTCAAGCCTCTCTGTACGTAGCCGCTGTTCAGAAATCCAAGTCCCCAGCGACGTCCACCGTTCACGCGCATGTCCTGATCGAGGCGAAGCCGGTCAAACAGAAGCGGGCCTGGTCCATCCCAGCCCACCGCACCACGGTTGAGAATCGGACCTGAAAGCCAGACCCCGTCGAGGCGTACGGCTCCCAGGGGCAGTTGACGCACTCGGTTGAAGAAGCCGCCGTTGATGGAGGCCAGGGCGTTCGCTGGCTGGGCGAGCTGGTTGAGAAATCGAAGCCCCGTCTGGGCCCTGACAGGGGCCAGTGGACGCAGCAGAAGGCTTTCGTTGCCCAGAGGCCATCCTGCGCGGTAGATGCGCAGAGGCTTGACCCCAACCTGCACGGCTCGGATGTCCAGGATTAGCCCCTTGCGAATGGCCTCCTGGATCTCAGGGGTGAAACGTGCCGCCTGAAAAGGAGAGGTGCGAGCCCTCCTACTGGTGACCGATCGGCGCTGGGTCCCGTCCATGACGATGCGCCAGGGGTCTTTAAGCGTGAAAAAGTCGAGGTCATGACCTCGACTGGTCAGTCGCAGGGCCTCCGGACGCGTCTGCGGGGACAGGCCCAAGCTGCGCAGGAGATTGTTCTGGGATCGCGTGCTCTTCACACCCAACACCAACCCCTGCTGATCGCGCTGAATCAATGCTGGAGTTGAAAGGTCGAGCACCACCCGGCCCGCTGTGCTGCCACGACCCTGGCGGATCGACACAATCCGCGGTGGTGCCAGAGAGAGTTCAAGGGTTGTGTCTCGCCGTTGCACCGAGACGCCGATGGCACGGAACCAGGGCAAGGCGTCCACCGCTACCTCGTCCTTCAGGGTGCGTGTTTCGAGATCACTGAGGAGTTGATCACGCCCGAACCATTCGAGCTGCTCGCCCGCGGCCGTTGTTGTTCGGCGGAACCCAAGGCGGCCGGTCAGAACGTCTAAGGGCAGCCAGAGTTGATCGGTGGACTTTCCCTTGCCAGTGATCCAAAGCCAGGCGCTTTTCTGGGAGATCTCCCCGATCCTGACTCTGCTGCCGATGCTCTGATCGGCTTGCCGCACTTCAGCGACAGGAGCAGGCGGGGGAGGCGGCAACGGCATGAGCCAAACGCTAGCCGGGCTGATCAATCCTTAGGATCCGAGATTATCCCGCTATGGATCGCTGATTCCACGTGCGGTGATTGTCCGAATCCATGAAGGTCATGTCTCATCCCACCGGATCCCTCTGGCCCTACAGCGACAGTGCTGCGCCTGAGGCGGTTGCCGGTGAGAAAGATGCCTGCGGCGTTGGTTTTCTGGCGCAACTATCTGGTGAGACCAGCCACTGGGTGCTGCAGCAAGCCCTGCGCGGTCTTGGTTGCATGGAGCATCGCGGCGGCTGTGGGGGAGACGGTGATTCCGGTGATGGGGCTGGCGTGCTCTGCCAAATCCCCTGGAGCTATCTGAAGGCGGTTTGGCCCGAGGCGACGTCGGCCCGTGGGCTCGGAATGATGTTCATGCCCCAGGATCCCGAGAGGCGGGAGCAGGCCCGCCAGTTCTGCAATGAGGAAGCCGAGGCCCTCGGCCTCATGTCCGCCGGCTGGCGGGTTGTTCCGGTGGATCCATCCGTGTTGGGCCCCATGGCGCGGGACACCGCCCCCGTGATCGAGCAGTGGAGTCTCGCCGGCGGTCCCGATGGCGATGTCTTCGAGGCCTTGTTGCTGCGACTGCGTCGCCGGATCGGTGCCCGCGCCCGCAAGGTTTGGGGCTTTGAGGGATCCCAGGATCTTTATGTGGCCTCCCTGAGCAGCCGCACCGTTGTGTACAAGGGCATGGTGCGCTCCGAGGTGCTGGCCCAGTACTACGCCGATCTGCGCGATCCGCGCTTTGAAGTGAGCTTTGCGGTGTACCACCGCCGCTTCAGCACCAACACCCTGCCCCGCTGGCCCCTGGCTCAACCGATGCGGCTGCTGGGCCACAACGGTGAAATCAACACGCTGCTGGGCAACCTCAACTGGGCCAAGGCCTCCGAAGCCAGCCTCACGGATGTTTGGGGTGAAGCCGCGAATGATCTGAATCCCGTGGTGAATCCGGCCTTCAGTGATTCGGCCAACCTCGACGCCACCCTGGAACTGATGGTGCGCAGCGGCCGTTCGATCACGGACAGCTTGATCACCCTGGTGCCTGAGGCCTTCCGCAACCAGCCAGATCTGGAGGATCGCCCTCAGGTGACGGCGATGTACGAATTCAATGCCGGAATTCAGGAGCCCTGGGATGGTCCGGCCCTGCTGGTGTTCGCCGACGGCAAACGGGTGGGCGCCACCCTGGATCGGAACGGCCTACGACCCGCCCGTTGGTGCACCACTGCCGATGGTTTCGTGGTCATGGGATCGGAGACCGGTGTGGTGGACCTCAGTGGCAAAACCGTGGTTCAGAAGGGACGTCTCGGCCCCGGCCAGATGGTGGCTGTGGATCTGGAGAACGGCCGGCTGCTCGACAATTGGACCGTGAAGGAAGACGCTGCTGGACGCTTCCCCTACAGCGACTGGCTGCAGCAGCACCGCCGCAGCGTGGTGGCCCAGCCCTGGACCCAGGATCGTCAGATCGGTGAGCTGGATCTGCTGAGGCTGCAGACCGCCATGGGCTTCACGGCCGAAGACTTCGATCTCGTGATCGAAGACATGGCCGGGCTGGGAAAGGAGCCCACCTACTGCATGGGCGACGACATCCCCCTTGCGGTGTTGTCAGACAAACCCCACCTTCTTTACGACTACTTCAAACAGCGCTTCGCCCAGGTCACCAACCCGCCGATTGATCCCCTGCGGGAAAAGCTGGTGATGAGCCTGGAAATGCATCTGGGTGAGCGTCGGCCGGCGCTGAAGCCCCAGGCCGAGTCGGCCGCCGTGATCCACCTGGACACGCCGGTTCTCAATGAAGCTGAGCTTGCAGCGATCAGCGAGCAGGGACTTCCCGTTGCCACCCTGTCCACCCAGGTGGCCGTTGAGGCTTGCGCCGGTGGTCTGTCTTCGGCCCTGCAAGGGCTGTGTCAAGCGGCTGAGAAGGCTGTGCGCGGCGGTGCCCAGGTGCTGGTGCTCTCCGATCGTGTTGATGGCTCCGGTGCCGCTGCCCAGCTCACCGCCACCAGCGTGGCGATGCCGGCCCTCCTGGCCGTGGGGGCGGTGCATCACCACCTGCTGCGGCAGAAGCTGCGTTTGCGCTGCTCCTTGGTGATCGACACCGCCCAGTGCTGGAGCACCCACCACATGGCCTGCCTGATTGGCTACGGCGCCAGTGCGGTCTGCCCGTGGCTCACCTGGGAGACCACCCGCCATTGGCTCGCCCACCCCAAAACCCAGAAGCGGATTGAGCAGGGCAAGCTGCCCGCCCTCGATGCCGACAAGGTGCAGGCCAACGTGCGCGTTTCCCTGGAAAACGGCCTGCGCAAGATCCTCTCCAAGATCGGTATTTCGCTCCTGGCTAGTTATCACGGCGCTCAGATTTTTGAAGCGATCGGTCTCGGTGCCGATGTGATCGACACCGCGTTCAGCGGCACCACCAGCCGTGTGGCGGGCATGACCCTGGCGGAGCTGGCCAACGAAACCCTGTCACTCCATGCCAAGGCCTTCCCGGAGCTCAACCGCAGCAAGCTCGAGTTCATGGGCTTTGTGCAGTACCGCACCGGCGGCGAGTACCACCTCAATAGTCCCGACATGGCCAAGGCCTTGCATGCAGCGGTGAAGACCGGGCCTGGCTACGACCATTTCTCGACTTACAAAACCCTGCTGGAGAACCGGCCGGTCACGGCGCTTCGGGATCTGCTGGAGTTCAAGCTGGCTCCAGCGCCGCTGTCCCTGGATCAGGTGGAGAGCGCAGAGAGCCTTTGCAAGCGGTTTTGCACCGGTGGCATGAGCCTCGGCGCGTTGTCGCGGGAAGCCCATGAGGTGCTTGCAGTGGCGATGAACCGCATTGGCGGCAAGAGCAACAGCGGCGAGGGTGGTGAGGACCCGGCCCGTTTCCAGGTTCTTCACGATGTGGATGCCGAGGGCCGCTCGCAGGCCTTCCCCAGCATCGGCGGCCTTCAGAACGGCGACACCGCCTGTTCGGCGATCAAGCAGATCGCTTCCGGGCGGTTCGGCGTGACGGCCGAATACCTGCGCAGCGGCAAGCAACTGGAAATCAAGGTGGCTCAGGGGGCCAAGCCCGGGGAAGGTGGACAACTGCCTGGCCCGAAGGTGGATCAGTACATCGCCTGGCTGCGCAATAGCAAACCCGGTGTGGCCCTGATCTCACCGCCGCCGCATCACGACATCTATTCCATCGAGGATCTCGCGCAGTTGATCCACGATCTGCACCAGGTGCATCCCAAGGCGCCGGTGAGCGTGAAGCTGGTGGCCGAGATCGGCATTGGCACGATTGCCGCCGGCGTGGCCAAGGCCAACGCCGATGTGATTCAGATCTCCGGTCACGACGGGGGCACCGGAGCCTCGCCGCTGAGTTCGATTAAGCATGCCGGCAGCCCCTGGGAGCTGGGTCTCACCGAGGTGCACCGCAGCCTTCTCGAGAACGGCCTGCGGGATCGGGTGCTGCTGCGGGCCGATGGCGGCCTCAAGACCGGCTGGGATGTGGTGATCGCAGCCCTGCTTGGCGCTGAGGAGTACGGCTTCGGCTCGGTGGCGATGATCGCCGAGGGCTGCATCATGGCCCGCGTTTGCCACACCAACAATTGCCCGGTGGGCGTGGCTACCCAGAAGGAGGCCCTGCGCAAGCGCTTCACCGGTGTGCCCGAGCACGTGGTGAATTTCTTCTGGTACGTGGCGGAGGAAGTGCGTCAGCTGCTGAGCCTCCTCGGCGTGGCCAAGCTCGAAGACCTGATCGGCCGCAGCGATCTGCTTCAACCCCGTGCGGTGCAGCTGGCCAAAACCCAGGGTGTGGATCTCTCCAGTCTGTTGGCACCGATCCAGGGCTCAGAAGACCGCTCCTGGCTGCGCCACAGCGCTGAGGCCCACAGCAATGGCCCGATTCTTGAGGATCAACTGCTCGCCGATGCCGAACTAGTGGCGGCGGTGGAGAGCCACGGCTCTCTCAATCGCACGATTGCGATCATCAATACCGACCGCAGTGTCGGGGCCCGTCTGGCCGGTGAGATCGCTCAACGCCACGGCAACCGCGGCTTCAACGGCCAGCTCAACCTCACCTTCCAGGGCGCGGCCGGCCAGAGCTTCGGCGCCTTCCTGGTGCAGGGCATGAACGTGCGCCTGGAAGGGGAAGCCAACGACTACGTGGGCAAGGGCATGAACAGCGGTCGCATCAGCCTGGTGCCATCCGATGGCTGCGCCAATCCCGGCGATCAGGTGATCCTCGGCAACACCTGCCTCTATGGGGCCACGGGTGGTGAGCTGTTTGCCCTCGGCCGCGCCGGTGAGCGCTTCGGGGTGCGCAACAGCGGGGCCCGCACCGTGGTGGAGGGAGCCGGTGACCACTGCTGTGAGTACATGACCGGTGGTGTGGTGGTGGTGCTGGGCAGCACCGGCCGCAACGTTGGTGCCGGCATGACCGGTGGCGTCACCTTCCTGCTGGATGAGAGCGATCGCGTCACCTCCAGGGTCAACCCTGAGATCGTTGCGGTCTGCAGCCTCACCACCTCGCAACAGGAGGCCACGCTCAAAGAGCTGCTGGAAGCTCACGTGGTCGCCACCGGCAGCAGCAAGGCTTCGGCGCTGTTGGCCGACTGGGCCGCGGCCAAGGGGCGCTTCAAGGTTCTGATCCCCCCGAGTGAGCGGGCAGTGATGGGTCTGGTGGACCAGCAGGCAGTAGCGGCCTGAACAGGCCGTTTCCCATGCCCTGGTTTGTCAAACACGAAACCTTCACGGCGGCAACGGCCGCGCTCCCGCTCGAGCAGCGTCGGTCTCACCTGGAGGCCCACCGGGACTGGGTTGAGCAGCAGCTGGAAGCTGGGACAGTCATCACTACGGGGTTTCTGGTTGATCAGGAGGGCCTGCCGGGAGGAGGGGGCCTGCTACTGGTCGAGGCTGAAAGCTACGCGCAGGCGCTTGCGTTGTTGCAGGGCGATCCGATGATTGTGCGTGGTCTCGTGGACTGGACCCTGCAGCAGTGGATGCCTGTGATGGGCGTGCCGTTGATGGCGACCCTGTCTCCAGCTCCAGGCCGGCCCGACTGAGATTCCACTGCTGGATCGCCGTTGCTTCAGCGCTCCGGGCTGCTTGCAGATCGCGTTGGGCCAGCAGCACTTCTGTGACTGGAGCAATCCCAGCGCGATAGCGCAGCTGGGCATCCCGCACGGCCTCTTCGTTGGCCACCACAGCTTCTCTGCTGGCAGCCATGGCGGCCTTGGCGCTGCGGTGGGTGTGCCAGAAGGTTTCCACCGACTGGATGATCACCTGTTTCCGCTCCTCCAGCAGCAAGCGTTGCTGGGACACCTTGCTGCGCGCTAGGGCCGCACTCTGGCTTGAAAGACCACCGTCAAAAAGAGGTTGGCGCAGGGTGAGCAGCACGCCGTAGTCGTAGAAGCTGCCGCTGGCACTGCCGCTGCTGTTCACAGTCGGCAAGTTCACCCCTCCTCCAACAGGCAGGTTGCCGATGCGATTGCCGCCGTTGACGACCGGCACATTGAGGCTGTCGCCGTTGATGCCGCCGCTGAGCAGGAGCCCCACCCGGGGAAGCATGGTGCCTCGGGCTGCTTGCACTTTGGCTTCAGCTGCGGCTTGAGCCTTAAGGATCACGTCCAGGGCAGGACGATTTTGGGTTGCCGATGCAATCGAGGCCTGCAGCCCTAGAGGCCATGGCGACTCGGCCAAGAGGGGATCGCTGGCTTTCACCCTCTGATCGGCCGGAAGGTTGAGCAATCGGGCCAGGGCGCTGGCGGCGATCGCCTGGGCCGAGCGGGCGGCGCTGAGTCCGCGCTGGTCGGTGGCGAGCAGGGCACGAGCGCGGAACACATCGATGCGAGCGCCTAGCCCGCCGTTGCGTAACGCTTCCGCATCCTTGAGCAGCGCGCTGGAGAGCGCGATTGAGCGCTGCCACACGGGGATCAGCGCGTCGCTGAGCTGCAGGTTTAGGTAGGCGGTCGTAATTGCGAAGCGACTCTGCCGCCGTTGTTCTTGAATCTGCGCGGCTGCTGCCTGATCCATGGCCTTGGCAGCCGTGAGCAGTGGACCTCGCTCGAAGTCGAGGAGGGGATAGGTGAGCGCGAGGCTGAGGTTGCCGAAGGTGTTCTGGATTAGGGCATAACTATCACCGCCAAGATCCAGATTGAGATCGCCGATGGTGGGGAGATTGGAAATGAAGCCGATCGAGCTGCCGACCTGGGCCCAACTGCCGAGCCCCACCACATCCAGTTTCGGTAGAAAAAGGCTTCGCCCGAGACCGACTTCTGCTGCTGTGCCTAACTTCTGGGCTTCGGTTAGCTGGAGTGCGAGGGAGGCGTCCATGCCTTGCTCGAGGGCCTGATCCAGGCTGAGGGCAAGCGGTTCGGCTTCGCCCCTGGCAGGCAGGCAGGTCGAGGTCGCCACTAGCAAGGAGATCAGGAGCTGGCGACGGAGCATGCCGGTTGACATGTCAGGAATGGAGCTGAGCCATCCGAAAACGGGGCTACCCTAAGCGCGATTTTCAATTGCAGATGGGCACTCTTCTGCAACGGTGCTGGCCGATGGCCCTCGTCACCGGCGCAACTGCGGTATGGGCTGTGCTCCCCGCAATTGATGTGAAGGTGTTTGGTGCAGCCGTGTTGCTGGCCCCAGGTGATCGACGAGGCCTCTATAGCCGCTCTCCAGGTCAGGTCCTCGATCTAACGGCCCCTGTTGGCGCTCATGTTGTTCGAAATCAATTGCTCGCAAGGCTCGATCGCATCGATCAAGCTGCCCGCGGTGGCCCTGTTCCCGTAGGGCAATCTCAGGCTCTCGATCGTCAGCTTGAGGCCAACGCGGAACAGCAGCAAGGATTGGTGGAGCAACTGCGCGCTAACAGCGAAGAGGTGGCGGCCGTGCGCCAACAAATCAACACTCTGCAGATGAGTAATCAGCCTGTGAAAAAGCAACTCACGGCGCTGGAAAGCTTGCGACAGGATCAGGTGATCCCCACCTACAGCCCCCTCTGGGTTTCAGCCCAGGATCTCTACCTCGGCAACAAGGCAGCGATCCGTTCACTGGAGGCGAAAATCGCTCAGCTGCAGGCGAATCGGGGTCGTGTTCAGGCCCAGCAGTCTCAGCTGCGGGCCGCACGGTCGGAGCTGGAGGCCCAGAACAAGGCACTGGAGCTGCGCGCTCCCGAGAATGGCCGGGTGGTGAGTTGGGCGGTGGAGAAAGGGCAACCTGTCCTGCCTGGTGAGCGCTTAGGCACGCTGGCCCTAGACCGACCTAGCTCCTCTTCTCGACAGGCGATGGCCCTGTTCACAGAGGCCGACGCCACACGGCTAAAGGTTGGTGCACCGATCGAAATCGAACCAATTTTGCAAAGCCGTAATCAATACGGCGGCACGGCTCAGCGTTACGGCGGGGTGAAGGGCAGGATTCAGGGAATCTCTCCCACATCGCTTGATGGCACTGCTCTGGCCAGTGTCATTGGCGAGGCGGATCTGGCGGCTTCCCTGGTGGCGCGGGCCAGGCAGCAAGCCTATGGAGAAGGAGGGGACCCGTTAGCGATCTTGCCTGGGAAAGCGACAGCGCCTCTGATGCTTGTGAGGGTGACGCTGGAGTCAGCCCAGACTCCCTCAGGATTGCGTTGGAGCAGTGGTCGAGGGCCTGACCTGCGTTTCGAGGATGGTCAGCCCGCAGAGGCGAAGGCGGCCGTTGAACGGCGTTCGCTGCTGAGCTATTCGATGCCGTTCCTGCGATGGCTTTCCGGTATCAATCGCTGAACCTTCGATCTCTCCGCCTCCCCATGTCGCGTCACCCCCGGCCCCCATCCAGTTGGTTGAATGCCCTGCGTCAGCCGGTCCCGTGGATCGCCCTCGTGTTGCTCTTGATCACGGTGTTCAGCACGGCACCAAGGCTCTGGTTTTGGTTCGCGCTTCTGCTGATCGTGCTGCTGGTGGGCTGGGTTCAAGCGCTCAAGGGTGACCTCCCCAGGCCCCATGACGACTGAAGCCCAGTGGCTCGGCTTGCGGGCAGCTCTGGTGATCGGCCTGGCTGCGAGCATCACGCGGCTGATCTGCCTCACGCTTGGTCTGGGCGACAGCCAAGCCGCCTTCGGCGTGGTGGTGGGCGTGTTGGTGGTGCGTCCTGATTTCTGCCGTTGGCCTGCGCTGATCTACCCGGTTCTGCTGCTGATCGCTGGTGTCGCGATGGCCGTAGGGCTCAGTGTGCGCATGATGTTTCCTGATGCCCCCCAGGTGTGGTGGTTCGGCATTGTCGGTGTGGTGATGCAGCTCATGGCGGTGGCACTGCCGGCCAAGCTGGCGTTGCTCACCAACGTGGTGGCCGTCGCCGGGGTGTTGCCCCTGCTGGATTCGTCGGCCACCTGGGCTGACTGGGGACATCAGCTGGAGGCCATCGCCATCGGGTTGGCCATTGGCACCGCCGTGCAGTGGTTGTTGACGCCATCGGGTTATGGCGCCCCGGCACCGCCCACTGGGCCGGGGGGGAAGGATTGGCCTCTGCCGGAGCGGTATCGCTTGGCCTTCGCAAGCTGGAGCTTCTGCCGCAAAGTCGTGCTGGCGGCGTTCGCCCTGGCGATCGGCGTCGGCCTGGGAACGCAGACTCCTAAATACCTCTATTTCGGTGTGGTACTGCTGCTGAATGACAGCATTGGCGCCACCATGGCCCGGGTTCGTGACCGGATGGTGGGGGTGAGCCTGGGGGTGTTGATGCCCCTGCTGGTGTTCAACACCATCGGTCTCAACAGCGTGGGAGTGGGGTTGGCCATGGGTGGCACGGCGGCCCTGCTGGTTGCCCTGAATCTCGGCCCCTACCTGCGCACGGCCCTGATTTCCAGCGGTGTGGCGTTTGCTGGCTATGGGCCGCTCGTGGCCTGGTACATCCCGAATCGCTGGATCGACTACCTGATGGGAAGCGGCTTGGCGCTGTTGTCCGGGGTTCTCCTCTTCCCGCAGTCATCGCTGCGCCGCTACCGCCGTCTGCTCGATCGGGGTGATCCGGACAGTCTGGAGCAGCTGCGGCGGCTCTACCCGGCGGCCCGTGAAGAAGCCGCCTGGTTGGGGCAGGGGCTTGTTAGTCCAGACGCTCAGCGGGGGTGAGTGGCCATGAGCCTCTGCACCTCGCCGGCGTGATAGCTGCTGCGGGTGAGGGGGGTGCTCACCACCTGCAGAAAGCCCAGCTCCTCTTCGCCGATGCGACGGTAGGTGTCGAACTGCTCAGGGGTCACGAAACGATCCACAGCCAAGTGCTTGGGGCCTGGGGAGAGGTACTGGCCGATGGTGACGATGTCCACCCGGTGGGTGCGCAGGTCGCGCAGCACCCCGATCACTTCATCGTCGGTTTCACCGAGGCCCACCATCAGGCCCGACTTGCTGTAGGCCCCCGCCCAGTTGTCCCGAACCCGTTGCAGGAGCTCAAGTGAGCGTTCATAAATGCCCTGAGGTCGGGCCAGGCGGTACATCCGCGGCACCGTTTCAATGTTGTGGTTGAGCACGTGGGGAGCGGCGGCCATCACCGTGGCCAGGGCATCCCAGTTGCCGCAGAAGTCGGGAATCAGCAGCTCGATCGTGGTGAGCGGTGAGCGTTGCTTCACCTGTTCGATGCAGGCCACGAACTGGGAGGCTCCCCCATCCGGCAGGTCGTCGCGGTTCACCGAGGTGATCACTACATGCTTCAGACCCAAACGCGCCACCGCTTCCCCGAGCCTCTCTGGTTCGGTTGGATCGAGCGCACGGACGCTCTTGTCGAAGTCGATGTCGCAGTAAGGGCAGGCGCGGGTGCAGCCCGGGCCCATAATCAAAAAGGTGGCCGTACCGCCGGCGAAGCACTCACCGATGTTGGGGCAACTGGCCTCCTGGCAGACCGTGTTCAGCTTCAGGTCGAGCAGAAGATCGGCAACGGCACCGATGCGCTCCCGCTGCGGCGCTTTCACGCGCAACCACTCGGGTTTCAAGGCAGAGGTCATCTTCTACAGTCGATTCATCGGGATGTAGCGCAGCTTGGTAGCGCACTTCGTTCGGGACGAAGGGGCCGCAGGTTCGAATCCTGTCATCCCGACTGCACGCCATTCCATTAGCTGAGTTCGGCTCCCGGGTATCCCCTCGGCGTCACCATGCGACCGCCTTCCATGGTGCTGCTGCTGTTGCCGATTACCAGCACTGTGAGCATGTCCACCTGGTTGACAGGCAGAGCGTTGAGATCATGCAGGGTCACCTGTTCATCTGTACGGCCCAGCTGACGGGCCATCACCACCGGGGTGTGATCGGGACGATGGCCGAGAAGAATCTCTTGGGCCCGTTGCAGCTGCCAGTCGCGGCCTTTCGATCGGGGGTTATAGAGAGCCACCACGAAGTCGCCGGCGGCCGCGGCGTGAAGCCGTTGTTCAATCACAGGCCAGGGCGTGAGGCGATCGCTGAGGCTGATGGTGCAGAAGTCATGCATCAGCGGCGCTCCGGCCCGGGCCGCCGCCAGTTGAAGGGCCGAGAGGCCGGGATGCACCTCGAACAACGGACGTGAGCTTTCAGCCAGCGCCATCCAAAGCTCGAGGGCCAGCCCGGCCATGCCGTAGATGCCGCTGTCGCCAGACGACACCAGCGCCACTTTGGCCCCCTGTTGAGCAAGGGACAGGGCCTGCTGGCAGCGGTCCCGTTCGCGAGTGAGTTGACCGTCCAGACGGACCTGATCCTGGCGGCGAAGCGGTTCGAGGAGATCCAGGTACAGCCCGTAGCCCACCCAGACCCCGCAGCGGCTCAACGCGCGGCGGGCATCGGGGGTGAGCAGGCTGAGATCCCCCGGGCCGCTGCCGATGAGATGCAGTTCTCCCCTTTGCGGTGCAAAGGGGAGAACTGCTTCGGCGATCGCCACGGTGACAGCGCCCTGTTCCTCAGGCCCGGCATGAAGGATGCGTTTGGTCTGCAAGAGCTGGGCATCCTCACCAGCTGCCAGCACAGCCGCGGCTTCCGCAACGGATGCTGTGCCCATCTCCGCTTCAACCACGGCTGAAGGCGTGGGCACCGGCACTGCCGCGAGGGCTGAGGCGCTGAACAGCCGAAATCTCCAGTCACGTTCCTTTGCTAGGGCGAGCAAAGCGGGCTCATCGCCCTTGGCGTCAATGCTGCCGAAGCCAGCAACAGCCTCGGCGGCCAGCCCTGCGTTCTCCAGTGCTTGATGAACGGCTCGTTCGATCAGTCGATCGCTCGTGTTGCGTTCGCAGCCGAGGCCCAGCCACAAGGTGGCCGGATGCCAGCGACAGGGTGCGGCTTCAATTCCAGGACCAATCGCTAGTTCGGATGTGCCATCAGGTCCTGACGTGAACGTCAGGGCGCTGGCTGAGGCACAAGCCCGCCAGTGTTCAGTCCCGCTTTGCTGCCTCACCGCAATCGGGCTTCCCTTGGCCTGGTGGATCATCAACCGGCGCCAGGCATCGGCATCGCCACTGCGCCGAAACCCCCAGATCTCTCCGAAGGAGTCCAGCGCAAGCCGCCCCTGAGTGGCGGCATCACCGGTGATCACAGCGGTGCCTCCAAGCGCTGCTGCGAGCTCCCTGGCCAGTTGTTCCCCTCCGGCTCGATGGCCTCCCAACAGAGGGACCACCTGCAGACCCTGGGCATCGAGCACCAGAACGGCCGGATCGCTCTCCTTGTCGTTGAGAAGAGGGGCAATCAGTCGGGTGACGGCTCCCAGAGCACCGACCACAATCAGGCGATCGCCCTTGATCCAGTGCGTCTGCAAGAGGTCACTGGCTGTCGCCACCAGAACTGAATCTGGGCAGGGATCGAGGGACTCTGCGGCACCGGGGGACAGCGCGATGCGTTCGCTAAGGCCCTGGTGTGACAGGCGCTGAAGCAGCGGCCATGCGCTCCGTGAGAGTCCGATGGCCAGGGATGCAGCACCAGAGCGTGATGGGGAAGACGTGTCGTTCAGAACTGCAGCCTCGGATGGTCAGCGCTGGGTGCCATCAGCGTTCAACAGCTCCCTTGCTGATCCTCCCAGGCTGCTGGATGGTGCTGCCTGCGGTGTTTGCTGTTGCGGCGGTGGCTCAGGGGCGCTTTGGGCGATGGGGGGGACGTCCTCGAGGGGGGCTTTCTCGGGGGCTGCCTCCTCTGAGCTTGGATTGTCTGCAGCGGTGACTTCCTGGACAGTCGCTTCCTTGATGGGCTCGACCATGGGCTCGAGCGCGACGGGTTCCTGCGCAACCTGCGGTTCTGTTGCGGGTTCCGGCTCCGGCTCATCAGAGGGCACCGCTTGTGCTGCCTGCTCAGGGGTGGGCGATTCTTCCTTCATGACAATGTCTCCCAGTAAGCGGGCGATCTGCTCGTCGCTGAGCCGGGATTGCATCCAGACGGGGCGCGATCCCGGGTGATGGGGAATCGCCCGAAGTTGGTTGTTGAAGACAGGGCTCATCGGTTCACCCACGCCATCCAGCAACTCCATCTGAACGCGTCCAGGACCATTGCCGCTTCCCTTGATCCAGAGAGACTCCTGTCGGTCCACCAGGAAACTGTCTCCGTTGACGGAGATCCGCAGCCTCCAGCGGCCGTCTCCTTCGCGCAGGTTCTGCAGCGGTGCGTTCCAAATCAGCCAGTCGAGAAGAAGTGGCTCGCCGCTGCCAAGGTCTGCCGGGCTGACCACGGCAAGCCAGGGGGAATCCGGAGCTGGCTGGGTGCCTGCAAGACCCTGAAGCTGGTCAAAATGCCATTGCAGGCTGGCTCCAGGTGTTTTCACCGCTTCCCCCCAGGGCATGGCTGCATAGGCGGTGAAACGATGGCTTCCCGGCGTGAGCGCTGGAAGTTGGATGCGCAGGCGTCCGCTATCAGCCTCGCTGAATCGAAGCGGAGGCTGATCATCGATCTGGAGGGCGACATGGGCTCCCAGGCCGAGTTCGGGATCTTCTGCTATGGGCCAGTCGCTCGCTTGTAGCACCAGGGTTTGTTGGCCCGACTGGAGCACCGTGCCATCGGCAGGGCTGATCAGCTTCAACTGAGGGTGATGGCCAGAAAGGGCTGCCTGCAGCTGTTGAACCGCGCCCGGAGGAGCCACCTCCTGCAGGCGCCCGGCTGGAGGAGTGGGATTCATGGGATCCGTCGCGGACCCAGTGTCCATGGACCCCATCCGTCCCCATCCCCAGGCTGAGGCCGGCTCTGCGTTCGTGACCAGCAACACAACGCACAGAAGGGCAGTGATCCAGTGGAGGCGGAGTGGAAAGCGGCCCGAAGCCGTCATGGGGACCAATTCGAGTTCAGTTCATTCTGAATGCCCATGCCGGTGTCAAGGAGATTTGGGGCTGTTTGTATTACTTAGTGGCCTGCATTTGCTTTTGTATGAATAGTTTCTTGTGTGATTTTGATTTTTTTGTTGATAGCGAGCTGCACGAAGATGTCAGGCCCAGACAGGGGCGCGGCCGGATTGAACCTTTGTAACTCCATGGGGTCTTCTGTGCATCTGCGCCCCTATGCTTCCGCCAGCGGTCCCCTCTTTGGGGCCCAGCGCTCCAGTGGTGGTCAGGAGTTTGCGCTCCTGGCGCCATTGGCGCCCGGTCGCGGTGACGCTCTGCGGAGCTGCGTCCGGGGCCCCGGTGAACCTCGTTCACCGGAGGGGTGGCCCACCACCTCGATCCCGTCCCTCGAGGAACGACTCGATGACCATCAGCCCACCAGAGCGTGGGAGCACCGCGAAGACTCAGGTCGAAAAGGTTGACAATCCTGCAACCTTTGAGCTGTTCGGCAAGCCCGGACACTTCGACCGTGCTCTCGCGAAAGGTCCCAAAACCACCACCTGGGTTTGGAACCTCCACGCCAATGCTCACGATTTCGACAGCCACACGAGTGACCTAGAGGAGGTCTCTCGAAAGATCTTCAGTGCTCACTTCGGCCATCTGGCCGTGATCTTTATTTGGCTGAGCGGTGCCTTCTTCCACGGAGCCCGCTTCTCCAACTTCTCCGGTTGGCTTGCTGACCCCACGCACGTGAAGCCCAGCGCTCAGGTGGTGTGGCCGGTGTTCGGCCAGGAGATCCTCAATGGCGATATGGGTGCCGGTTTCCAGGGCATCCAGATCACCTCAGGCCTCTTCCATGTGTGGCGTGCCTGGGGCATCACCAACGAAACACAGCTGATGTCTCTGGCCATCGGCGCCCTGGTGATGGCCGGCCTGATGCTGAATGCAGGCGTTTTCCACTATCACAAAGCAGCTCCAAAGCTGGAGTGGTTCCAGAACGTTGAGTCGATGCTCAACCACCACCTCGCTGGACTGCTCGGCCTCGGGTCACTGTCCTGGACAGGTCACCTTCTTCATGTGTCCCTGCCCACCACCAAGTTGATGGACGCCATTGACGCCGGCCAGCCGCTGGTGCTCAACGGCAAGACCATCGCTTCTGTGGCGGACATCCCCCTGCCGCATGAATTCTTCAATCAGGATCTGCTGGCGCAGCTCTATCCAGGATTCGGTGCCGGCATCGGTGCTTTCTTCTCGGGTAACTGGGCTGCCTACAGCGATTTCCTCACCTTCAAGGGTGGTCTGAACCCTGTGACAGGCAGCATGTGGATGAGCGACATCGCTCATCACCATCTGGCCATTGCGGTGCTCTTCATCGTGGCTGGTCACATGTACCGCACGAACTGGGGCATCGGTCACTCCATCAAGGAGATCCTCGAAGGTCAGAAGGGCGATCCCCTTCTCTTCCCTGCCACGAAGGGCCATGACGGCCTGTTCGAGTTCATGACCACGAGCTGGCATGCCCAGCTGGCTGTGAACCTCGCCATGCTCGGCTCCCTGAGCATCATCGTGGCTCAGCACATGTACGCGATGCCTCCATACGCGTACATGTCAATCGACTATCCGACGCAGATCGGCTTGTTCACCCATCACATGTGGATTGGTGGCTTCCTGATCGTTGGTGCCGCAGCGCACGCTGCCATCGCGATGATCCGCGATTACGACCCTGCCAAGCACGTCGACAATGTGCTGGACCGGGTGCTGAAGGCTCGTGACGCCCTGATCAGTCACCTCAACTGGGTGTGCATCTGGCTTGGCTTCCACAGCTTCGGCCTCTACATCCACAACGACACCATGCGTGCCCTGGGACGTCCCCAGGACATGTTCAGTGACTCAGCGATTCAGCTGAAGCCTGTGTTCGCTCAGTGGATTCAGGGTCTGCATGCCGCTGCTGCTGGCAGCACCGCTCCCAACGCTCTTGCGGGTGTGAGCGAGGTGTTCAACGGTTCCGTCGTTGCCGTGGGTGGCAAGGTCGCAGCTGCGCCGATCCCCCTGGGCACCGCAGACTTCATGGTGCACCACATCCACGCCTTCACGATCCACGTGACGGTGTTGATCCTGCTGAAGGGTGTGCTCTACGCCCGGAACTCCCGCCTCATCCCCGACAAGGCCAACCTTGGCTTCCGTTTCCCTTGCGACGGCCCCGGCCGTGGCGGCACCTGTCAGGTGTCCGCATGGGACCACGTGTTCCTGGGTCTGTTCTGGATGTACAACTCCCTGTCCATCGTGATCTTCCACTTCTCCTGGAAGATGCAGAGCGATGTGTGGGGAACGGTGAATGCTGACGGTTCCGTTCAGCACATCACCAACGGCAATTTCGCCAACAGCGCCATCACCATCAACGGCTGGCTGCGTGATTTCCTGTGGGCTCAGGCCGCTCAGGTGATCAACAGCTACGGCTCCAACACCAGTGCTTATGGCCTGATGTTCCTTGGTGCTCACTTCGTCTGGGCCTTCAGCCTGATGTTCCTGTTCAGCGGCCGCGGCTACTGGCAGGAGCTGATCGAGTCCATCGTCTGGGCTCACAACAAGCTGAAGGTGGCCCCGGCCATCCAGCCCCGTGCGCTGTCCATCACCCAAGGCCGTGCCGTGGGTGTCGCCCATTACCTCTTGGGCGGCATTGCGACCACATGGGCCTTCTTCCACGCCCACATCCTTGTGGTCGGCTGACCTCTCCTGACCTTTCCCTCTAATGGCAACGAAATTTCCTTCGTTCAGCCAGGGTCTGGCACAGGACCCGACAACCCGCCGCATCTGGTACGGGATCGCCACGGCTCACGACTTCGAGAGCCATGACGGAATGACGGAGGAGAAGCTTTACCAAAAGCTCTTCTCCACCCATTTCGGCCATCTCGCGATCATCGGCCTGTGGGTTTCGGGCAACCTGTTCCACATCGCCTGGCAGGGCAACTTCGAGCAGTGGGTCGCCGACCCTCTGCACGTGCGCCCCATCGCTCACGCAATCTGGGATCCCCACTTCGGGCAGGGCGCCATTGACGCCTTCACCCAAGCGGGTGCCTCCTCCCCGGTGAACATCGCCTATTCGGGCCTGTATCACTGGTTCTACACAATCGGCATGACCACCAATGCCGAGCTGTATCAGGGTTCCATCTTCATGATGATCCTGTCGGCTTGGGCCCTGTTCGCCGGTTGGCTTCACCTCCAGCCCAAGTTCCGCCCCTCACTGGCTTGGTTCAAAAACGCGGAATCCCGCCTGAACCACCACCTGGCAGTTCTCTTCGGCTTCAGCTCCATCGCCTGGACCGGTCACCTGGTTCACGTGGCGATTCCTGAGTCCCGTGGTCAACACGTTGGTTGGGACAACTTCCTCAACGTGATGCCCCACCCCGCCGGTCTGGGACCCTTCTTCACCGGAAACTGGGGTGTGTATGCCCAGAATCCCGACACCATGGGCCAGGTGTTCGGTACCGCTGAAGGATCCGGCACTGCGATCCTCACCTTCCTGGGAGGCTTCCACCCTCAAACCGAGGCTCTGTGGCTCACCGACATCGCCCATCACCATCTGGCCATCGGCGTGATCTTCGTGATCGCCGGCCACATGTACCGGACGAATTTCGGAATCGGTCACTCCATCCGCGAGATCCTCGAAGCCCATAACCCTCCCCAGGGCACCCCTGGCGATCTGGGTGCAGGCCACAAGGGTCTCTACGACACCATCAACAACAGCCTGCACTTCCAGCTTGGTCTGGCCCTCGCATCCCTGGGCGTTGTCACCTCCTTGGTGGCCCAGCACATGTATGCGATGCCGTCGTATGCCTTCATCGCGAAGGACTACACAACCCAGGCTGCGCTCTACACCCACCACCAGTACATCGCCATCTTCCTGATGTGCGGTGCCTTTGCTCACGGTGCGATCTTCTTCATCCGTGACTACGACCCCGAAGCCAATAAGGACAACGTCCTGGCTCGGATGCTCGAGCACAAAGAAGCCATCATCAGCCACCTGAGCTGGGTCTCCCTCTTCCTCGGTTTCCACACCCTCGGCCTCTACGTTCACAACGACGTGGTCGTGGCCTTCGGAACCCCTGAGAAACAGATCCTGGTGGAGCCCGTCTTCGCTCAGTTCGTTCAGGCTGCGTCCGGTAAGGCGATCTACGGCTTCGACGTTCTGCTCGCCAATAGCGGCGGTGTGGCCGCCAATGCCAATGCTGCCTACATGGGCGGCTGGATGGATGCCATCAACGGTGTCCGCGGCAGCAATGATCTATTCCTGCCCATTGGCCCTGGTGACTTCCTTGTTCACCACGCCATCGCTCTGGGACTGCACACCACCACCCTGATCCTGGTCAAGGGTGCACTGGATGCCCGTGGTTCCAAGCTGATGCCTGACAAGAAGGACTTCGGCTATTCCTTCCCTTGCGACGGCCCAGGCCGTGGCGGTACCTGCGACATCTCGGCTTGGGACGCCTTCTATCTGGCTGTCTTCTGGGCCTTGAACACCGTGGGTTGGGTCACCTTCTACTGGCATTGGAAGCATCTCGCCATCTGGCAGGGCAACGTGGCTCAGTTCAACGAATCCAGCACTTATTTGATGGGCTGGTTCCGCGATTACCTCTGGCTCAATTCCTCTCAGCTGATCAACGGTTACAACCCGTTTGGCAGCAACAACCTCGCCGTCTGGGCCTGGATGTTCCTGTTCGGTCACCTGGTGTGGGCCACCGGTTTCATGTTCCTGATCTCCTGGCGCGGTTACTGGCAAGAGCTGATCGAGACCATCGTTTGGGCTCACCAGCGCACGCCTCTGGCCAACCTGGTTGGCTGGCGCGACAAGCCAGTGGCCCTGTCCATCGTTCAGGCGCGTGTTGTGGGTCTCGCCCACTTCACGATCGGCTACATCCTCACGTACGCCGCTTTCCTGATCGCTTCGACCTCTGGCAAGTTCGGTTGATCCAACTGAGCTGCCTTTGAAGTCAGCAGTCGTTCCTCGTTTCCTTCCCCGTCCGGTTCTCCGGGCGGGGTTTTTTGATGGCGATCAGCCGCTGAAACGGATGTCGAGCGTACGCAAATAGGTGTGCAGGCCAGCGTCCTGAATCGGCAGCACGTAAGCGTCTGCACCGGATTCGTTGTGATGGGAATGCCAGTAGCCCGGCGGGGTGACGAACGCTGCACCCGGGGCCCAGTCTTCCCGGTGCGGGTTGATGATGCGCCCCTGGTCATTTAGCTCCGTTCCAATCAGCGTGTAGCAGCCCGGTTCACAGGCCACTGCGAAGTCCAAGGCGATGGACTGATGGCGGTGGGGCATCTGCTCTTGGTTCGCCGGAAGAATGCCGAGCATGGCCCAAAGGGTTTGGCTCACTGTGCGTGACTGGGGAAACGCGCTGTTGCCGAGGAGCACACTCACGCGGTTGGCCTTTGCACCACTGGCGCTCTTTGCGATCTCCGCGAGTCTCTGCTCACTGTCCTGATGGCTGTAGAAGGTGGGTTCGAAGCGAGCTTGGCTGGGTTCCACTCCCAGATGCCTCAGCAGGGGTGCATCGTGAACCCAGTAGATGGCAGCTTTGTCCGCGCTGGTGTGAATGGCGTCGCCGCCGGCCGGCAACACGAGCATGTCGCCTTTGGTCCAGGCGAAGCGTTGACCGCAGGCAGTCGTTTCACCCTGGCCTTTGGCCACGAAGAACAGTTGGCTGGTGGCCACTGCGGATGTTCGCAACTCCCCTTGATCGAGACGAATGAAGTTGGCGCAGAGAGAGGGGCCAGTGGCTGGGCCTGCGCAGCCCAGTGATTCACTCAGATCCAGCGGCAGGACTTCGCTACCAGGTTCCTGGAAGAAGGCAGGCGAGAAGCTTCGATAGGGCACGAGCTCGGTCAGGCCGTTGCGAATCGGATTGGCCGCTTCTCCGTAGGAAAAGAACTGTGCCTGCTCCGATGAGGCGCATCGTTCCGTTGCACTGCTCACCATGCGCTCGTCACCCAAGTCTTAAAAAGAGACCCACCTTACGGAGCAGTGGTTCGGGCATCGGTATGCACCGCGTCATGTTTTCGTTGAGGCTCAGTCACCTTTCTGCGGCTCTTGGGCGCTGAACTAAGGCATCCCCGCTCTTCCCTTGGGCCAAGACCATGCCAACGCTGCCCCCCCGCCTCGAACTCGTGTTGCTTCTTTCTGCCGCAGCGACTGGTTACAACCTCACGATGAAGATCCTGCCAAGTCAGCGCATCGACCTGGCGCAATTAGAGGTGGAAGAACGCGTTCAGACGTCAGAAGCTTTTCGCTCGACCCGCTCTCCGTCGGGTGCGAGAGCCCCCGTGAGCAGGAATCCAGCACCCGCTGTCGTGATGGACGTGGCCGTTGTCAACAACAGGGGGACTTGTGCTGTTCCTCCGTCGGGTGGCCCCGCACTGAATGACCAGTTTGAACCCTGTTAACCATCCAGTTCCGGCATGGATGGGCCCACGCCGCGCCAGCGCTTGAGCTGTAGGTAGATCGCCGGGATCACGAACAGGGACAGCAGTGTGGACACCAGCAATCCACTGAAGACCACCGTTCCGATGCTGATCCGGCTGGCTGATCCACTTCCGCTGGCCAGAAGCAGGGGCAGGAAGCCCGCGAGCGACGTGACTGCAGTGAGCAAGATCGGTCGCATCCGATTGATGGCGGCTTCCTCAATCGCCTCCAGCAGGGGAATGCCTTGCTCAAGGCGTTGATTGGCGAATTCCACAATCAGAATTCCATTCTTTGCTGCCAGGCTCACTAAAACAAGCAGACCCATCTGGGCATAGACATCCAGCGTGAGACCCCGCAGCTTCAATCCGATCAAGGCCCCAAGCAAGGCCATGGGCACGGTGAGCAGGATGATCAGTGGGTCGAGGAAACTTTCGTAAAGCCCTGCTAACAGCAGGTACACAACCGTGAGGCCTAGGGCAAACAGCACCCAGGTCACGGATTCAGCCCGGGTCTCTTCTTTGGCCAGTCCTGTGAAGGTGAGAGCCAGATTGGTTCCGCCGGTGCGGTCGCTCAGGGCTTGGAGGGAATCGATGGCCTGTCCGCTGCTTACAGCGTCGGTCGGCACGGCGGTGATGCTGATTGAGCGGTTTTGGTTGTAGTGGGTAATGCTGTTGGCGCCGGAATCCCGTTTCAACGTCACAACGTTGGCGACCGACACCAACTCACCGCTGCGATTGCGCACCATCAGACTTGTCAGGTCGCCTGGAGTGCTGCGATCGGATCCCTCCAGCTGAACGTAGATACTGCGGATCTGTCCGCCTTCAAACGTGTCATCGATGTAGCGGCCGCCGATGGCCGTTCCGATGTCGCGAAGGGTCGGTCCTACCGGCAAGTCGAGCGCTGCCATCTGGCTTCTGTCGATCTCGAGACGCCATCGCGGTGAACTGGCATCAAACCGAGTGCTCACCCGCTGGAAGAGGCCGGACTCCTGTGCTGATCGAATGAACTGCTGGGCCTGGGCTTCGAACTCTTGAAGACTCAGCTGGCCACCACTGCGGTCTAGCAGTTCCAACTGCAGCCCTGATTCGCTGCTGAATCCCCGCACCGTGGGGGGTGTGGTGACAATCACCCTCGCATCCGTTATTTGTTGCTTCAGGGCCTTGTTCAGGCGTTTTTTTACAGCCTCGCTGCTGTTCTCGCGTCCTGGTCGTTCCTTGAGAGGGGCCAGGCGCAGGTAGAACGCTCCCCGGTCTTCTCCGCTTTGGCCGAACGAGCGGCCGGCATAAAAATTGCCGCTGCGGATCAGTGGTTCTTCTGCGATCACCTGACGAATCCGTTCCATGACCGCTTCGGTGCGCTCGAGGCTGGCGCCTTCCGGCAGGGTGAAATACCCCCGCACTTGGCCCTGATCTTCATTGGGGATGAAGGAGGTGGGAATCGTGGCCAGTCCGATGCCCGTGAGCATCAGACCCGTGAGGATTAGGCCCAGAACGATGCGACCGCGAGGGAGCCAGAGCGCCAGGGCTTGGCCATACCAGATCTGCAGACGACGCATTCCATGGCGCAGCCTCTGGCTGATGCGCTTCACAGGCCCGGGTAAGCGGCCACTCCCTGAACTAAGCACCCGGGCACAGGCCATGGGGGTGAAGGTGAGGGCGTTGAAGGTTGAGAACAGGATGGCTCCGCTGATAGCCAGAGCAATCGGTTGGTAGAGGCGGCCGATGGATCCTGGGATCAGGAGCACAGGGAGGAATACAGCAGCCAGCACGAGGGAGGTCGCCACCACAGCCCCAGCGAGCTCGGCCATGGCGTCCTCAGCGGCACCCTGCGGCTCGGCTCCTTCTTCGATGCGCCCTGCGATGTCCTCGCTCACCACGATGGCGTCGTCGACCACGATTCCGGTGGCGAGAACCAGTCCGAACAGAATCAAGCTGTTGAGATTCGATCCGCTCAGCCGCACCACCACGAGGCTGCCGATCAGGGCGACAGGCACAGCGATGCCAGGGATCAGCGCCAATCGCCAGCGCCCAAGGAACAGCACCAGCACCACAAGCACCAGTACCACCGCATCACGGAGAGTGCCGGTGGTGCGATCCAGGTTGGCCTGCACGGTTTCGGCGACATCCACGATCACCTGCATGCTCAGGCTTGGAGGAAAACTGCTCTCCAGGCGCTTGAGCGCGTCCATGACAGCGCCACTGACTTCAAGGGCGTTGGCACCATCTCGCTGGAAAATGCCCACTGCGACAGAGCTGTTCCCCTCGAGGTTCAGGGTGCTGCTGCCGTAACTGCGCTGGCCGAGTTGGACCCGTCCAACATCCTTCAGGCGAATCAGACCACCCGTCTCAGTGCGTTTGACCACCATGGTCTCGAAATCAGCCCGACTGCGAAGACGTCCCTCCGCATCGATGGGAAGGCTGAACAGTTGTCCAGTTGGTGCTGGGGCTTCTCCCAGGCTTCCCACTGCAGCAAGAACGTTTTGCTCGGCCAGCGCTGCGGTGATGTCGTTGGTGGAGAGGTTGAACTGTTCCAGACGATTGGGATCAAGCCAGAGTCGGAAGGCCAGTTCGCTGCTGCCGAACACGCGGATGTCGCCGACGCCAGGTGTTGCCCTGAGCGCTTCTCGCAGGTTTTGATCCAGCCAGCCGCCGATGAAGATCGGTTCGTACAGGCCAGGCGGTGCGCTGAACCCCAGGATCAGCAGCAGGTCATCGGTGGAACGGTTCACGTTCAGGCCTTGGCGAGTGACGGCCTGGGGCAGCCGACGGCTGGCCAGGTTCACCTCGTTCTGAACCTTGATCGCATTGAGTTCGGGATCGCCTGATTCGAAGCGCAGGCTGAGGCTGGCGCCGCCCTGACGGCTGCTGGACGTCATGCTTTCGAGTCCTTCCAGCCCATTGAGCTGTTTTTCAAGAACGGCCGTGACGCTTTGCTCCACCACCTCCGGACTGGCAGCGGGGAAGGAGGCGCTCACGCTCACACGCGTGGGTGCCAGCTGGGGTAAGTCTTCAAGGCCGAGGCCCATCAGTGCCACAGAGCCCGCCAGCAGCACAAGCAAGCTGCAGACGATGGTGAACACAGGCCGCCGCAGGAACGGCTGGGAGATGGACCGCAAGGCGGCAGTGGTTCAGAAGCGACAAGATCTTGACAGCAGAATGCCCCGAATGCGCCATTCAGGAGCATTCGGGGCATTGCGCTTTTGAAGTGAGGCCAGGCTGAACCGGCTTAGTTCACGCTCCAGACACCGCCGGCGATGTTCACCAGAGGGGCAACAAGCGCAGTGCCGGTCAGGAACCAGGCAAAAGCTGCGCCACCACAGCCTCCAAGCCAGAAGCCACTGGCGAACTCTGCCCATCCGGCCTTGGTGAACAGGTCGGCAGGAGGGTTGTCGATGGTGGCGTCAGCCGGCTGCACATTGGGGCCGTTGCCAGCGGTTCCGTAGATGGAGAGGCACACCGTCAGGATGGACACCAGACCAATGGTGGCGAGTAACCCAGCGGTGGTGGAGTACTCGGTGAGTCGCAGGGGGCCACAGATTGTGAAGGGGCCATACAGGAAAAAGCCGTGGGCCATGCCAACTTCCAAACCGCGACGGTTGGGAGAGAGGGCTGGTCTGTAGGCGGGGAGTGCGTTGAGGAAGGCCTTGGCGAAATAGCTGCTGTTCACCGGGGTGGCCAGGTTGCCGACTGTGGGGTCGGCCACGGGGGTCACGGTCATGGATTAGATAGCGATTGAGGTGCGGAGCGCTGAAGCGGTCTGAAGGGCACGCGGCCGATCAATCAGTGGCTTCGATCACGTTGAACAGCAGAGCCATGGCCACAGCTGGGCCCATGATCCCCACGAGGGGAACAAACACTGAGGGCATCCAGGCAGCGACAAATTCTCCGGTCATGGCAGCGGCCAAAAGGTCCGCCGGTACTGTAGTAAGCGCCTTTCTGTCGGTCTCGCGCCGACGGCAACGGCGACATAAAAGTTCAATCCCTGCGGCGTCCGTCGCTCAAGCTCCATGACTCAGCTTCTTGCCGGTGGTGCAGCGTTCGTGCTGGTGGCTGTGCTCTGGTTGCTCGGACGCCGTCCAAGCAAGACTCTCCTGCGCAGCACCGATGCGGGTTCGGTGGCAGCGATCAACCGGGCCCAGCTTGGCCTCGTTCAAACCAACGCCTCAGCATTGCCCGAGGCCTCAACCGCCGCCGAAGCGTCGGAAGATGAGGCGGCTCCGGTCTTTGCACGGCCAGTGGGGACCGCCGCGCGACTGGCTTTGGCGAAGGAACTTCGCCGGGCCATGGATCAGGGCGGACCGGAGCAGCGTCTTGTGGCCGTCGAGCGTGCTGGCCTCTGGGGGCATCGTTCGGTGCTGCCTGTGCTCCGCCGAGGCCTGCGTGATTCGGATCGCCGCGTTGTGCTGGCCGCCGCCGCAGGCATTGAGCGGCAGCGTGGTGCAACCCGTCCCAGCCTGGCTCAGCAGGCCCGGCCACCCCGCAACGTCGCCCGAATGCGGTAGATCGGACGCCCCTGGCTTTCGTGATAGGTGCGGATCAGCAGTTCCGCCAGTAGCCCGAAGCAGAACAGCTGAATGCCGGCCAAGCCCAGCACCACCGCCAGGATCAGCAGTGGGCGGGTGCCGATGTCATCGCCCATCAGCTTGATCACCAGGAGATAGGAGCTTGCGATCAGGCTCAGGAGAATCGCAATCAGCCCCCCAAATCCGAAGACGTACATCGGGCGCGTCAGAAACCGCTTCATGAACCACACCGTGAGCAGGTCCATGAGCACCCGGAAGGTGCGGTCAATGCCGTATTTGCTTGTGCCGTACTGGCGGGCCCGGTGATTCACCTTCACTTCTGTGATGCGTGCCCCCTCGATGAAGGCAAGCGCCGGCAGGAACCGGTGAAGCTCTCCGTAGAGACGCATGTCGGCAAGCACGTCGCGGTCGTAGGCCTTCAGTGAACAGCCGTAGTCATGCAGGCGCACACCCGTGACGCGCCCGATGATCCGATTGGCGATTCTGGAAGGAAGCTTGCGTTGCAGTTCGGCGTCCTGACGATCGTGGCGCCAGCCACTCACCAGGTCGTAGCCCTCGCGTTGCTTGGCAAGCAATAGGGGGATATCGGCAGGATCGTTCTGTAGGTCGCCATCCAAGCTCACGATGACCTTGCCTTGCGCGACGTCGAATCCTGCGGCCATCGCAGCTGTCTGGCCGTAGTTCTTGCGCAGGAGCACTCCTACGAGCTCCGGTACGTCTGCGCTGATCCGTTCCAGAACAGCAGCCGTTGCATCGGTCGAGCCATCATTGACCAACACCAGTTCAAATTGCTCGCCGGTTGGACGCAGCGCTGTGAGCAGCTGCTCGACCAGTTCGGGCAGACTCTCCTCCTCGTTGTAGAGGGGCACTACGACCGAAAGGTCAAGCCCTGCCATGGGGATCAATCTCGTATGGCAGCAACTTAATCGGCGCTCGGATCCCCTTTGCTAACAAGCGTGCGGGCTGGGCTTACCAGGACCGATAACGGCGGTAGATCGTTCGTGTCCCTAGTTGAATCGTTTTGCCGTTGGGGCAGACCCCTTCCCTGGTCACTTTGTAATACCCGGCCCGACATTGGCTTAAAGGGGTGCGGGAGTTGGAATACTGTTCCCCAGGGCAGAAAGCGTCTTCATTGATCGAGCGGAAATCCCGGTAGCGCTCCCGATCCTCTGTTTTGACCATCAGCACGGCACTCCCTTCTGCAGGGCTCCCCTCCTCACTCGCTCCTGTCACTTTCCAGCGGAACTCATTCTCTCCAGGGCGAACGGACAGGAAACTGCCGTGTTGACGGGTGCCCAAGCTGATGGAAAAGCTTTCCGAGCTTCTGCGACCTTTTCCGTATTCCCTGTTGGTGAAGCCACCCGTGCGTCGATTGCGGATCACGATTCGCTGCTTTGCCGCTGGCGGAGTCGATGCCAGAAAACGGATTCCCTTCATCGCTGTCACGCTCTCCCCAGGGCAATCCCCCCTGTAAATCGTGCGCACAAGCGTGAGCTCCTCAATGGGCTGGCTGCCCTGGAGAAATTCCCCGCTGGAGGCATCCATGCTGAAAGGGTTGCGTTCAGGCGCTCCTGGATCCCATTGCGCGATCAGGGTGCCGGCCAGCAGGGAAAGGGGGTCCATGACTTGGGATCATCGAGCTTCATTTTGCTGTTCGGCCACCCCTGTCCCTACTTAGGGCAGGGTGGTGCCGTCATGACATCGCATGATCCGACCAGCCCCACGCAGTTCGGCTCTGTAATGACTGGCCACAGGATGTCGGTCGCTGGGATGGAGGCTGTCGATGCCGATGCCATTGCGTCCATGCTCCCGTCCTGAGCTGTGCATGTAGCGGCCGCGCTCGAGGTGAATGGCTACATGCGTACAGCGTTGTGGTCGCCCGAAGAAAATCAGATCACCAGGTCGCAGAAGTTGGTCATTGCCTGGCCGAACCGCGACGGGTTCGCAGAAGCGTTCCTGCTGATAAGCGTCTCTGGGTAGCCAGATGCCGGCACTGGCGAAGGCACACTGCACCAGCCCCGAACAGTCGAGATCAGGGCCCAGCGTTCCGCCCCAGAGGTAGTCATTCGGGCGAGCGGCGGCAACCTTGAGCCATTCGAGGACCGCAGGAATCCGCGCCGCAATCGCGTCACTCGTCAACAGTCGAGGCCGGGGAGGAGTTGTTGTGCGTGCCTGTCCGGCGAGATCGGGCACATTCAGCCAACAGGGGTAGCCGTCCTCGAGCAATTGCACCTGAATGCGGGTGACGCCGACCTTGTCGATGGGGGTAATCACGCGGAAACTCCGGCCCGCCGCTGCCTGGGTTGCAAGACCTTCGCCACGGGCACGGGCGTAGCCGTTGATGTCTTTGAGAAGTTGCCAGCAGCTCCCCAGAGTGATCAGATCCGGAGCCAACGGAGTGCCTAGGGTCGGCATTGACTAAAGCCATTGCCATGGCGTTCTACCGCCCCGAGCCGACGATGCAGGAGCATCTGGCTGCTCTGATCGATCGACTTGCCGCCGAGGGCCGCCCCGGGCTGCATGATCGGATCGCTGTCACCTGGGTGCGTTACGACCAATCATCACCAGCAACGGGGAGTGGCTGCGGGGCGTCTTGGGCGGATCAGAAACTCATCTATCCCGCCAGTGTGGTGAAGTTGATGTATGCCGTGGCAGCAGAGCACTGGTTGGAGAGGGATTTCCTTCCTGACAGTGAGGAATTCCGCCGCGCTTTGCTCGACATGCTGGCTGACTCCAGCAACGATGCCACCGGGTTGGTCGTGGATCTGTTGACCGGTACCACCAGCGGGCCCGCCTTGCGTTCTCCGGCATGGGAGCAGTGGCAGCAACAGCGGCTGGCCGTGAATCGCTGGCTCTGGGATTTGGGATGGCCCGAACTGGACCGGGTGAATTGTTGCCAGAAAACCTGGGGAGAAGGGCCTTATGGCCGCGAAAAGGCGTTCTACGGCGAGGCCAACGCCAATCGCAACGCTCTGTGCACGGCAGCGGTGGGGCGCATGCTGGAAGCGGTGATGACGGATGGAGTGCTGTCGCCACCGGCTTGTCAGCGCCTGAAGACTCGCCTGCTCCGCTCTCTGGATCAGGAGGTGAGGGCGGCAGACCCAGAGAATCAGGTCGACGGATTTCTCGGAGAAGGGTTGCCTGCAGGCAGCACGCTTTGGAGCAAGGCCGGTTGGATGAGCCAGGCGCGCCACGATGCCGCCTGGTGGGCATCAGGTGATGAAGCGCCAAACCTGTTGGTGGTGTTTACCGAAGGTGCCGAGCTGGCGAATGACGAAGCACTGCTTCCAGCCATCGCCCACAATCTGGCGTTCTTCGCAACCAGCGCTTGATCACGTTTAATTCAACGGAGAGGGAGGGATTCGAACCCTCGACAGAAGTTGCCTCCTGTAACTCCTTAGCAGGGAGCCGCTTTCAACCACTCAGCCACCTCTCCAGCGGCCCGCCCACCCTATCAAGAGGTCGTCCCTTCAGACCACCAGTCGGGGCAGCCGATGCTTGAAGCTGCAGAGCACTTCCCATGGGATCGAATCGGACAGCTCGGCCCAGTCCTGGGGCGGAATCACCGCGTCACCATCCGATCCAAGCAAGGTCACGACATCGCCCACATCCAGGGTTGGGTGGTCGGTGGCGTCCACCATCAGTTGATCCATGGTGATCGCACCCACCTGCGGTAGGCGCTGGCCGGCGTGGAGCACCACGATCTGGCCCGAGAGACAACGGCTCACGCCATCGGCATAGCCGATGCCCACCACGGCCAGTCGGCTGGGACGGCTGGTGATGAAACGGTGGCCGTAACTCACGCCCACTCCCGCAGGCACATCGCGGATCAGGCTCACCCGCGCCTTCACCGCCATCGCAGGTTCCAAGCACACGCTCTGGTTCAGGTGCTCACTGGGCGTATGGCCATACAAAGCCAGGCCCACTCGCACCTGGTCATGGTGGAGGGAACGGTCGCGCAGCGTTCCGGCTGAATTGGCGAGATGGAGTTGAAGGTTTGCACTGCGATGGGAGCGCGTGACAGCGACAAAGCGTTCCTGCTGCAATCGGGTGATGCGCTCAGCCTCACCCGAGGGCCCCCCATCGGCTAAGGCCAGATGGCTGTAGACGCCTCGGAGCATCAGCTGGTCCAGTTGCTGGATGGCCTGGGTGAGACGGCCGCCGTCCTGCCAATC
The DNA here is from genome assembly GCF_014279795.1 of Synechococcus sp. PROS-7-1. Classification (NCBI taxonomy): domain Bacteria; kingdom Bacillati; phylum Cyanobacteriota; class Cyanophyceae; order Synechococcales; family Synechococcaceae; genus Synechococcus; species Synechococcus sp. PROS-7-1. Next base: position 492,461 of record NZ_CP047945.1, read on the forward strand.
GCAACCGAGGCGGGTCATGCCTGTGTCCAGCTTGAGCTGAACGGAAAAGCGTCGGCCGCTGCCACTCGCGAGGTTCTGGCAGAGCAGCGCTTCACGCATGCTGCTCAAAGTGGGCATCAATTGCCAGTGCAAGCAAGCCCGCAGCTCCTCCGCCTGGATCAAGTTGCCGAGCACCAGCACGGGCAGTTCGAGTCCTGCTCGCCGCAGCTCAATTCCCTCTTGAAGCGTGGCCACGCCAAGACTGGTGGCTCCTCCACAAATGGCTGCTCTGGCAACAGTTTCAGCGCCGTGTCCGTAGCCGTCGGCTTTGACAACCGCCATCAGGGCACAGCCAGGATCCAGAATCCTTCGCAGTGCTCGCGCATTGTTTTCTATCGCCTGAGCGGAGACTTCCATCCAGGCCCGTTGGCGGGGGTCGGATCCGTTCTGGTTCTCGAACCCTGCAGATTGTGGGTTGTCGACGAACAGGTCGGACATGGACTTGAGGTAGTGAGGGTCACAAAGTCTTCGTTGTGACCCCGTTAGCATGCCTTTTAATCTGGGAGCTTGCATGAGCCAGGTTCTCGTTCTCAATGCGTCCTACGAGCCCCTGAATATCACCACCTGGCGTCGAGCCTTGGTGATGATGCTCAAGGGCAAGGCTGAGAGCCTGGAGCATGATCCTGAACGGCTTGTACGCCGTGATTTGCATGTTCCAACCGTGATCCGGTTGCGGCAATTCGTGCGTGTTCCGTTCCGTCAAGTTCCCTTGACCCGCCGCAACGTGTTTCAGAGGGACAATCACACCTGTCAGTACTGCGGCGCCAAGGAGAATCTCTCGATTGATCACGTGATGCCTCGCAGTCGTGGTGGCGGTGACAGCTGGGACAACGTGACCACAGCCTGCATGCGTTGCAACGTTCGAAAAGGAAATCGCACGCCCCAGGAAGCTGTGATGCCTCTGCGGAAAATGCCAAGACGACCGCTCAGCAGTTTGAGTTTCGATGCCGTCCGTCAGATCGATTCCGGTCGGCACAGTGAGTGGGCCAAATATGTGATCGGCGCCTGATTCAGTCGTCTGACTGACGACTGAGCGCTTCGAGTTTGCTGCGCTGTTCCTCAGCGATACAAGCACCAATGACGTCCTCCATTTGTCCCTGGAGCACCGGATCAAGGCTGAAGTTCCGTCCCAAGCGGTGATCTGTGACCCTGTTGTCTTTGGCGTTGTAAGTGCGGATCTTTTCACTGCGATCGCCTGTGCCCACTTGCGCGCGTCGGGCTGAGCTTTCTCGGGCGTTCGCTTCCGCAAGCTGGCGTTCGTAGAGCTTGGCTCGCAGAATCTCCATGGCCCGCTCCCGGTTCTGGAGCTGGGATCGTTCCTGGGTGCAAAACACACGGATTCCGCTGGGGCGATGCATGAGATCCACAGCGGTTTCGACCTTGTTGACGTTCTGCCCTCCGGCGCCGCCGGAACGCGCCGTGCTGATCTCTAAATCGGCGGGTTCGATCTGCACTTCAACAGGGTCGGCCTCTGGCATCACGGCCACGGTGGCTGTGGATGTATGAACGCGCCCCTGCGATTCTGTGGCTGGGACACGCTGCACCCGGTGAACTCCGGCTTCGAACTTCAGTTCGCTGAACACCGAATCTCCTTTCACCGAGAGGATCAGCTCCTTGAAGCCTCCAAGGTCGGCTTCACTGGCACTCACGGGTTGAACCGTCCAGCCGCGCCGGCTGCTGAAGCGTTCGTACATCCGTGCCAGATCTCCAGCCCAGAGGCAGGCTTCATCGCCGCCTGCACCGGCACGGATCTCCAGCATCACACTGCGTTCATCCCGGGGATCCCTCGGCAGCAGTGCCAGGGTGAGCCGTTGAATTAGGACTTCATGGCGTTGGTCCAGTTCCTCCAATTCCAGTTGCGCGAGGTTGGCCATCTCCTCATCCCCACGGCTATCACGTAGGAGCTCTCTGGCCTGTTCCCGCTCCGCTTGCACCAATTGCAGGCTGGAGTAGTCGTTCACCAGGGGTTCAAGTCTGGATCGTTCCCGGGCGATTGACTGCAGACGCGTGGGATCGGAGGCCACGTCAGGATCCGCCAGTTGGCGTTCCAGGTTGTGGAAACTATTGCGTGCCGCCTCAAGACGACTGATCAAGGTCGATGGATCCATTCCCTCAGACACGGAGTTGATGCCTGGTCTGCAATGAACGATGGTGGGTCAACAAAAACCCCCGTAGGCAGAGACAACCCTGCCTTCGGGGGAAAGTCCATGGCAAGACAGTGATCAGGCTTCGGCTTTGTCGTCGGCTTTCTTGTCTTCGGCAGCGCTGCTGGCTCCGCCCATTCCGTATTTGCGCATGAAACGATCCACACGCCCCTCGGTGTCGAGGATTTTTTGCGTGCCTGTAAAAAATGGATGGTTGCCGCTCCACACATCAACGTGGATTTCGGGCTGCGTGGAGCCGGTGGTCATGACCACTTCTCCGTTGCAGATCACCTTGGCATCGGGGTACCAGGTGGGATGGATTTCGGGCTTGGGCATGACAGAAATCAGCGCTTGGAGAACTGGGGAGCTTTACGGGCTTTCTTGAGGCCGTACTTGCGACGTTCCTTGGCCCGGGGATCTCGGCTGAGATGGCCTTCGGTCTTCAGGGGCTTGCGGTTGTCGGCTGAAAGCTCACACAAGGCGCGAGCGGCACCCTGCTTGATGGCATCAGCCTGCCCTGTCAGGCCACCTCCACGCACATTCACCAGGACGTCGTACTCCGTGAGGAGACCCAACGTTTGCAGTGGAGCGCGAACCGCGGCCAGATAGGCGGGGTTGTAATTGAGGTAATTATCGCCGGGGCGACCGTTGATGGTGATGGTGCCGTTTCCTGGCACAAGGCGCACACGGGCCACAGAGGTTTTGCGGCGGCCGGTACCCCAGTAAACGACTGAATTCGTGGTGCTCATTGGGCAGTAGCGGCGGGATCGAGCTGCAGCGGCTGGGGCTGCTGGGCGGCGTGCGGATGCTCGGCACCCTTGTACACCTTCAATTTGCGGAACATCTGCCGACCCAGGGCGTTGTGGGGAAGCATGCCTTTGATGGCCTTCTCCACGATCCGCTCGGGCAGGCGCTCCTGAAGGTGCGCGAAGGTTTCCACCTTCATGCCTCCGGGACGACCGGAGTGGCGGCGGTAAAGCTTTTGTTGAGGCTTGTTGCCGCTCACCCGGATCTTGTCAGCGTTCACGACGACCACGAAATCGCCGGTGTCGAGGTGAGGGGTGAAACTGGCTTTGTTCTTGCCGCGAAGCACGGAAGCCACCTCGGTTGCCAGTCGGCCGAGGGTTTGATTCTCAGCGTCCACCAGATACCACTGGCGGTCGATTGAATCGATGGAGGGGACAGAGGTCTTGTTCATCGCGCCGGCATGCCGGTTCTGAAATGCCCCGTCGCGAACGACGAAGCTGGGCAGGGAGCGTTGGTCACGCCGTGGCGTTCCAACCAGAGCTCAAAGATCGACTCTACCTTGTCGCCATACCCCATCCTCTGAACGTGGGTAGGGGTGGTGCGGTTCAGGTGTTGAATCACCAGCCCGGAGGATCCGGAGGCGGATCTTCCGATGCCAGACAAAAAGTCGGTTGGCAATCATACCAGCCGCCCTTGCTGAAGATGGTGTCTTCGTAGCCTGCCCTCAGCAGGCACAAGCCCTGGGGTGGAGCTCCGTCTTTCACCTCTTCACGCCGTCGTTCCCGCCAGCGGCGTTCGAACTGTTCAGTGGTGAGTCGATGTTCCCCAACGGCCACCAGTTGCCCCATTAACAAGCGCACCATTCCATAGAGGAACCCGCTGGCCTGGATTTCCAGGTCAATCAGATCGCCACGCCGTTGAACGGAGACATCCTGAATGGTCGTTCGCGAATGAGCTCTGCGGCTGCCAGCGCGCTGGAAGGCTGCAAAGTCATGACTGCCGAGCATTCCCTCCAAGGCTTCAGCCATCGCTTGGTCATCAAGACGCGCTTGGTAGCGATGCCAGCTCCAGGGTGCGAGAAAGAGATTGGGTCTGCGGCCGTTGTAGAGGGTGTACCGGTAGCGCCGGTAGGTGGCCGAGTAGCAGGCATGCCACGAGAGAGGTCGTTCCACGGCTTCGCGGACTCTGATGCTGGCGGGTAGCCGGCCATTCAAGGCTGGAGCCCAGCGACTGGCGGGAATCGGACCACTACTGTCGAAATGCACCACCTGTCCGGCCGCGTGCACACCGGCGTCAGTGCGGCCAGCAGCGACGGCATGGACGGGACGATGGGGGTCGAGATCTGCAATGGCCTGCTCAAGCACGCCCTGCACGCTGGTGCCCTGACGTTGCCGCTGCCAGCCACAAAAAAACGACCCCGCGTACTGGAGGCTGATAGCAATCCTCTGGGGGGGATTGGCTTCAGGTCCGGGTCGGGGGTCGGGAATCGTGCTCTGATCTGAAGGGTTCAGACCAACTCAATGATGGCCATCTCGGCATTGTCGCCACGGCGGCGGACTGTGCGGGTGATCCGGGTGTAACCGCCCTTGCGGTCGCTGTAGCGGTCGGGGGCTTTTTCAAACAGAGCATGCACGAGCTGCTTGTCGTACACATAGCCGAGCACCCGTCGGCGAGACGCCAAGCTGCCCTCTTTGGCCAGGGTGATCATCCGCTCGGCTTCATCCCTCAGGGCCTTGGCACGGGCCTTGGTTGTCATAACCCGGCCTTCGCGGATCAGCTGCGTGGTCAGGCCACGCAACATGGCTTTGCGTTGGTCAGCTGGGCGGCCCAGCTGTGGAACTCGACATTGGTGACGCATGGTTCGGGTGAGGACTGGGAATGGAGTGAGGAACGATCAGGCGCTGGTGCGACTTTGGGGGATCTGGATGCCGATGCGCTCGAGGGCTTCGATCACTTCGTCAGCAGACTTGGATCCGAAGTTCTTGATTTCCAGCAGATCCTCATAGCTGAAGCCCATGAGATCGGAGACCGAATTCACTTGAGCTCGCTTCAGGCAGTTGTAAGCACGAACCGAGAGGTTGAGTTCCTCGAGAGGAATCTGAGCCTCTGCCGTGGGCTCGGGCTCGGCGCTGACCTCTTCGACCATGGTGACCGTGGCCAGCGGCTGAAACAGCTCGATCAGCTGATTGGCAGCCTGGGCAATGGCATCGTCTGGGGTGATGGATCCATCGGTCACCACCTCCATGCGCAGACGCTCACGCGCGGATCCGCCTTCGGCAACGGCCGTCTCGTCGATCGTGAAGTTCACCCGATGCACCGGCATGAACACGGCATCGATCTGCAGGAGGTCGATGGCGCTGGTGTCTTCGTTGTGGCGATCCACCGGCCGATAACCGATGCCCCGCTCCACGTGCACCTCAAGCTCGAGGCTGTAACCGTCGCTAACGGTGGCGATGGAACGCTCCCCATCGACCACCTGGACCTGAGATGAGAACTGCAGATCCCGAGCCTTCACCGTTGCAGGTCCGGCGACCACCAAGCGTCCGATTTCCAGCTCGCTGGTGCGACTGTTCACCGTGATCTGCTTGCAGTTCAGGAGAATGTCGAGAACATCCTCGCGAACTCCTGGGATGGTGGCGTATTCGTGATTGACACCGGCAATCCTCACGGCAGTGACTGCTGTGCCCTCGAGGTTGCCCATCAGCACACGTCGCAGGGAGTTGCCGAGGGTCGTGGCCTGACCACGCTCCAAGGGGCCGATGAGAAACACACCGGTTTGCGAGCGATCGTCAGCGATCTGATGCTCGATACGGTCGATCTGGTATTGCAACACGGTCTGAGGCGGGGGGAGAGAGGGACCTGAACGGAAACGTGTGGATCAGACGCGGCGACGCTTGGCGCGGCGACAGCCGTTGTGGGGTAACGGCGTGACATCTCGGATCAGGGTGATCTCCAGGCCGGCGACCTGAAGGGCACGAATGGCGGTTTCCCGCCCGGAGCCGGGGCCGCGAACCAGAACTTCGATCTGGCGCATCCCCTGATCGAGTGCGCGACGGGCCGCGGCTTCGGCTGCGGTCTGTGCTGCGAAGGGTGTGCCTTTGCGGGCGCCCTTGAAACCACTGGCACCAGCCGACGACCAGGAAATGACCTCGCCGGTGGTGTCGGTAATCGAGACGATCGTGTTGTTGAACGTGCTCTGGATATGGGCAACGCCGTTTGGAACGTTGCGCTTGGCCTTCTTCGGGCCGGATTTCTTGACGGTCTTGGCCATGGGCCTGGGGGTGATGGGAGCTGGAGGAACGGAGCGATCCGAACGACCGCGGGTGGCTTACTTCTTCTTGCCGGCCACGGTCTTACGGGCGCCGCGACGGGTTCGGGCATTGGTGCGGGTCCGCTGGCCGCGAACCGGCAGGCTCATGCGGTGACGGCGGCCACGCAAACAGCCGATGTCCTGCAGACGCTTGAGGGCCATGCCCTCCTGCCGGCGCAGATCACCCTCGATCGTGAAGGCTTCGGTGGCACCACGCAATTTCTGCACGTCACCATCCTCGAGATCCTTGACGCGGATGTCGGGATTGACCCCGGTCTTGGAGAGGATGGTTTTGGCCCTGGTGAGGCCGATTCCGTAGATGTAGGTGAGGGCGACTTCGATCCGCTTGTCGCGGGGAATGTCGACACCAGCAATCCGTGCCACTGAGCTAATAATCGAGGGGGACAGTTGCCGCCTGGGGCGGCGAATGGGCGATCAGAATTCCAGACGACGGACGTTCAGCCCTGACGCTGTTTGTGCTTAGGGTTCTCGCAGATCACCATGACGCGGCCATGGCGACGAATCACCCGGCACTTGTCGCACATTTTCTTGACCGAGGCGCGCACCTTCATTGGGTGTGGCTCTCCAAAATTCCAAACAGCTAACCTACCACAGCGGGTCAAGCTAGACTTGCTTCAAGTCTTGTCGTGATGGCTTCCACGCTTCCCTGGGCGTCAACCGCGATCAAGAGTCCCTTGCTTCGGTAGTAGTCAATCAGCGGAGCGGTCTGCTCGCGATACACCTCGAGGCGATTGCGGATCACGGACTCATTGTCGTCCGCCCGACCCCGGGCCAGGAGTCGTTCGACGAGTACCTCGTCGTCGAGTTCCAGCAGGACAACGGTTTCGATGCTTTGTTGCAGTTCTCCGAGCAGAGGCTCCAATGCCTCAGCTTGAGCAACGTTTCGGGGAAAGCCGTCGAGAAGCCAGCCCTGGCCGTTCAGGGCCGTGAGCTGGGAACGGACGATGGCGAGAACCAGATCGTCGCTGACGAGTTCGCCGCGATTCATGACCGCTTCCGCCTCCTGGCCAAGGGCGCTGCCTGCTGAGACCTCAGAGCGCAGCAGGTCGCCGGTGGAGAGATGGCGAAGCCCGTGGGTGTCGCAAAGGCGTGAAGCCTGGGTACCTTTGCCGGCCCCGGGAGGGCCGATGAACAGCAGACGTTGCTTCATGGTGTCAATGGGATGGGGCAGGAGTTAAGGCAATGGGACGGCACGGTTTCGCGCCTGATTCGTGTCTAAAGCGTCACGGAATAGTGCTCTTGCTATTGGCGAACCATTCCTTCGTAGCGCTGGGAGATCACGTAGGTCTGAACCTGCTTGGCAGTGTCAATGGCGACGCCGACCAGGATCAGCAGTGATGTTGCGCCCAGTCCTTGGAATGTGGTGACGCTGGTGGCGCGTTCGACGGCGGAGGGAATGATGGCCACAGCCCCTAGGAATAAGCCTCCGAGCAGGGTGAGTCGATTTTTCACACCCTCGAGATAGCTGGCTGTAGCGCTCCCGGGGCGGACCCCTGGGATGGCGACACCACCACGTTTGAGGTTGGTGGCGACTTCAGTGGGATTAAAGGTGAGCGAGGCGTAGAAGTAGGAGAAACCCAGGATCAACGAGAAATACAGCAGTGCGTAGGGCCAAGGGTTCGAGGCACTCGGATTCAAAGCGCTTGCTGCCGTGATCAGCAGAGGGTTTTGACTGAAATTGGCGATGGTGATCGGTAGAAAGATCAGTGCCGACGCGAAAATGATCGGCATCACGCCACCGGCGTTCAGCTTCAGTGGTAGGTAACTCTGACGGTTTGGAAGCAGAGCCGATCCTCCAACCTGACGTTTGGCACTCACGATCGGAAGCCGCCGGGCTCCCTCCTGCACAAAGATGATTCCAACGATCGTGACCAGAAACACCAGCACGAGAACGATGATTCCAAAGACATCGTTGCGGTCTCCGGTTTGGGCCTTCTCGATCGTGGAGCCAAGAGCCTGAGGCAGGGTGGCCACGATGTTTAGGAAAATCACCAGGGAGGCTCCCTGGCCAATCCCTCGCTCGGTGATCACTTCGCTGATCCACATCACGATCATGGATCCGGTCACCAGAGCCAGAGCTGTCTGGGTAATGAACACCGCGTCTGTCAATCCTTCCAGGGCGTATGGACGGAGAATCACAGCGAAGATCACGCTCTGAATCAGGCCCCAACCCAGCGCCACATAGCGAGTGATTTGGGCGATTTTGCGTCGACCGGCTTCGCCCTCATTTTTCTGCAGATCTTCGAGCTGGGGCAGGGATGCTGTCAGCAGCTGCAGAATGATCGACGCGTTGATGAATGGAAGAATCCCGAGAGCGAAGATGCCCAGGGTGGAGATGCCTCCACCAGTGAAGATGTCGAGGAAGCCAATCAGCTGCCCTCCCTGCTGGATGAACTGCTGGAAGGCCACGCGATCGATGCCCGGCATGGGGATGTAGATGCCGAGGCGCACCAACATCAGCAAACCGAGCGTGGTGAGAACCCGGTTGCGCAGCTCCGGGTTCTGCACCACTTGGGTGATGACTTCAGCGGCACTGGGGTTGCGTCCCCGACTGACGAGCATGAAACAGAGAGCGTGGGTTTGGGCTTGATGCAGGAAAGCCGTCCGCGGATCGAAATCCTGCGGACGGCTCAGACCTTAGAGCTGGGCGGCATGACCTTGAAGGGTCTCACTCAGGAAGTTCGCAGGTTCCACCGGCGGCTTCGATCTTGGTGCGGGCTGATGCCGTGAAGGCGGCGGCCTGAACCGTGAGTTTGGTCTTCAGTTCTCCGTTCCCCAGAATTTTGAGGGGATGCTTGGGGCTTGTGACAATGCCGTCCTTCACAAGAGAGTCGAGACTGACGGTGCTGCCTGCCTTGAGGTCATTCAGGGCCGACACATTCACCACAGTGAACTCCTTGGGGTTCACCAGGGGAAAGTGCTTCAGTTTCGGGACTCGGCGGTAGAGGGGCATTTGGCCGCCCTCGAAGCCTGGGCGCGTTGGCCGGCCCGAGCGGGACTTCTGACCGCGCATTCCGAAGCCGCAGCTAGCACCCTGGCCAGCGGCGATGCCGCGACCTTTGCGCAGTTTGCGGCGACGGGCGCCTTTGTTGGATTTGAGGGATTCGAGTCGGAGAGTCATGGGAATCAGGAGTAGATCTGCTCGAGGGAGATCCCCCGTTCCTTGGCAGTCTCCTTGTGGGTGCGGAGACTATCGAGAGCCACCATGGCGGCCCGTGCGTTGTTCAGGGGAGTCTTACTGCCCAGGCGCTTGGCCAGCACGTTCTTGATGCCGGCGAGCTCAAGCACCGTGCGGATCGAGCCGCCGGCGATCACACCCGTACCGGGAGCAGCGGGCCGGATCAGCACGCTGGCAGCTCCGTCTCGCCCGTTGGAGAGGGTGGGAATTGAGTTGTGACGCGTGAGCGGAACCTTCACGAGGTGCTTTTTGCCATCGGCAACACCCTTGCGGACGGCCCCGATCACATCACCGGCTTTGCCGACGCCGACACCTACCTGTCCACGCTCGTTCCCGACGACGACAATCGCGCGGAAACTCATTTTCTTACCGCCTTTAACGGTCTTGGAGACCCGGCGGATCTGAACTACGCGCTCTTGCCATTCGGAGTCGCGCTCCTGGTTGCGGCGGTCACCGCGACGGCCACCGCGACGGTCTCCGCGGTCACTCCGTCCGCCGCCACCGCGGCGTTGCTCCTGCTGTCCTTCGGCCGCTGCCGGGACATCAGCCGCCGATGGGATGTCGTTGGGGGTGGTCTGAGGGTTGGAATCGGTCATGTTGAGAGCAGGATCAGAACTGAAGGCCCGCTTCCCGGGCGGCGTCGGCGAGGGCTTTCACCCGGCCGTGATACAGGTTGCCGCCACGATCGAAGACCACCTGTTGGATGCCCTTGGCCAGGGCGCGTTTGGCGACGAGCTCGCCAACGACGACGGAAGCATCGCAGGTGCTCCCTGTGTCCTTGAGGCTCGTGCGCACGTCCTTGTCAAGCGTCGATGCCGAGCAGAGCGTGCTCTGGGCTGCATCGTCGATGACCTGGGCGTAGATGTGGCTGTTGGAGCGAAACACAGCCAACCGGGGACGATCGGAGGTGCCGCTGAGATGGCGACGCAGGCGCCGGTGGCGCTTCTGGGTCTGTTGTTTGCGAGAGAGGGTCGACATGGTGGGTTATGCGGAGGAGTGTCTGGCGGGGAATTACTTCTTGCCTGACTTGCCTGCCTTGCGCAGGATGCGCTCGCCCGCGTATTTGATGCCTTTGCCCTTGTAGGGCTCGGGCGGACGGATGGCGCGGATTTTGGCCGCCTCATTGCCCACCAGCTCCTTGTCGGTGCCGGAGACAGTGACGTTGGTGTTGTTTTCAACCGCGAAGGTGATGCCTTCAGGGGCCAGCATCTCCACTGGGTGGCTGTAGCCGGCACTCACCACGAGGGTTTTGCCTTTGACTTGAGCTCTGGAGCCGACGCCCACGATTTCCAGTTTCTTGGAATACCCGTTGCTGACACCTTCGATCATGTTGGCCACCAGGGTGCGGCACAGTCCGTGACGCTCTCTGGAGAGGCGCTTCTCGCTAGTGGGAGCCACCACAATGGTGTTGTCCACCTGATTCACACTCACACCGTCGGGGAGCGTGCGCTTGAGTTCGCCTTTCGGCCCTTTCACGGTGACAGCGAGTCCGTCGAGACTCACACTCACCTTGTCGGGAATGGGGATGGGGTTTTTACCGATACGTGACATGGTTCTGGCTCCGGATCAATAGACGTAGCAGAGCACTTCACCGCCGACGCCCTGCTTGCGGGCGTCGCGATCGCTCATCACACCCTTGGAGGTGGAGATGATGGCCACCCCCAGTCCACCGAGGACTTTGGGCAGTCCGCGGGTGTTCTTGTAGATGCGCAAACCGGGCTTGCTCACCCGTTGCATGGAGCGGATCGTGGGCAGTCGATGCTTGCCGCTGTACTTCAGTTCCAGCACCAGATTGGCGTGGACGCCTTCGCCTTCTTCGCTGATCTCAGCGATGAAACCCTCCTGCTGCAGCACCTTGGCGATGCTGCGGGACATTCGGGATGCGGGGACTTTGGTGTTCTGGTGACGTTTCTCACTCGCATTACGAATGCGGGTGAGCATGTCGGAAATAGGGTCGTGGTTGGCCATGGTGGTTTCCGAGGAGGGCTCAGTTGCTGCGGAATGGCATTCCCATCTCGCGGAGGAGGGCCCGGCCCTCTTCATCCGTGCGGGCAGTGGTCACGATGGTGATGTCCATGCCCCTGATGGCATCGATTTTGTCGAAGGAGATTTCAGGGAAGATGATTTGCTCTCTCACCCCCAGGGTGTAATTGCCCCGACCGTCGAAGCTCTTGGGGCTGACGCCTCTGAAGTCGCGGATTCGGGGGAGCGCCAGGTTGATGAGTCGCTCAAGGAACGCATACATGCGCTCGCCACGAAGGGTGACGGCACAACCGATTGGCATGCCCTGGCGGATTTTGAAACCGGCGATGGCTTTCTTGGCGCGGGTCACCATCACTTTTTGGCCGGTGATTTGAGCCAGCTCGTTCACGGAGGCCTCAAGGGACTTCGCGTTCTGGGCGGCTTCGCCAAGTCCTCGGTTGACGGTGACTTTCACCACCTTGGGGACTTCGTGGATGTTGGAGAGACTCAGGTCTTTCAGCAGTTTGGGCTGAATGGTCTCCCGATAGCGCTGTTTCAGTGACATGGCTGGGGGATGGGACTTCTGGGCTTGGTCAGAAGGAGGGTCGGGGTGATCAGTCGATCACCTCGCCTGTTTTCTTGAGGCGGCGCTTCTTGCTGCCGTCTTTCTCGGTGATCAGCTCGACTCGGCTGGCCACCTTTTTTGTGGTGGAGTAGAGCATCACGTTGGAGGCATGCAGTGATGCTTCTTCGGTGACGATCCGTCCGCTCTCACCTTCTTGGGTGGGCTTCACGTGGCGCGTGCGCATGTTCACGCCTTCCACGATCACGCGGTTTTCATTGGGCAAGGTGCGCAGAACTTCTCCGGTCTTGCCCTTGTCCTTGCCGGCAATGACCTGAACGGTGTCGCCTTTGCGCAGACGCATCTTGATGCGCTGGGTCGGTGCTGATTGGGATGTTGCAGCGGCCATGATCAGATCACCTCCGGAGCGAGGGACACGATTTTGGTGAAGTTGCGCTCGCGCAGCTCACGGGCAACGGGACCGAAGACGCGGGTGCCCTTGGGGTTCTTGTCGTCGTTGATGATCACGGCGGCGTTGTCGTCGAACCGGATCGAATTTCCGGTGTCACGACGCAGGGTCGCCTTGGTGCGAACCACCACAGCTTTGACTACATCGGACTTTTTCACGCCCATGTTGGGCATGGCGTCTTTGACGGCGGCGACGATCACATCACCCACGTGGGCGTAGCGGCGGTTGGTGCCCAGCACACGGATGCACTGGATGCGCTTGGCGCCGCTGTTATCGGCGACGGTGAGGAACGATTCCTGTTGGATCATTTTTGACCCTCCTCAGCCTTGGGGCTGTGGCTAAGCACCTCGGCGACGGCCCAGCGCTTGTGGCGGCTGAGCGGGCGAGTTTCGGTGATGCGAACCCTGTCTCCGACGCGAACACTGTTGTCCTCGTCATGAGCTTTGTAGCGGGTGGTGCGGCTCACCGTCTTTTGATAGATGGGATGTGGGAAGCGGTTTTCCACCGCCACCACCACCGTTTTGTCCATCTTGTCGCTGACGACGGTGCCGACCCTTTCCTTGAGTGCCATGGGAATGAAACGGGGGATCAGGAGGCGGTGGAGCTTTGACGCTCCTTCTGCACCGTCAGCAGCTGAGCCAGCTTGATGCGGCTCTGCTTGAAACGGTGGGTGTTGCCCAGCTGCCGGGTGGCTTGCTGGAAGCGCAGATCGAACAGTTCACGGCGAAGACCGTTGATCTGTTCAGTGATGTCTGCGTCGGAGAGCTGACGCAGCTCGGAAGCGTTGGGACGTGCCATGGTCAGGACTCCACGGTGGCGGCAGCAGCGGCCGGAGCGTTCGCTCCGGTGGACTGCTCCTGTTCATCGAGGCTGATGAACTTGGTCTTCACAGGGAGCTTGTATTGCGCAAGGCGCATCGCTTCCCGTGCGATTTCAGGGGTGATTTCGTCACCACCCATTTCGAAGAGAATCCGACCGGGTTTGATCACAGCGACCCAGAATTCTGGGTTGCCCTTACCAGAACCCATGCGGGTTTCGGCAGGTCGCATGGTGACCGGTTTGTCCGGGAAAATTCGGATCCAGATCTTGCCGCCACGCTTGACGTAGCGGGTCATGGCACGACGGCTGGCCTCGATCTGACGCGAGGTGATCCAGCCACATTCTTGTGCCTGCAGAGCGAACTGACCGAAAGCGATGGTGTTGCCACGGGTGGCGACGCCACGCATACGGCCGCGTTGCTGCTTGCGGAATTTGACGCGTTTTGGACTCAGCATGGTTCAGGCCTCCTGTTCACCCCTCGTTGGAGCGGTCTTCGAACTGTTGGGGCCTGCGGCCGGCCCGACGCCGCGGGGTTGCCCCCACAGGCAGTTGCTGCTGGGCTTCATCCCCCAGCACTTCGCCCTTGAACACCCAAACCTTGATGCCCAGCACGCCGTAGGTCGTGCTGGCCACCTTGGTGGCGTAGTCGATGTCAGCGCGCAGGGTGTGCAGGGGAACACGCCCTTCACGGGTCCACTCGGTCCGAGCAATCTCGGCACCGTTGAGGCGACCGGACACCTGGATCTTGAGGCCGAGAACGCCAGCCCGTTGGGCTCGCTGCACGGCCATGCGGATTGTGCGGCGGAAGGCCACCCGCTTTTCCAGTTGTTGGGCGATGTATTCGGCCAACAGGAACGCGTCGGCATCGACCCGCTCCACTTCAACCACGTTGATCCGAACCTGACGGTTTGGATCACCAACAGTTTTCTGGATACCGGAGCGAAGATCCTCAATGCCGCTGCCTTGGCGACCCACCAACACGCCGGGACGTGCGGTTTTGAGCTCCACTTCGAGCTGATCGGCCTTGCGGGCGATCAGGACATCACTGATGCCGGCGGAGCCGTACTTCTTGTGGATGAACTTGCGGATCCGATCATCCTCTTGGAGGAGGGTCGGATAACTTTTGCTGGAGGCGTACCAGCGGGACCGGTGCTCCTGGGTGATCCCCAGGCGTAAGCCGGTTGGATGGATTTTGTGTCCCATCAGTCGGTGTGCTCGGGGGTCAGGAGTCGGTCTGGGATGCCACAGCAATGCTGATGTGACAGGTCTGCTTTTTGATCGCGTAGGCGCGACCCTGGGCGCGGGGCCGATAGCGCTTCATGGAGGGACCCATATCGGCGCTGGCCTGGGAGATCACCAAGGTGGAAGGGTCAAGGCCGAGGTTGTGCTCGGCGTTGGCCACTGCGGAACGCAGCACCTTGGTGATCGGGCCGGTGGAGCGATAGGGCATGAACTCGAGCATGATCAGCGCATCGCGATAGGTGCGTCCGCGGATCTGATCGAGCACCCGCCGCACCTTGGACACGGAGCCGCGGATGAAGCGGCCGTGGGCCTGGGCGGTGGTTGCCGTTGGGGATGACGTTGTCATGGACTCAGCGGCCTCCTTTCTTGTCTTTGATGTGGCCCTTGAAGGTGCGGGTCGGAGCGAATTCGCCCAGCTTGTGACCGACCATCTGCTCGGTCACGAAGACCGGCACGTGGGTTTTGCCGTTGTGAACGGCAATGGTGTGGCCGATCATCATCGGCAGAATCGTGGAGGCCCTGGACCACGTTTTGATCACCGACTTGTCGTCGGCGGCATTTTGCTTTTCAACCTTGCGAAGAAGGCTGTCAGCGATGAAAGGGCCTTTTTTAAGTGAACGTCCCATGGCGGATTAAGCGAACAGCAAAACAGTGATGAACATCAGGAGTCGCGTCCGCCACGGCTCCGCTTGGACGTCTTGCGACGCTTCCGGAGGACGAACTTGTTACTCGGCTTGTTGCGCTTGCGGGTCTTCAGACCCAGGGCAGGTTTGCCCCAGGGCGTGACAGGACCAGAGCGGCCGATGGGTGCCCGACCCTCACCACCACCATGGGGGTGGTCGCAAGGGTTCATCACACTGCCTCGCACCTGGGGACGACGTCCCAGCCAGCGGCGACGACCGGCCTTGCCAAGGCTGGTGTTGCGAATTTCGGAGTTACCGACTTCGCCCAGCGTGGCGTAGCACTCACGCCGGACCAGGCGTACCTCAGTGGAGGGCAGCTTGAGGGCGACATAGTCGCCTTCCTTGGCCATCACCTGGGCACTGGCACCGGCCGTGCGCACCATTTGGCCTCCGCGTCCGGCATACAGCTCGACGCAATGCACGCTCGAACCGAGCGGCACGGAGGAGAGCGGCATGGCATTGCCGTCCTCGATCGGGGCATCAGGCCCTGAAATCACGGTTTGTCCGACCGTGACACCAGCAGGGGCAAGGATGTAACGCTTCTCGCCATCGGTGTAGAAGAGCAGCGCCAGCCGCGCATTGCGGTGTGGGTCGTAATGGATGGCCGCCACCTTGGCGGGCACACCGTGCTTGTTGCGTCGGAAATCAACGACGCGGTACTGCCGCTTGTGGCCACCGCCGCGATGGCGGCAGGTGATCACGCCGCGGTTGTTGCGTCCCTTGCGGCGGTGCTTGGACACCACAAGTGAGCGTTCCGGCTTGCGGCCGGTGACTTCACTGAAGTCGGTGACCACCCGGGTGCGGGTTCCGGGGGTGTAGGGGCGGAAAGTGCGAATTGCCATGACGTTTCAGACCCCTCAGGACTCAGGGAAGAGTTGGATGGAGTTGCCTTCGGCGAGGCGCACCACGGCCTTTTTCACCTGCGCACGCTTGCCGGCGAAACGGCCGACCCGACGGCTGCGGCGAGGAGGGTTCATGGTGCTGATGCCGGTGACCTTGACATCGAAGAGTTGTTCAACAGCAGCTTTGATGTCTGGCTTGGCAGCTCGGTGATCCACCTCAAAGGTGTACTGGTTGAGTTCCAGCGCACGGGTGGCTTTTTCTGTGATCAGCGGCCGGCGGATCACATCCGCCAGGCGTCCGGTGAAGCGCTCAGTCATCGCCGTAAACCTCCTGGATGGTTGCGAGAGCCTCTTCTCCCAGCACCAGCGCGTTGGCATGGAGCAGGTCGAAGACGTTGAGTTGGTTGGCTGCAATCAGCTTCACCTTCTCGAGGTTGCGGACGGAACGACGCAGCACGTCCGAGGGTTCCCCCACCACGATCAGAACTTTGGACCCGGCTTCGATGCCCAGGCGTCCGAGGGCATCGGTGATTTCCCGAGTCTTCGGAGCTTCCAGGGATGCTCCGAAATCCTTGACCACCGTGACGTCGTCGATGCGAGCCATCAGCGCGGTGCGCAGGGCCAAGCGACGCTCCTTTCGGTTCATCGCAAGGTTGTAGGTGCGGGGCTTCGGTCCAAACACGATGCCGCCACCGGGACGGAGAGGCGTACGGATCGAACCCTGACGAGCCCGGCCAGTGCCTTTCTGCTTGTAAGGCTTGCGACCGCCACCGCGAACTTCGGCCCGGGTCAGGGTGCTTGCAGTGCCCTGACGGCTGTGGGCCTGCTGACGCAGAACCGCACGGTGCATCAGATCGAGGGCTGTGGTCTCTTTGGCGACCTTCAGGTCCAGGGAGGCCTTGCCGGTTTCCTTGCCCTGCCAGTCGCGGACTACACAGTTAGCCATCACTTACCTCCTTTGGCGGGCTTGGCACCCACGCGATTGGCGGGGCGGATGTTGAGCAGCGCTCCGGGCTTGCCTGGAACGGAGCCCTTCACTACCAACAGATTGCGATCACTGTCCACTCGGAGGATGGTGAGCCCCCGTGTGGTGATCTTCTTGCCGCCATAACGGCCAGCCATGCGCTTGCCGGGATAGATGCGACCCGGCGTTGTACCAGCGCCGGTGGAGCCTGGTTCCCGATGATTTTTGGAACCGTGCGTCATCGGACCGCGACTGAAGCCATGACGCTTCTGGTAACCGGCAAAGCCGCGTCCCATCGTGTCGCCGCTGACGTCAACCTTTTGGCCGGCTTCGAAGTCACCCACGGTGACTGCACCGCCGAGTTCCAGACCGTTGACATCGTCAACGCGGTATTCACTGAGGTGACGGAGCACACCCTCGCCGGATTTGGCGAGGTGCCCTTTGGCTGGTTTGTTGACCAGCTTTTCGCGGGTGTCCCCGAAGCCGATCTGGACGGCGATGTAGCCGTCCGTTTCTGTTGTTTTGAGTTGGGTGATCCGGCAAGGACCCGCCTCGATCAGAGTGACCGGGACGGCTTTGCCTTGCTCGTCGAAGAGCTGGGACATACCCAGCTTCTTCCCAAGGATGCCGATGGACATGGGAGGTAGTGACGCCAGCGTGGACAACCCCGCTCGTGCATCCGAAGGCGCAGGAACGGTGGCCAAGTGGGGGCTGATCGAAGTAACGCAGTCGTGGCCGAAGCGACAGGCACCATGAGCGCCGGAACGATTCGGAATGGAGCTAGCGAGCGAATCAGCTGGCTGGGACTTGCCCGATCGGATGGATCGGTAGTTTCCCGGCAGCAGAACAATCGGAATCGTCTTGCTGCTCTGGCCTGGGACCCGGCGCACTCGCCGGATCTGCTCTTGGAACTGGAGGCCCGGCTAGCGGACGGGCACAGATCTTCAGAGCAAACAAAAACACTACACCAGCGAGTGCCTGCTTCCGTTCATCTCTGATTAGCTGCCAGACTCCCTCTCATCTGAGATGGACTCATGCCGCTGCTGCTTTCAGGTCGGGGTTTCCGCCGTGAGCTGGAGTCCGTGGGATGTATGGCTGTTCATGCCCCTCTCGAAGGAGGCGCTGAGACGCGTCTGCTCCGACGCCTGCGCGCGGCTGGCTATCGCACCCACTTGAGCTCCGCTCGCGGGCTTGGCGATCCCGAGGTGTTCCTGCTTCAGAAACACGGGGTGCGCCCGCCCCATCTGGGTCACCAGAGCGTCGGACGCGGTGCCGCCGTTGGAGAGGTTCAGGAAGTGATGCCTCAGCTCGGGGAAGCTCTTCTTGGCGATAAGCCTGTCGTGCTCTGGTTGCTGGAAGGCCAGGTTCTATCCCGCTCCGAACTTCTCACGCTCTGCGATCTCAGCCGACGAGAGCCCCGTCTCAAGATTGTTGTGGAAATGGGGGGAGCCAGGAGTTTGCGCTGGCAGCCGATGACCCAGCTGCTCGGGGCCTGATCGTTTCTCTGCCACGGGATGCCGGTCTCACCGGCGATGAAGCGCTGCGTCAGGGGTGCTGGGTCAAGTTGATCTGTGGTGCCAGCAATCAGGATCTGGCCTCAATCAGCGACCTGTGTGCTGTGTATGCGGCTGCGGGTGTGCATTGCGTGGATGTCGCGGCCGATGCGGCGGTGGTGCATGCGGCTCGCCTCGGACTGAACTGCGCCCGAGAGCGCACTGGATCCTCTCCCTGGTTGATGGTCAGCGTCAGCGACGGATCCGATGTTCATTTTCGCAAGGCTGTCTTTGACCCAGCGTTGTGCCCCCCCGACTGCCCGAGGCCTTGTGAACGGGTCTGCCCCGCTGACGCCATCACTGCGGATAGAGGCGTTGAGGCCAGCGTTTGTTATGGATGTGGGCGCTGTCTTCCTGCCTGTCCCCAGCAGCTCATCCACGCTGAGGAGCACCAGGTCGGACTCGAGGGTTTGAGTCAATTGCTTCAGGAGCTGCAGCCGGATGCTCTGGAAATTCACACGGCACCGGAGCGAAGCGTTGCTTTCGAACGCACGCTGCTTGCGGTGGCAGCATCCCGTGTCCCCCTGCGTCGCTTGGCTGTCAGCTGTGGGCTGGAGGGCCATGGCGTCACTCCAGCAGCTCTGGCGAGGGAGCTCTGGCATCGTCATGGCGCTCTGCGTCGACAGGGCATGCGACCCCTCTGGCAATTGGATGGCCGGCCGATGAGCGGGGATGTGGGGGCTGGGACGGCCCGTGCCGCCCTGCGGCTCTGGCAGCAGCTGCGCACGATCGCTCCTCCAGGACCATTGCAGCTGGCCGGAGGCACCAACGATGTGACGATCAGCCTTCTGCAAACGCTGGATCCATCGGTCCAGGTACGACCCTCAGGCGTGGCGTTTGGCGGGATGGCTCGGGCGCTCCTCCAGCCCCTGCTTGTACAGGCGGAGTCTCGTCAGACCTCACTGCGGGACTGGCCAACGGGTTGGGAGAAAGCCGTGACGCTGGCCCGTTCTCTCGTTGCACCCTGGTTGCAGAGGGTCTGAGCCGGCCTCACTGCATGGCATCTCCCTGCTAGAAGGCGATCGGGACCTGACGGTTGGCGGGTTGATACGGACATGAGCACCGAGCGCATCACCGATGACCTTCAGCGACTTTTGTCGCTTTTGCCCGCATCGGTGCGTCAGGTCCTGGAACAGGACGATCACCACGATCAGTTGCTCGAGGTGGTGCTGGATCTCGGAAGGCTTCCTGAAGCCCGTTATCCAGGCCGCTCCCTGGCCTTGGGGGAACGCAGCCTCGAGCGCAAGGACCTGGAAGAGATGGTGGACCGCCTTGGCCAATTCGGTGCGGACAATCGGGCTGGCATCGAACGCACGCTTCACCGCATCAGCGCCATTCGCAATCGACGGGGTGATGTGGTGGGGCTCACCTGCAGGGTGGGGCGTGCCGTTTTTGGCACGGTCGCGATGGTGAGGGATTTGCTGGACAGTGAGCAATCTCTGCTGCTGATGGGGCGGCCTGGAGTGGGAAAAACCACAGCGTTGCGCGAGATCGCCAGGGTGCTTGCGGATGACCTGGGGAAAAGGGTCGTGGTGATCGACACCAGCAACGAAATCGCCGGTGATGGGGACATTCCTCATCCGGCGATCGGCAGGGCGCGGCGCATGCAGGTTGCGCGCCCCGAGCTGCAGCACCAGGTGATGATCGAGGCCGTTGAGAATCACATGCCCGAGGTCATCGTGATCGATGAAATCGGCACCGAGCTTGAGGCGCAGGCCGCGCGCACCATCGCCGAGAGGGGGGTGATGCTGGTGGCCACGGCCCACGGGAACGCACTCACCAATCTCATCAAGAATCCAACCTTCTGTGATCTGGTGGGTGGAATCGAATCGGTCACCCTCGGGGATGAGGAGGCTCGCCGGCGTCGCAGCCAGAAGACGGTTCTGGAGCGAGCCGCTGAGCCGACGTTTCCGATCGCGATTGAGATGCACAGCCGTCATCGGTGGGCTGTGCATGACGATGTGGCCCGAACGGTTGATCTGCTCTTGAGGGGGCAGACCCCGAGGCCCCAGGAACGCGAATTGACAGAGGACGGGGGCGTGCGACTGGTGGACGCTGATGTTCAAAAGTCCCTGCGGGCTCCGCAAAAGCGACCAGCTCTTGCCATTGTTCCGATGCCGGATCCTGTTGCTGCACGGGTGCGGGATTTCCAGTCCGCAGAAGGGGAGATGGAGGCGGTTCGCGATCCGGAAACGCTTCAGATTCTCTGCTGCGGACTCAGCCGCCAACGCCTTGAAGAGGCCGTCCGATGTCATCGATGGCCCGTTCAGGCTGTGGATGATCTCTCAGCCGCTGATGTCCTTCTCAGCGTGCGTCAGGGGCTCGGCCGCCAGCCGGATCTTCGCCGTCAGGCACGGGAGGCCGGGGTGCCCATTCTGGTGATCAAGTCTGACTCCTTGCCCCAAGTGGAGCGGGCTCTCGAGCGTCTGCTCAGTCGCCGATCACGGCCTGAAACGCAATCGTTACCGCCGGTATCCGCCGCAGAACCTGGTCGGGCTGATGCGCTTGCGGCCCTCGAGGAGTGTCGGCTGGCTGTCGAGCAGGTGGTGATGCCGGAGGGGCGGCCTGTGGAGCTGTTGCCCCGCAGTGAGGTGGTGCTGCAGATGCAGGCAGATCTGGTGGCGCGCTACAGACTGCGTAGTGATGTGTACGGGCCTTCGGATCAGCGCCGGCTCAGGCTTTTTCCACCTTGAACAAGGCTCTTCTGAGACAGACGGATTGACGAAGGTCACTCCGCTGTGGGTAACTATCTGAACGCCAGTGCTTGATCTCCGCAGGAGATCATGACCTGGAGTCAATGGGCCGTCGCCAAGTGGTAAGGCAGCGGGTTTTGGTCCCGCCATTCCTAGGTTCGAATCCTAGCGGCCCAGTTTTTTCAGGATTCCAGTGTTGTCCTGTGAACTCCTTGTCTTCGACTTCGACGGGGTGATTGTCGATGGGATGGAGGAGTACTGGTGGAGTGCTCGCCGTGCCGCGTTGAGCCTCTGCCCCGGGGCCGCGCTGCCAGACACCATCCCCGATGGGTTTCGTGCTCTGCGTCCCTGGATTCACCACGGCTGGGAGATGGTGCTGATCGCGTCGCTGTTCTCTGAGCCCAGTCGGTCGCTGATGACGGGTGATCTCGATGGGGTGATCCGCGATTACAGCGCGTTCTGTTCCGAAGGCCTGTCCCGGTTCGGCTGGACCCCGACCCTCCTGCAGGAGCGGCTTGAGCACGTTCGTCGCGAGGCTGTCCTGATGGATCGGAGTGGTTGGCTGGCGATGCATCGGCCCTATCCAGGGGTGCCGGAGCGCCTCGCGTCTTTGGAGGATGAAGGAGTGGCCTGGGCGGTGCTCACCACCAAGGGGAAAGCCTTCACTGGAGAATTGCTGGCTTCGATGGGCCTGACACCCGCGCGCTTGGATGGACGGGAGTCGGGCCCCAAGCCTGACGTCTTGCTCAGTCTTCGTGATGACTGGCGCCTGAGGGGATTCATCGAGGACCGCAAGGCGACCCTGGAAACGGTCCGCGGCACAGCGGGTCTCGAGGAGCTGCCTTGCTGGCTGGCCTCATGGGGATATCTGAAGCCGGATGACCCCGTGACCCTCCCCGAGGGTGTGTCGCTACTCAGTCCGGAATGCTTCGCAGGGCCCTTGGCGAGCTGGAACTGATTCGTTAACGTACATCTGTACTACGTGTGACGGATGGTTCGTGATGGGGCACTGGATGCATTGTCCGGTGTCTGTTCCCAGGTCAGCGGCGGTTTCGCCGCCGTCCTGATCAGCTGCCGCCGACGCCCTTTAGCTCCTTAACTGTTCAAGCCATGCCAGTCGAAGTGAAATCCTCCCAGTCCTCCGGTGGAGATGTCCGCCCCGGTGAGCGTGATCAGGCGCTCAATCTCGTGCTCGGGCAGATCGAGCGCAATTTCGGGAAGGGGTCGATCATGCGTCTTGGAGACGCCTCTCGAATGCGGGTGGAGACCATCTCCACCGGAGCGCTCACTCTCGACCTTGCCTTGGGTGGTGGTTATCCCAAAGGACGGGTTGTGGAGGTGTATGGGCCGGAAAGCTCCGGTAAGACCACGCTGACGTTGCATGCCATCGCCGAGGTGCAGCGGCGGGGCGGTGTGGCGGCCTTCGTGGATGCTGAGCATGCACTCGATCCCGTTTATGCCGCTTCGCTCGGAGTCGATATCGAGAATCTGTTGGTGTCGCAGCCCGACACCGGTGAAATGGCCCTGGAGATCGTCGATCAGCTCGTGCGCTCTGCTGCCGTTGACATCGTCGTGGTGGACTCGGTCGCGGCGCTGACGCCCCGAGCCGAGATCGAAGGCGAGATGGGTGATCTGGCGGTGGGATCCCAGGCGCGTCTGATGAGTCAGGCCATGCGCAAGATCACAGGCAACATCGGCAAATCCGGTTGCACCGTGATTTTCCTCAACCAGTTGCGTCTGAAAATCGGTGTGACCTATGGCAATCCGGAAACAACAACCGGTGGTAACGCCCTCAAGTTCTATGCGTCGGTGCGCCTCGATATTCGCCGCATCCAGACGCTGAAGCGCGGCACCGAGGAGTACGGGATCCGGGCGAAGGTGAAGGTGGCCAAAAACAAGGTGGCGCCGCCCTTCCGAATCGCAGAATTCGACATCCTTTTCGGTCGTGGCATCAGCACCCTGGGATGCTTGTTGGATTTGGCGGAAGAAACAGGTGTCGTGACCCGCAAAGGAGCCTGGTACAGCTACGAAGGCGACAACATTGGCCAGGGGCGGGACAACACCATCGGCTGGCTGGAGCAGAACCCTGAGGCCAAAGACACGATCGAGACGTTGGTCCGTCAGAAGCTCACCGAGGGCTCGGAAGTGACCTCCAACTCCATGCGGCCGCTTGCCGCCGCCGCACGCTCGGCGGCAACCAAGCCCGGCGAGAAGGCCTCTGATGCTCAGGCGGATGTCAAGAGCAAAGGGGCTGCCTGAGTACGGCCCCTCACGGATCAGACTTGAATCGAGCAGGAAGAGCCGCGTTGACTGCGGCTCTCCTGGAGATTGTCGGCAATGCGCTGAAGTTCTTGGATCGCTTCAGCACCTTCGAACTTCACCAATTCGCGTCCGTTGCGCGACTCAACCCAGCTGATTCCGAAGTCGGACACGAGAAATCGCACCATGTGCTGATCACCGAGCTCGGCGACAAATGAGGCTCCAGAGCCATCGCGACCGTCGTCGCAGACGTAGCAAGTTGCCGTAACGCCAAGCTTCTGGAGGCTTTTGGCGAGAGCCTGAAGGCTCATCACCAGATCCTGGACAACCGTTCGATATTGCTCTGAAAGACGCAAAAACACTTCGATCACCCGACGCATGAGTGAATTCTAAAGGTTTTCTATTGATTTGGTTGAGTCTTCGGTTCTTGGTTCTTTCAGGGTGTGTCTGCCAGTGTCCACCAGCCCGCTGCTGGACCAACAAATCGCACCACCACCCAAAACACAACCAGCGCTCCGATTCCGATCCAAGCGCCGCGCGTGGTGATTGAAACGAACTGCGATGCCTGGCTTCGGGTTAGGGGTAACCAATCAATGAAGCGCTCGGCATCCTTGGGATTGGTTTTCTGCTGTCGGGGCGGCAGGCCCTGGCTGGCGCGACGGCGGGCTTCTCCCATGGTTGTTCTATCCCTAAGACCAGCCTAGGGGTGTCCATCAATCAGGTAGCAGCCGCTGCAGTGAACTCCAAGGCTCCAGAGCTTGGAACACCTGCTCTCCCCAGCTTCGGCTTCGCACTCGACCATCCAGGATGGCGAGACGGCCGCCACTGCGTCTGAGGGGGGCAATGGCCGGAATCAGGATGGCCAAAGCCTCCGGCAGAAGCAGGTCTCTGAACCAGTCGCGACCTTGTTTTTTCAAGACTTTCACGCGCGCGGCCGTGAGTGGATCTTCCAAGCTTGCGATCGGCAGCAGGGCTGTGATGAGTTGATCCGGTTCCGGAAGGGTTGGCTGATGGGTCATCCACCAGCCCCAACTGGTGCAGATCACGCCATTGGGTTTGTCGCAAGCGCGATCGATGGTCACTCTGCTGCCGAATTCCGCTGCTAGTTCGCTGGCCAGTCTCTGCAGCAGGGCTGCGTCATTCGCAAGAACCACCGTCAGACCTGAGCGGCCAAGGATGAGACGCCGGCACTGATCGAGCAGATGGCTGGCGTAGATCTCCGTATTGGGCAGGGGTTGCCTGCGGGGGGCGTAGATCGGGATCGGTTCACTGCGTGGCGGCTCGCGCAGATCGATTCGGATCACGGGATCGTCACGGTCGGGAGGTGTTGGATTGGAGGCTCTGCGGCATCCCCCATCGCCATGAATCAGGGTCCAGGGTCGCGTGCTGAACAGGTCTTGGATTTCCTCAAGGGGCTCAAGGGGCTGAAGCGTCCATTGCCACTGCAGGTGTTCATGGTCGAGTCGGGCCCAGCTCGCCCAGGTGTCCATCCCCATGGCAGCGAGGTGACTCCAGGGTTCCGGCGCCGGGCCGGTCAGTTGCAGTAAGTCGCGGACGCTCGTCAGGGCGCTGTCCGGCATGGAGAGCTGACGGCACTTGCCGGAACCACGGGCGAACAGTTGTCGGCTCAAGCGTTCATGCAGGTCCAGAAGTCCTTGGCCTGTGGCGGGAAAGGCGGTTCTGAGTTCTTCCCAATGGCGCGCCTCGAGCTGCACGGCCATGGCGTCCCGGAGTCGTGTAGCCAGATGCTCTGCTTCTGGAATCACCAGGTGGTCGTCATGCCGGAGGTGCCCGAGGCGGTACGCCGTGATCAGCTGGCTGGGAGTGAGTAGCCACAGTTGATCGCTCGTGGGTGGATGAACACTGCTCCAGCATCCGAGTCGTAGGTCGCTCTGGAGCAGACGGGGACGCTCCAGGCTGAGAAAGCGTTGCCGTTGCTGCGGATCCAGTACCAGAACGGTGTTGCGGCTCTGGAGGCAGAGGGGGACGAGCAGGGCAAGCCACCAGCGTTCATCACTACCGGCAGAAAGTTGGATGCTGGTTTGATCGCGGCGGCGCAGGCTACGGCCCACCAGCCGACTCAAGGTCAGTTGATGCTCCCACTGTCCGGCATCTGCACGGAGCAGATGCTTCAACTGCTGATGGGCCTGAACTTCCAGCATCGGCTAACCCTACGGAGCTCTCTGATCAGGAATGGTTCAACCTGATCATGCTTGCTTTCTTGAGTGGTGAAGCAACATGGTGGCCTTGGCTGGGCAGGCATGGGAGAGGAGCGGAGCACTGGGCTGCAGGCTCTCGGGAAGGTTGGTGTGGTGGGCCTCGGTTTAATCGGTGGCTCGATCGCTCTCGACCTTCGTGAGCAGGGTGTGCCGGTGACCGGGCTTGTGCATCGCGACAGCACAGCGGCTCGTGCCATGCAGCGGGGGCTGGTGGACGAGGTCAGTTGCCATCCCTTCTGCCTCAGCGACTGCAACACCGTGATCCTGGCCCTTCCGATCGAAGCGCTGCTGACGCCTGAACCGCAGTTGGTCGAGGCACTACCGGCCCATGCCGTTGTGACGGATGTGGGGTCCGTGAAAGGGGCGGTGCTTGAGGTCTGGCGCGACCGCCACCCTCGTTTCGTGGCAGCCCATCCCATGGCAGGAACGGATCAGTCCGGTGTCGATGCAGGTTTACCTGGATTGTTTCGAGGCCGTCCTTGGGTGGCGACGCCTGAGCCGTCGACCGATCCCCAGGCCTTGGCCAGCGTGAAGGTCTTGGCCGAAGGGCTTGGAGGCGAGTGGATCACTGCGGATGCTGCCTGCCACGATCAGGCCGTGGCTCTGGTGTCCCACCTGCCGGTGATGGTGAGCGCTGCCTTGCTGAGGGCGGTGGGAGATGAACGGGATCCAAGGATTCTGGATCTCGCCCGGCGCTTGGCTTCCAGCGGTTTTGCCGATACCACCCGAGTGGGTGGTGGCAACCCAGCCCTCGGCACGGCGATGGCGTGCCGCAATACGGACGCTCTGCTGAAGGCCCTGGCCGCTTACCGCTGGAGCCTTGAACAGCTGGAGGAGGCGATTCTCAGCGGCCACTGGGCTCAACTGGAGAATGAACTGCAGAAGACCAGCACCCTGCGTCCGGGGTTTGTCGAGAAGGGGCTCAGTCCCCTCAGTTCGCCAGAGTGAGCGTTCGGCCTCGTTCTTCCATTAGCTGGCTGCAAGCCATCAGGGCCGACAGCGTGACTCCCGCGGTTCCCTCGCCAGGGTGAATCGAATCCCCGCAGAGCCATAGTTTTCGAATCGGACTGCGACTGGCCAGACCGAATGGACCGAATCGGTCCGGACTCTGTCCCAGGCCGCCCACAACACCCTTTGGGCGGCCTGTCCAGTAGGCGAAGCCGCGGGGGGTGGATAGTTCGGTGTGGAGCCAGACCTCGGTCGGAAGCGTCAGGGCGTTTTCAACGCCGCGGCGCATCTGCTCCAGCACAATCTGTTTGCGTTCCTGGTACTCCTCTTCCGGAAGGTCATGCCAACCCTCAGGGGTGGTGAACACGCTGGCGATCACCGTGGCTTCTCCGGCCGGAGCACGGCCATCTCCCTCTCTGCTGATCGAGAGGAAGAGGGACCCTGGCGTGTCCCAATCGCACTGCAGATGGCCTGGACAGGATTCAGGAAGATCGCGTCGGTTGACCGCTCCGTAGAACACCAACGCCCCACTGGGAGCGTGAAGGGTTTGCAGGCGGCGGCGATAGGACTGGCGGAGAACGTTCTTGTCTGGAATCAACGAGGGCAAACACTGAGGCGGAAGACTGAACACCACATCGGCTGCTTGCAGAGACCGTCGCTCACCTCCCGGCAGTTCCATCTGCACGCTCCAGCGGCCACTGCTCCGGTTTTGCTCCAGCAAAACGGCGCGATGGCGCAGGAGCACCTCGGCCTTATCCCGCTGAAGGGAAGTCATGAGATGGTCGCTGAGGCTCTGCATGGATCCCTGCAAATGCCAGAGGCCAAGGGGGGCCTGGCACATTTGCAGAACGGTGGCTCCGTAGAGCGCCGCCGTTTGATTGGCCGGTTGCTGGGAATAGAGCCTGAGCTGAAGGTCGAGAAAACGGCGCAGCCGATGGTTGCCTCCACAGCCGCAGAGCCTCTGTAGATCGGCAACGGTGAGAAGACTGAGCGGCGCCGTGGCGAGATTGCCGGGTGTGAGTGCGTTAAGCGTTCGGCTCAGATCCCAGCCTGAACGCACCGGCAGTACGGGGTCGGCTGCGGCGAATTGCCAGTTCTGGCGATGAATCCAGCTGCACAGCTCCCAGAACCGCTCCGTTCCAGGGAATTGGCGCGTCCGTTCCTCCCGCCAGCGTTGGGGGTCATGCCAGAGGTGGATCGGGGGTGATCCATCATTCAGATTCACCACACAGCCAGGATCGAGGCGTTCCGCTGCCGGTGGCTCCAGGCCGAGATGGCGGAACAGTCGGGCATGGCTTCCGCCCGGTTCAAGACCTGCCACCTGTGTGGCGCCGACATCGAAGGTGTAGCGCCCCCGCTTGAATGTTCCTGCGCAGCCTCCGAGCTGGTGGTGGGCCTCCACGAGGGTCACTGACAATCCTTCGCGAGCCAGTAAGGCCGCTGCAGTGAGGCCGGCAATGCCGCCTCCGATCACAATGGCGTCGCGGGAGCTGTCCATCCGGGCATGCTGGCAGCTGCGTTCCGGTGCTTGTGGATGCGGGATCAGCTCGAGCAGATCCTTTCCAAGGAAAGAGACCTGCTGCGGGGACGTTGCCTGACGTCGATCGGACCTGTCGGCGGTGGTGAGCGAGGAGCCTGTTGGAGAGCAGACCTGAGTGACGGCAGCGCTTGGTTCCTCAAGGTCTCTGATCCTGCCTCTCTTGAGGCTGAGCAGCGGGGGCTGCGGTCCTTGCGCCAATGGTCTGATGCTGACCTTGTGGAAGTCGTGGATGTGTTGGCGTGGATCCCCCTTGAGCATCGGGGGGTTCTGGTGCTCCCTTGGTGGGAGATGGGGAATGGCGATCAGTTCAACCTCGGCCGAGGGCTGGCCCGTTTGCACCGGAGGTCGTCACTGAACGGTCCTTCACGGTTTGGTTGGGACCATGACGGCTTTATCGGTCTCGGTCCCCAGCCGGCCGGATGGAGTGATGACTGGGGTGAGGCCTTTGTTGAGCTGCGTTTGAAGCCCCAGCTGCGCTTGGCTGAGGCCTGGGCATTGCATGAAAACGACTGGTCATCTCTTCTTGCTCCGCTGGCCCAGTGGCTTGGCGACCATGCTCCAGAGCCCTGTCTGGTTCATGGGGATCTATGGGCGGGCAATGCCGGTGTTCTGGCCGATGGACGGGGGCTGCTGATCGATCCCGCCAGCTGGTGGGCTGATCGCGAGGTCGATCTCGCCATGACACAACTCTTCGGCGGTTTTTCTAGCCGTTTTCTCGAGGGTTACAACCTTGAGTGGCCCCTGCCGGATGGCGTTGAGCAAAGAGTGGACGCACTCAATCTTTATCACCTGCTCAATCACGCCAATTTATTCGGCGGTGGCTTCCGAGAGCGTTGCCGCCAAGTGATTAGTCGGCTTCGAAAGACGCTTCAGTAAGGAATCGGAGGGGGACTTTTGATCCCCCTCCGTCAGCATCAACCGAGATATTCCTTGCGGAGTGTCTGGATGCGAGTGACGAGGGCTGAGCGCTTCTCACTGGTGGTGAGATTTTTCCAACTCCACTGGCCGACCACAACCACACCAAGCAGCTCCAGCAGGCCTGGAACAACGGGAAGCAGATTGATGGTGTCGAGAATGCCCTTGATCAGGATCTGGGCAACGATCACCGCGGCGAAAATTCCTACAACCTTGCCGATGCGACCGGCCTGGCCCCAATCGACTTTGTCGAGGGTTTCATTCACTTTTCCGAGAATGTCTTTGTACCGCTCAGCAAAATCGACGCTCTCACCAGCTGGGGCAGCATTCGTGACGTCGGTGTCATTCACCTGGGTGGTGCTTTCGTCGCTCATGACGCCTTGGCATGGATCTAATGCCCGCTGACCTTATCGACAAGCTTCCGCAAATGCCATGGCGACTGCGCTTCGATCGGGATTGCCTGATCGTTTTGCGGAAATCGCTTCATGCCGTGACGCCGGAGGAGGGATGTGCCCTGCTGCTGGGGAACTCCGGTCCTGAGGTGAGAGTGCGCGTGGTTTGGCCCTGCTGCAATGTCTGGCGTCCGGGCCTTCAGGGTCTCGAGGAGCACCCGGGCCGCGGCGGTGGCGGTCCTCCTTCACGCCAGACGCGGTTCGCTCTGGATCCACGCGAGCAGATCGCGGCGCAACGCTGGGGGCGCCAGCGAGGGCTCCATGTTGTCGGGAGTGCCCATTCCCATCCCGGTGGTGCGCCACGCCCCAGCGAGAACGACAGGCGTTGGGTGGCTGCCGATGGGGTGGTGGTGATCGATGCTGGTTCTGGTGGGCTGGCGGGATGGTGGATGGAGCGATCCACCCCAAGACATGGTTTCGATCTCGCAAGTCCTGCCAAGGTCTATTCCCTACCCCTCGTGGATCTTGATGGTGCATCGTTGAATAGCACTGGCCTGAGTGCAACCAATAGTCATTGCCGCACCACCGATGACGGATCAGCACCAGGTGTCTGAACTCAGCTCACAAGAACGGGGGCGCTACGCCCGCCACCTCACGCTGCCGGAACTTGGGCTCGCCGGTCAGAGGCGTCTGAAAGCTGCCTCTGTGCTCTGTATTGGCGCTGGAGGCCTCGGTTCCCCGCTTCTCCTCTATTTGGCTGCTGCCGGGATCGGGCGACTCGGCATTGTTGACGATGACCGCGTCGATCTCAGCAATCTTCAGCGGCAGGTGATCCATGGCCAGGCTTCTGTCGGGGAGGCCAAAACCTCTTCAGCCCGGAAAAGGATTTTGGATCTCAATGAGCACTGTGTGGTGGAAGAGCATCTCTGCAGGCTGACGGCGGATAACGCTCTTCAGTTGATTGAGGGCTACGACCTTGTGGTGGATGGTTCGGATAATTTCCCGACTCGATATCTGATCAGCGATGCCTGCGTCCTGCTCGGTAGACCGTTCATCTATGGATCCGTCCAGCGTTTTGAAGGCCAGGTCACGGTGTTCAACCAGGGGCCACACTCTCCGGACTACCGGGACCTCGTGCCTCAGCCGCCACCACGGGACCTTGTGCCGTCTTGCGCCGATGGGGGTGTGATGGGTGTGATGCCCGGATTGATCGGTCTCCTTCAGGCGACCGAAGTGATCAAGGTGATCACCGGTCTCGGTGACACCCTCGACGGGCGTTTGCTTCTGGTTGACAGCCTCAGCATGCGTTTCAGAGAGCTGCGCCTCGAGCGCCGGCCCAATCGGCCCCCGATTGAAAAACTGGTGAACTACGAGCAGTTCTGCAATTCTGGAGTTCCTGTCGAGGACGAGGAGTCCCAGGGAATGAACAGCATCTCAGTGCGTGAGCTCAAGGCGTTGCTCGATGAGAGAACCGATCTTGTGCTCCTGGATGTTCGGCAGCAGGCTGAGGCTGATGTGGCGGTGATTCAAGGCTCCCAGCTGATTCCTCTGGCCTCCATCGAATCGGGTGACGCGATCGAGCGGATCCGTTCGCTCGCGAATGATCGAACTGTTTATGTGCATTGCAAGCTGGGTGGTCGATCAGCCAAGGCCGTCGATCTGTTGACGCGCTTCGGTATTCAGGCGGTGAATGTGACAGGAGGAATCGACGCTTGGAGCCAGGAGGTGGATGCCTCGGTGCCCCGTTATTGAGCTTTAGTAGTCGACTCCGCGTTTGAGATCCACGCCTTGCTCTGCGTAATGCTTGTGGCAGACCATCTCGGAGTGAACACTGGCGAGGTCGAAATACGCCGGTGGATGTTTGCAACGGCCGGTGATGATCACCTCTGTTTCTGCAGGCTTGCGAAGCAAGGCCTGAACGATCGGCTCGACCGGTAGAAGCTCGAGATCAACGGTGGGATTGAGTTCATCGAGAATCACCGTTTTGTAAAGCCCGCTGGCGATCGCTGCACGGGCGATTTCCCAGGCCCTCTCCGCTTCCACGTAATCGATCGGTTGCTGCTGACCGCGCCAGACGATGGCGTCGCGGCCTGAACGCAGGTGATCCACCAGATGGGGATAGCTCTCGCGCAATGCTGCGATGGCTGCGTCTTCGGTGTAGCCGCTGCCCCCCTTGAGCCATTGAAGAATGAGCACCCGGTGGCTCTTGTCCTGGCTGATGCCGCGACCGATGGCCTGCAGGGCTTTACCGAGGGCACTGGTGGATTTGCCCTTCCCTTCACCGGTGTAGATCTCAATCGCTCCCGGTGTGGTGAAGGGCACCACCGGCTGGTTGTCGTCTGAGGGCCGACGATGGGCACGCATCTCAGAATGCAGGTCGGCGATCTGGATCAGTGGTCTGGGAGCACCACGGCCGGTCACGATGATTTCCATCCCCTCCGGGCGGGATGAGAGGGCTTGCACCACATCGTCGATCTCGAGCAGGCCGAGATCGAGAACGGGATTGAGTTCGTCGAGCACCACGACGGAATACAGGGCGCTGGCAATGGCGCCACGGGCAATGTCCCAGCCCCGTTGCGCCTCCTGCTGATCAAAACGGGTGGCTTCTTCGGCATTGAAGTAGTCGGCGCGACCCGTGCGCACCTGGTCGATCAGATGGGGAAAACCCTGTTGCAGCGCTTCGATGGCTGCGTCTTCGTCGTATGCCCGTCCTGGTCCTTTGAGAAATCGCAGGAGCAGAACGCGGGTGCGGCGCTGCTCGCAGATGCCCAGGCCGATCGTGCGCAGCACGACGCCAAGTGCCGCCTGGCTCTTGCCCTTGCCGTCGCCGTCATAAACGTGCAACTGACCAAGGCTGCGCTCCCTGCTGTCCGCTGCTGTGACGATGCCAATGCCCCGGTTGCTGCGCCGGCGCGCACCGTCAGAGGTCTCGGATGAGCGTGTTGCGTCCATCGACGTTCAGGAGATGGCGCTGCGTACGATCGGAGCATACTGAGATTCCTGTGTTCTTCAGTGGCCGAAACGCGCTTCCGTCCACTGGAGTCACTGCCTCGGGGCGACGAGGATCGCCTTGAAGCTCTGCGCGGCCTGTTGCGATCAGCAGGAAGCGTTTGTGTGGCCTACTCAGGCGGAGTGGACAGCACCCTTGTGGCGGCTATTGCTTGTGAACAGTTGGGTGAGCATGCCTTCGCTGTGACCGGTGTGTCTCCATCGCTTGCGCCCCATCTATTGGACGAGGCGCGGCTCCAAGCCCGGTGGCTTGCGATCCGTCACCTTGAGGTGGAAACCAGCGAATTGGATGATCCGAACTACAGCTCGAATCCAATCGATCGCTGCTTCGCCTGCAAGCGGGAACTGCATCACCACCTCAAAGACATCGCCAGTGCCGCTGAAGGGGCGCTGGTTGTTGACGGGGTGAATCTCGATGACCTCGGAGACCATCGGCCCGGCATTGAGGCGGCCCGTCAGGCCGGTGTGCGATCGCCACTGGCCGAGCTGCAGATCGACAAAGCCACCATCAGGAGACTCTCCAAAGCCCTCGGTTTTCCCTGGTGGGATAAACCGGCTCAACCCTGTCTCGCGTCGCGATTCCCTTACGGGGAGGTGATTACGCACCAAAGACTGAAGCTGGTTGGAGCGGCGGAAGCCTTGTTGATAGCCAGGGGATTTCCGCGCGTCCGCGTCCGCTGTCAGGGGCTTGCGGCTCGCATTGAAGTGCCTTCCACCAGCCTCGGAGACTTTCTCAATGAGCCGATGCGCAGTGAACTTGTTCAGGAGTTCTTCGCCCTGGGGTTCACCTCGGTCAGCGTTGATCTTGAGGGGCTGGTGAGTGGAAAACTCAATCGCATGTCGACCATGCGCTGAGGATCCAGGCACCAGCATTCGGTCATTGGGCAGGCCTCAACGGGGTGACCAACCTGGTGTGCGCTCTGTCTCCGCCACAGCTGCCGGGGTTTCTCGTAGGAAGCTGCGCAGCGCATGGTTCATGGCCTTGAGCTCATCGCAGAGGTGTTGGCAAGCCTTCTCAGGCATGGTGTGATCGCCGCACGTGAACACATCCACAGCGGCATACCCGGTTTCTGGCCAGGTGTGGATGGAGATGTGAGATTCCGCCAGAAGAGCCAGTCCAGTGACGCCCTGTGGTTCGAATCGATGGGTGATGAGATTGAGAAGAGTGGCACCAGCACGCTTCGCAGCGGTCGTGATGGTGGTTCTCAGAAAAGCTTCGTCGTCGAGCTTGGTTTTGTCGCAATCGTAAAGCTCGAGAATGCAGTGCTTGCCTACCATGTCGGTGGCACATGCAGTCGGGGCACTGGAAGGTGTTCGAGTTTGAGCGTCGTCCCATCCCGGGTTGGGATGTAGGCATGACAGGGTCTGCTCCATCAGGATGCAAAAGAAAACAGTCATCCACTTTAGCTGTTTCTCAAGCCGTTTCTCAAATGATCAGCATTGAGAATCTGTGAGCGTTGTCGCCATTCGCCCTCAAAGGCGTCGAGATGGGTGGCACTCACAAGACACTGATGGCTGTCACCCACCGCTTCCAGCAAGGCCAGTTGGCGCTGCGGATCCAATTCCGCCAGCACATCGTCCAGCAGCAGGAGCGGCGGATGGCCGCAGAGCTCTCCCACCAGTTCCAGTTCCGCCAGTTTCAGCGCAAGAACAAGGGTGCGCTGTTGACCTGAGGACCCGAAGCGCCGGGCGACGGTGCCATTCAGCAGCATGTCGATCTCGTCCCGATGGGGGCCGACCCGGCAGCTGCCGAGCCGTTCTTCCTCACCGCGTTGGCGGTGCAGCTGCTGTTCGATGGCCAGTCGCCACGGCTCTTCGGCCTCCTCCCCTTCCAACACGCTCCCTGGGCTGTAGCGGAGCTCCAATTGTTCATGGCCCTGGCTTAAGCGTGACTGCCAGGCCGCTGCCAGGGGTTCGAGCCGCGACAGAGCCCGGAGTCGGCGCCGGTGAATTCGCGTGCAGACCAGAGCCATCTGAATGTCGAAGCTGTCCAGGAGCGCTTGGTGTTCGACGCTCGTTCCTCCACCCCCTCGTCTCCAGAACTGGCTGCGCTGGCGCAGGAGGCGGTTGTACCGTCCGATCAGCTCGGCATAGATCGGCTCCAGTTGCAACACGACCCGATCGAGCCAGTGGCGTCGTAAAGCCGGTTCTCCCCGCACAAGATGAAGATCCAGGGCGCTGAAGCCCACACAGCGCAGGGGACCAATCAGATCCATCTGACGCTGGAGCACTTTTCCGTTTCGCCTTGCCTGGCGTCCACCGCGGCGGCGGAGCTCCAGCTCAACTTCGGTGTCGTCCACGCAGGAGGCCTTCAACAGAGCCCTTGGAGCGTCCCAGTGGATCAGATCCGCATCCTGACTGCTGCGGTGAGAGCGCAAACTCCCCAGCAGTTCTACTGACTCCAGCAGGTTGGATTTGCCGATGCCGTTGCTGCCGATCACTAGCAAACGTGGCGCTTCGATCTCCAGCTGCAGGTGGCAGTGGTTGCGGAACGCCTGCAGTTCAAGCCGGAGAAGCCGAATCAGTCCGGGTGCGACGTGTCGCTAAGGTAACCAAATCGTGGTTGTTCTCCCAACTGCCGCGTGGGCATGTAGCTCAGTTGGATAGAGCATCAGATTCCGGTTCTGAGGGTCGGGGGTTCGAGTCCCTCCATGCTCGTGTTTCGTCAGGCTCCACCAGGGCTCGGAGCCTCAATCCCATGGTTCGTATTCCTCCTGGATCGAGGATGTATCCATGGGTTTTCAGAGCAGCTAGCGCCTGAGGAGGTGCCGAAATCGAGATGCTGCAGCCTGGAAGATCTCTGCGCAGAACCGCGAGGGAGCGGTGAACAAGTACGTCAAGCAGATGGACTTGATCCGGCCCCGGCCGCGCTGCGAGGTTCCAGAGGTTGGCATTCAAAGCCTGATCGGTCGTGGCGCGCACAAACCCAGCAAGCGTGTGATCGTTGTCCAGGATGGTCATGACCCAGAGACTGCGACTTAGGGCGAGTGACCAGCGCTCCTCTGGATGGATCTGGTCACCACAGGCCTCAAGCAGAGCGTTGATACTGGCTCCATCCGGGATCGAATCAATTGTCAAGGAATATCCCTGCTTGAGGGATGGCGCAGCGGGCTGTTTTCGGAAGGGAAGCAAGGCGATTCACCCGGTGTTGCGCATGCCTGCTGCGATGCCATTGATCGTGAGAAGAGCACCACGAAGCAGTTCGCTGCGGCTGTAAGTGCGACCGTCGCCGTCGCTGGGAGATTCGCTCATTGGTGGTTGGCGATTCTGGTCCCGTAATCGGCGCAGCAGGGCGACTTGAAGAAACCCCAACGGCACGATGGTGCGGTTGCGCAAATCCACGGAGAGCTGAAGGGCTGGATCTGCATCCAGCAGCCGCTCTTGCCCTGTGATCTCTAGAACAAGGCGGCGGGTGAGGCTGTATTCCTCGGCAATGGTCGTGTAAATGCCGTCGAACGCGTCGCGGTGATCGGCACTCCCCAGGCTGGTCACGTAGTGACGGGCCAGATCCAGATCCACCTTGGAAAGGGTCATCTCCACCTTGGAGATGAGCATCCTGAAGAAAGGCCAGCGTTGGTGGAGAGTCCGCAGCAATGACATCTGGTCGGGGTCGTTCTCAAGCTCTTCGTGCAGGGCTGTGCCCACACCAAACCAGCTGGGAAGCAGAAAGCGGCTTTGGGTCCAGCCAAAAACCCAAGGAATTGCCCGCAGGCTGGAGAGATCGCGCGTTCCGGTTTTGCGCCGGGCGGGCCGGCTGGAGATCTGAAGCTTGCTGATCTCCTCGATCGGAGTCACCTGCTCGAAGAAGGCAACCAGATCTGGGTTGTCGTGCACCAGAGCGCGGTAATGGCGCCGGGAGCAGCGGGCCAGGCGAGCCATCAAATCGTTCCAGCTGGGGGTGGCATCCAGTTGGTTCGTGACCAGGCTGTTCTGCACGACCGCGGTGGTCACGGTTTCGAGGTTGTAAAGAGCCAACTCAGGGAGGCTGTACTTCGAGGCAAGGACTTCCCCTTGCTCCGTGATCTTGATACGTCCCTGGAGCGTGCCACTGGGCTGAGCGAGAATCGCCTGGTAAGCAGGTCCTCCCCCTCTGCCGACTGAACCACCGCGGCCGTGGAACAGCCTCAGGGCTAGGCCGTTCCTTGCCGCTAGGTCTTGGAGGGCAATCTGTGCTTTATGGATCTCCCAATTGCTGGAGAGGAAGCCCGAATCCTTGTTGCTGTCGGAATACCCGAGCATCAGCTCTTGGAGAGGTTGGCCTTGGCTGCCAACCCTGGGAAGCAGGTTGCGATAGAGAGGGGTCTGGAACAGCTGGTCCATCACCTCTGGAGCTCTCTGCAAATCCTCCACGGTTTCGAAGAGAGGAACGACCAGAAGGTCGGCATGGCCTGCAGAAGGTTCCACAAGCCCCGCCTCCTTCGCCAGGAGAAGCACTTCGAGCAGATCCGAAACGCTATGACTCATTGAGATCACATAGGTCCGGCAGATTCGACTGCCAAATTCATCCTGGAGCCGATGCAGCGTCCGGAAGACATCAACCGTTTCTTCCGTCGTGGGTGACCAGCTCA
This sequence comes from Synechococcus sp. PROS-7-1, assembly GCF_014279795.1. NCBI lineage: Bacteria > Bacillati > Cyanobacteriota > Cyanophyceae > Synechococcales > Synechococcaceae > Synechococcus > Synechococcus sp. PROS-7-1. The sequence goes on from NZ_CP047945.1 coordinate 529,539, forward strand.
CGGAGGGTGGGATCAGGGGGCGGCGGGTTTGCAGTTCCTGAAGCAGCCAGTTCACGCGTTCTTGTTCATTCAGATCCCCGTAGGCCTGGTCGGGGTTGAGATAGCGGCTTACTTCATCCAAGGCATCGCTGTGGCGGGTGCTCTCTTGGCGGATGTCCAAGCCGGCAAGGCAAAAACCGAAAATATGCACCTGGGTGAGCAGGGTGTCGAGGGGCTCGCAGGTGAGGTCCGTACTGACCAAGCTCGTGCGAATCAGCTCAAGGTCACTGCGGAACTCAGCCACGGAGCCGTAGTGAAGCGATTCACTTTGAGGTGCCTGGGGGTTGGAGCTCACCAGTCCATCCGCTGGGGCACGCCAGCCGGCATCCGCCAGCTGCTGATTGCGGATCTGCGTGAGGCGCAGCCGCTCAAGCACAAAACTCAGCTTCAGTCGGTAAGGCTCCAAGCGATAGCGGGTGGCACGCTCTTCGTAGACCTCAGGAAACCGCAACCGATCCATTTCCAGAGATTCAAGAAGTGGGGCACTGACCTGGCTCCACTGCATCGAGATGCTCAGCTGGTCTCGAAGCCCCTGAACCGCGCTCACGTAGCGCTCCAGCATCAGCTGGCGCTGGTAGCAGGCCGTTCGCCAGGTGATGTCAGTTGTGACTGAAGGATTGCCATCGCGATCGGATCCAACCCAGGAACCGAAGGTGCAGAAGGATGACGGCGGCAGTTGAACATCCGGATAGCTACAGGCCAGTGCCGAGGAGAGTCGCCGGCGCAGCTGGGGCATGGCATCGAATAGCACCTGCTGGAAGTAGTGCAGGGCGTAATCAACCTCATCGAGAACCGAGGGTTTGAACTGATGCAGCTCATCAGTGCGCCACCACAGCCTGATTTCCTCTTCCAGTTGAAGGCGGATCGTTCCAGCTTCAAAGGCGTTGGATTCAGTTTTGGTTTCAAGCTGCTGCAGCAGGCTCGCGACCCGCCGCTGTTTGTGGCGGACCGTGTGACGGACGATCTCGGTGGGGTGGGCGGTAAAGACCAGGCGAATATCGAGCTCCTGCAGCAGGGTCTCCAGCTGGGCAGGGGGAACATTCAATCGGCGCAGTCGTTCAAACAGTTCGCGAAAGGTTGCCGGTTCCGTCTGTGTCGCCAGGGGCGGTGCGAACGGGTTGATCTGTTCCGCCATGTCCTGGGAGCGGACGATGCTCTCCAGATACCCGTCCTCCTCGATGCGTTGCTCGAGGATGTTCACCAATTGGAAATAGAGCGAAAAAGCCCGAGCAGCAGCGATGGCTTCCGACAGGTCCATGTCCCTGATCAGCGACACCAAAGCGTCACTGCTGATGGCGTTTCCGTCAGGAAGGACCGGGTCACTGAGTTGTTTCATGCGGAGCAAGCGCTCCGCTTGCTCGGCTGGACACTCGCTGCGCAGAACGGTCTGCCAGAGGTCCTCGACCAGGGCCAGTCGTTGCTGCAAGAGCTGTCCACCGACAGGCGCCTCGCTGACCGCAGCCCTGGGCTGTTCGCTCTCAGGAGTGACTGCGGAGGAGGACGACATTGAAGACCCGCCGGGATCGGAAACCGTCATGATCATCCCAAAGCGTGATGGCCTGGTGCGGAAACACGTGGGGATTCCTCCGCTTCCATCGCCTTAATGCTGTTGCTGAGCACGGTTTGGACCGTGCCACCATCCCGAATGCCGGCCAGCCAGCGCATCGCCTGATTTCCCTGATCGAGGATGGTGGCTAGGGGTTGAAGCTGTTCGCTCAGGTCGAGTTCCGCTGCCAGAGGCTCCACGGATTCCATCACCATCAGCAACCAGTCTCTGCACTGCAGAGGACGGCCGTCTTCCCAGTGATGGAGGGTGGCCTCCAGGCTTGTCTGCGCTGCTGCTCGGTCATTGTTCAGGCTGAGCTGCTCGAGCTCGTCCAGGCTCAACGCGCTCCGGGTCATGGGGTCGTGAGCGGAGGGGTCACGCAGGATCTGCTGAACTCTGAGTTCGAGCAGGCTGGTGATCGCCAGCAGATGGGCTGGATCGGTGATCAGATCACAGATGCGCAGCTCCAGCCGATTGAGTTGATGAGGACGCTCAGGACCGTTGGGGCGCACGGATGTCCAGAGATGGCGAACGTTATGCATGGTCCCCGCTGCGATTTGCTCCTCTGTCCAGCGAATGAAGTGCTGATGATCCACGAACAATGGGACGCGAGCGGGCGTGAGGGGGAACTGCAGCCAGCGCTGGGAATGGGCTCCGGTGACCTCGCCATTGAGAAATGGGGAACTGGCACTGAGGGCGAGCATCAAGGCCGCCTCACAACGAACCAGGCGTAAGGCCTGGAACAGTTCCTCTGGATTCTCGATGCCGAGGTTGATATGGATGCTGGCTGTGACGACATCCGTGCCGTAGGTGGCTTCAATCAGATCGTGGTAAGGATTTGATGGATCGGACCGTTCAAACCGTGTTGCATCGCCCAGGCTGAGAGTGCTGCCGGGCAGCAAGGTCAAGTCCCGCGACTGAAGCCACGTCCGCAGGCTGCGTCGTGGCGCGAGCAGAGCCTCCGTCAGCGGTCCGTAGTTCGATTCCGGAGCTGTGACGTATTCGAGGTTGCGGTGATCCGGCTCCGTGACAAAGCCTTCGAGCTCTTGTTTGGCGATCGCTGCAATTCCGACGTTGCGACCATCGCGACGACCGGTAAACAGTTCGACCTCAAAGCCTTTGAGTAAGCGATTGTTGGTCATGACCCAGCGCCCTCAAGGCAGGCCAGTGCGGTCAGCATGCCTCGGGCTTTGTTCAGGGTTTCCTGGTATTCAGCCTCAGGTTTGGAGTCAGCGACGATGCCGGCCCCGGCCTGAACCTGCAAGGTCCAACCGCCGTCATGGTTAGGCCTGACGACCATCGTGCGGATGGTGATGGCGGTGTTCAAAGCGCCCGCCAGATCCACAGACCCATACACACCGGAGTAAGGGCCGCGAGGGTCGGGTTCAAGCTCGTTGATCAGTTGCATCGCCCTGATCTTGGGAGCTCCGCTCACTGTGCCAGCAGGGAAGGACGCCATCAGCAGATCCCAGATGTCCTGCCCCGGAGCCAGTCGACCCTCCACCTCACTGACGATGTGCATGACATGGGAGTAGCGCTCGATCACCATCAGCTCGCGGACTGTCACGGACCCGGGAACGCAGACGCGGCCGAGGTCGTTGCGGCCGAGATCGACAAGCATCACGTGTTCAGCACGTTCTTTGGGATCGGCGAGCAGTTCCGCTTCCAGGCTCCGATCCTCAAGCTCATTGCGTCCCCGAGGCCTCGTTCCTGCAATCGGCCGCAGCACAGCGCGGATACCCCCTTGATCAGGTTCGGCTTTGACCATCACCTCAGGACTGGATCCGATCAGCTGCCAGTCCCCGAAATCGAAGAACGCCATATATGGCGATGGATTCACCATGCGAAGGCTCCGGTAGAGATCGAGGGGGGGGTGGCGGATCTCCGTTCTGAGTCTCTGGCTGATCACCAGCTGAAAGGCATCTCCGGCGGCGATGTGCTCCCTAGCCCTGAGCACCGCCTGCTGGAAGTCATCCTGGGTTCGATTACTGGATGTCGAGGGCGTGTCCCCTTGGCTGGGGGTCCAGTTGAGCGGGCGTACAGGGGGAAGCGGCTCTGCCATCGTTTGCTTCAGGGCCTGAATGCGCTGGATTGCATCGGTCCACGCCGCCTCTGGGTCTTTGAAAGCGTTGTGCTCTCCGGAGAGGTCGGCATAAGCCACGGCCGTGATCAGGCGTTTCACCTGATCGAAAATGAGGATGCTGTCCATCAGCATCCACAGTCCTTCCGGTGGCCCCTCCCCATCATGCGAATGGACCGGCACCGAGGGCTCGATCCAGCGGATCAGTTCATAGCCCCACATGCCGTAGAGCTGGCCGAGCGGAGGCAGTCCGGACAGGGTCGCCGGCTTGTAAGGCGCAAGGCAGTCGCGCAGGTTGTCGAAGGGATTGCCTGAAAACGTCTCTCGGCGCCCATCCCTCCAGATCCGTTGCTGCTGGTTGTTTCTGGCAGAGAGTGTCCAGAGGGGATTGCAAGCCACCACACTCCAGCGCCCCAGTGTTTCGCCGCCCTCGACGGATTCGAGCAACACTCCAGGGGGATGCCCCTCGCCCACTTTTAACCAGGTGGTGAGGGGTGTTTCCAGATCTGCCGGCCAGCTGCTGGCCACAGGAATCAACGTGGAGCCTGATGCAACGGCTTCCAGAAATGCGGTGCGGTCGGGTGTGAGCATGAACAGAGATGTCGAACCGACCGCGAGCCATCATGCCGGTCGGAACGACCGGCTGGGATGGGACAAGCTTTTCAGCTGATCAAGCGTCGAAGGTGTTGCGGCCGCTGAACTTAATGTTCGCTGGATTGGTGTTCTGGCCAATGCGCCGCGGGTTGTGTCCCACCATGGCCCGACCTTCGTTGACCTTTTCAGGGAACACACCATCGCTGGGATGGAGATACTCAGTGTCACCACCGGGGAATATCCGGTAGATCTTGTAGTCCTCGATCCGGGGCTTGAACTTGGTACGCAGCTGGGTGCCGAGCGCCAGGCACTGCTCCTTGCGGGCGAAATACATGATGTTTTCACCAGCGTTCATCATGGCGGCGCCTCCGGTGGGAAGTTCGAAGGCCTGAGCGCTGTTGCTCGTCCAGGTGATCGCGTACTTCTCTTCTGTCTCAGCGGAGTTAAGAAGACCTCCGGTGCTGCCGATGAACTGGGGAAGCTGTCCGTTCAACGCCGTTGCTGTCATGGCTGTCCTCGCGAAATCGGCATGCCTTTACGGCTGGAAAGTAGCACCGTGATTCCGCTCTGATCGCCCTACAGGCCTGGAAACTTCACACCCGTCAACATTGTTCAGCAATTGGGAAGAACACCGTGAGTCCCCGGTCCCGGCGTTGGGTCACTCGCCCCCCGAGGCTTTCCAGCAACCGTCGGGTCGCAGTTTGGCTGAGCTGCAGACTGCCGGTGTCGGTGTTCCAGCTGAGAACGGGGCCCAAGCGTTCCTGCGGCATCGGATCGATCGTCTGGGCCGCGATCTGTTCTGGAGTGCGGGAAATCAGTTGGAGTTTGAGGCGTGCTCCTGCGGGTTCCAGGGTCAGAAGCAGCTTGCTTCCTGGAGGAAGACTGCGGCTGCAGCGATCCACCAGGCCCCCAAGCATTGGCTCCAGTCGGCTGGGATCGCTCAACACTGGGGGCATGCCGTCGGCGACGGTCATCGCAAAGCCCACCCCTCTGCGTTTGAGTTGCTGCGTCCAGATCGGAGACAGCAGTCGCAACATCGCTCCCAGATCGGTTCGGGCCAGCGGCGACGGACCTTCGGGTTGCCTTTGCAGTTCCGCCGCCTGAAAGATCAGCCCGAAGCGATCGATTTGCTCGCTGCATTCGGTGTCAATCTGCTGAAGACGCTCCATCGCTTTTTCAGGTAGGTCGCGGCGGCGCAAGAGCGAGCGGATCAGCGTGCGGATTGTCGCCAGGGGTGTTCTCACCTCATGGGCGATCGCTTCCAACAGAGAGAGTTCGGCATCGATTTCGCCTGAGGCGTGCGATGGAGGAGCGTCCTGGGGTGACTCGTTGGCGGTTCGAAGCGTCACGGTGGGAGCCATCGACGCAAGCCGCTGGGCGAGCTCTGGCCAAAAATGAAGCGCCAGATCTCCGCTGCTCTGAAGCGGGCCGAGGTCGCTCAGAGCCTGATGAAGACCCTCGGCCTGTGCCGGATCATCCTCTTTAAGCCTTTGCTCCACCAGCCTGAGGACCCCAGTCAGAAGGCTGGGCTCGCTGCGCATCAAAAGCCTGCGTTGTCCTTCATGGCCCTGCAGGGCCAGCGCGACTTGCAGGTTGTTGGTGATCACAAGCAGGAAAGGATCTTGGCTGTCCTCGGCACGCAGGGTCATGCGCTGGAATCGGTGGCTGAGGAGGGGCTCCTCTGCAGCACCCGTCGGTGCGCTGATCAGATCAGAGGGAAGCAGTGTGCTGCCCTGAAGGTCGTTGAGAAGCGTCAGGGCTTCAGGTGCCCACACCCAGCCCCGGTATCGCTGCAGTAACTCGGGTGCGTAAAGGGCCGGCAGGGGGGCTGCGATCCACACCCCTTCCAAGCTGGAATTATCGCCAAGCAACCGCTGCTGCAGAACCTCGAGCGCTCCCCACCAGAGACGCCGAGCATGGGCATCATCCGCCTTGCCTTCAGGCACTCCCTCGGCCATCAAGCGGTGGATTGAATGCAGTGGCGTGCTGGTGTCAGTCAACGGACCAAGGCGCGCCGTGAGCGGCGAGCCACCGAAAGACACAGTCCCAGCGCGATGAAATTCACGACCATGGCACTACGTCCGTAACTCAGGAACGGCAAGGGGATCCCGGTGACGGGGCCAAGGCCGATGGTCATGAAGATGTTCACCACCACCTGGAACATGAGCATGGTGGCGACTCCGATGACCACCAGAGATTCGAAATCCGAGCGTGCCCTCCCAGCCACCTGCAGGAGCCGCCACATCAACAGCATGAAGCCCACCACGACGAGAGCTGTTCCGAGAAATCCGGTTTCCTCTCCCAGTGCGCTGAAGATGAAATCGGTGTGTTGTTCCGGGATGAATCGCAATTTGGTGAGTTGTCCCTGGAGGAGTCCGGTGCCGAACAGTCCTCCTGAGCCGATGCCCACCGTGCTTTGGAGAAGGTGATAGCCGCCACCCAAGGGATCCTTTGTGGGATCGAGAAAGAGCACTAAACGATCGCGCTGGTAGTCCTGCAATCCGTTCTGCCAGAGCCAGGGAGTGATTAACGCGGAGGCCCCTTGGACGAGGGAGACAAGAACGAGGGCCACCCGTTTCCAAGGCAGGGACCGATAGGCGATCGCGAGGGTCAGGGGAATCCATGCTGCCAATCCCCAGGGGAAGAGGCCTGCTAGCAGTGCTGTCATCAGCGGTGAGAGCAGCAGGAGCAACCACTCAAATGGCATCCCAGACCAATAGAGCATCGTGAGCAGCAGGGCGCCGAAGACCAGAGAGGTGCCGAGATCTGGCTGGATGAAGACCAACAGCCAAGGAAGTGAAATCACGGCGAGTGGTCGGAGAAGATCCACCGGCCGTTCCACCGGGTGGCGATCCAGCACTGCGGCCAGCAGGAGGATGGCGGCCAGCTTGGCGAACTCCGATGGCTGCACATGCACGCCGCCGACGCTGATCCAGCGCTGGGCTCCAAGAGCCGTTGTGCCGATCATCCGCACCGCCACAAGGCTGATCACCGTTGCTCCATAGATCGGAATGAGCAAGGGTTTGAGCCTCAGCATCGACAGTCTCGCGAGCAGGAGTGCAATCACGACGCCCACACCTGCGGTGATCCAGTGCTGATACCAGTTGGCGTAGTTGGCCTGGCGCTGCGTGCTGGCGATGAGGAGACCGGCCACGGCAATCATGGCGAGAGGGATGCCCCAGAGAATCCAGTCGCGATCGCGGGCCCGGCGGCGGCGGCTCCCGGACTGTGAGAAAAGCTTTTGTCCGCTGCGGCCGAGTCCGTTCAGCATGATCAGCGGCCGGACTGCACCACTGGCGAGAGTCGACCGGCCAGCTCGATAAACACCCTGGCACTGATGGAGTCAGGCTGGGCCAAGGTGATCGGCTGGCCCTGATCGCCTCCGGCCTGCAGCTGCATCTCCATGGGGATTTCCGCCAGCAAGGGAACGTCGAAGGCCTCCGCCAGGGTTTTACCTCCACCAGACCCGAAAAGCGCGTAACGCTTTTCCGGTTGATCCGGAGGGATGAACGCGCTCATGTTCTCGACAACACCGAGCACTGGGATTCCCATCTGGCGGAACATGGCCAGTCCCCGACGGGCGTCCTGCAAAGCCACTTGCTGAGGGGTTGTCACGATCACAACGCCTGCCATGGGAACGGCCTGCGCGAGGGACAGCTGGGCATCACCGGTCCCTGGTGGAAGGTCCACGACCAGCACGTCCCGTTCTCCCCAATTCACCTGATAAAGGAACTGGCGGATGATCCCGTTGAGCATCGGGCCACGCCAGATCACCGGTTGGTTCTCCTCAATCAGCAGACCCATCGACACCATGGCCACACCACAGGTCTCGATCGGCTGCATGCACTGGTTGTCCCCGCTGCCGCTGACTTCGGGAGTGCGATCGGCCACACCCAACATGGTGGGTGCATTGGGGCCGTAAATGTCTGCGTCCAGCAGACCTACCCGCAACCCCTGGCTGGCGAAGGCGCAGGCCAGATTGACGGCCACGGTGCTCTTGCCGACACCACCCTTGCCGCTGCTCACGGCGATCACATGCTTCACGCCAGGAATGGCCTGGCGTTCCGCGGCTTGTCCATGCCCTGCCTGGCCGATGCCGCCTTGAGAGGGAGGCTGCCCCACCTCGATCTGCACGTCATCAATCCCCTCGAGTCCCAGCAGACGGGCGCGTGCGTCGTTGACGATTCGGTCGCGCTGGCCCTGGGCAAAGCCAGGCAAATTCAGACGGATCACAGCGCGCGGTGGAGAGATGCGCACCTGATCAAGCCAGCCGAGGTCCAGGAGTGAGCGGTCGCTACCTGCATCACGGAGGTCGCTGAGCGCCTGAGTGGCCTGTTCCGCTGAGGTCATCCGTCCCGTTCGTTGGGATGGATCCTAGGGGCGCTTCCCATAACAGTCCTTCACACCTTCTTGTCGGGGGAGGCACTGGGCTGAAATGGTCAAAAGCTCTCCATCTCTGCCAACCATGATCCGTTCCCTGTTCAAGCGTTGGAAGGGGCAGTCACCGCAAGACAGTCTGGTGTCAAGCACCTCCGAGATGCCCGGGGAACGCCCTCCAGCCGACTCGCGTGCACGTGCGCGGGCGCTTGTGATGGCGCTTCAGGATGAGATCTGTGCTGGCTTGGAGCAGATCGATGGGTCTGGCCGCTTCCAGGAGGAGAGCTGGGAGCGGCCTGAAGGTGGTGGCGGTCGTTCCAGGGTGATGCGTGAAGGCCGGATCTTTGAGCAGGGCGGAGTGAATTTCTCCGAGGTTCAGGGTGAGGAGCTTCCTCCTTCCATCCTCAAACAGCGGCCTGAGGCCAAGGGGCATCCGTGGTTCGCCACTGGGACATCCATGGTTCTGCATCCCCGGAACCCCTTTGTGCCAACGGTTCATCTCAACTACCGCTACTTCGAGGCCGGTCCGGTGTGGTGGTTCGGAGGCGGTGCCGATCTCACTCCCTTTTATCCCTTCCTGGAGGATGCCCGTCACTTCCACCGCACCCATCAAGAGGCGTGCGATTCCGTGGATGAGCGTCTCTATCAGGTGTTCAAGCCCTGGTGTGATGAGTACTTCTTCCTCAAGCACCGTCAGGAAACAAGGGGAGTCGGAGGAATTTTCTACGACTACCAGGATGGTTCCGGACGTCTTTACCGGGGGCAGGACCCTGAAGGTCCTGCAGCGCGCAAGGCTTCGGAGATCGGCGCAGTGCCCTTGAGCTGGGAACAGCTTTTTGCACTGGCTGGTGCCAACGGACGGGCGTTTCTGCCTGCTTATTCGCCCATCATCGAGAGACGGAATGGGTTGTCCTACGGAGACCGTGAGCGCCAGTTCCAGCTGTATCGCCGGGGGCGTTACGTGGAGTTCAATCTGGTTTGGGACCGCGGCACGATCTTTGGATTGCAGACGAACGGACGCACCGAATCCATCCTGATGTCGCTTCCGCCACTGGCCCGGTGGGAGTACGCCTACCAGCCTGCTCCGGGATCCAGAGAAGCTTTGCTCACTGATCTCTTCACCCGTCCTCAGGACTGGTTCGGTGATCCTTCCCTCGAGGATCGCTGCCGCCCCCACCAAGCTGTGAATTGAGCGTGGGGGGTGGAGCGTTGAGCCCCTGCTCGATGGCCTCAATGATGCGGTGGGCCAGCGCTTCAATCACAGCGTCCTGGCTGGCTGGATCTCGCAGTCGGGCTTCGAGGTTTGCTTCCAGCTTGCCGATCTCCAGGATGCTGATGCCCCGCCTTGGTGCACCAAGACCTCCCCGAAACTGCAGGGGGTAGCGACCGAAGTTCAGGGCCAGGCTTTCATCAATGCGGCTGGGGGAGCGTCTCAGGCTGGGAATCAGCCCGGAACCGTAGCCGTCAGGGCCGTAGGCATCGAAGTGGATTTCAAGGGCATATCCACCCGCGGCGTGGTGGTGGCGACCGACTGACCAGTTGGTGCGTGGGTCGTTTTCATCAAGGATCGTCAGGGCATTCGGTTCGTAACCACTGATGTTGAGGGCGCGTGCCCGCCCTTGGCGAACCACCGCGTCGCGAATCTTTCGGTTCCAGAACAGCTCGTCGCGCATTCTTGGATCCATGGGTTTGGCACCGCGGCGGTCAACGGCGGCACCCGAGGTGCCGGCTCCCTCGATGCCCTGAGAGTCGGCATGGCCTGCAAGAAGCAGAATCCGCACACCCTGGTGTTCACGGCGACGCCCAACCCAGGTTGCTTCCAGTTGGACTTGAGGCCCAGTGAGAAGGTCGTCGCCAGGCTGGCGCGGTGCATCCGCCGCTGTCGCCAGGCCGAGCAGAAGCAGCAGCCCTGTGATGTTTAGGCCTGCTGGCAGCAGCAATGGCCGGAGCTTCACGATCAGATCGGAGACGAGAGCAGAGCGCCATCACTGGCCAGCTGCAGTGGACCGCCCAGGGCGAGTTCAAGAGCGATCAGCTCATCGCGATGGGCTTGCAGCCGCAGGGTGCTGCCTTCGCTGTCTTCGGTTTCGACAAGGCGAATTTGTAGGCCCTCTTCCCGCTGAGCTCTCCGGGTGTAAACCAATCCTGCCAAGGGGCCGAGGCTGGCGATGAACAAGGGCCACCAGCCAAGCCCAGGGTTCACTTGGCGGATCACGAGGCCCAAGCTGCCAGCTCCCACCGTGCCGAGAACCGATAACAGAATCGCAAGCGCAGAACTGCTCTCGACGCGGCCGCGGTATTCCAACAGGCAGCGGTCGGCATCACCTCCATGGCGATTCCACCCCCGCTGCTTGAGCCACTGATCAAGACCCTCAAGCACTTCCAGTGGTGGGCGGGGTGAATGCACCTCCACAATCGTGGTTCGGTCTTTGCTGGCGGCACGGAGAAAGAAGATCAGGCCGATCCCCAGCAGGAGGGTGAGGAGCAGGGTGGAGGTCTGAGGCGAGGGCATCGGTAGCCGCCAAGGGCACTGAAGACCGTTCTAAGTGGTGATTGGGGCATGCTCGTGGAGCCAGCGCGTCCAGGGCTTCATCAGGCGCTCGGCCTGATCGCGTGCGTCCTGATGGAGGTGGAGCATGCGACGGGGGCGGCCCCTGCTGGGACAGCGTTTTGTGTAGCAATCGAGCATCTCCTGGCGTTCCAGGAAGTCGACGGCCTGATGCAGAACCGTTTCTGAGAGACGCAGCTGGGGATGGTCGTGCTGGAGTCGCTGGAGCAGGCCTGATGGATAGCTGTCGCTTTGCAGAAGACAGGCCAGAACCCAGCACACGGCGAGCTCAAGATCCAGAAATTGCGGTGGTGGCTGCTGGAAGTAATCCTCGATGTCGGCCAGGCAGGCGCGCGTGGGTTTGCGGTGGGAAAGCATGAGACGCTGCTGTCTCATTTTTGTCTAGCTCAGTCTCATTCTGATTTTCAAGCGGTGGGAGGAAGTTCGTCCCTTCAGCGGTCAGAGTGGTCAATGTTCTGCCTGTTTCGAGTGGTCAGTCATGGCTGAGATTCCCAGCGAGCCCCATGCCTTTGTTGTTCTCGACGGCGACTTAAACGAGGAGTGGGCGGAGCGCTACGCAGGGTCAACAGCTCTGGCCGTGGATACCGAAGCCATGGGTCTGATTCATGGTCGCGATCGGCTCTGCCTCGTTCAGATCTGTGATGACAACGATCAGGTGGCTTGCATCCGGATTGCCCTCGGGCAGTCGGAAGCTCCCCGTCTCAAAGCGCTGATGGAAGCCGCGACGATCGAGAAGGTGTTCCATTTCGCCCGGTTCGATGTCGCTGCACTAGCCACTGGGCTGGGGATCAGGGTGAATCCTCTCTTCTGCACGAAGGTCGGCAGCCGTTTGGCTCGCACCTACACCCCGCGCCACGGTTTGAAGGATCTGGTGATGGAGCTTGTGGGAGTCGAACTCGATAAACAAGCTCAAAGCAGCGATTGGGGTCGGGTTGATGAACTCACCGATGTTCAACTGGCTTATGCAGCCAACGATGCCCGATACCTGCTCGCCGCTCGGCGGCAGTTAGAGGTCATGCTGCGCCGCGAAGGGCGCTGGGAACTGGCCCAGAGTTGCTTTCAGTGCATTCCTGTGATGTCGGATCTTGATCGCTTCCGTTTCGTCAATACCTTCGAGCACTGATCCTGGCGATTGGCTCAGTCTTCGAGCATGAAGTGCTGATCGATGGGTTGGGCCTCCAGCAACTGATCGAGTGCTTCCCCCGAGGTGGCTTCGTTCTTGGCCTGATCAAGCAGGTTGGATGCCACCTGAAGACGGGCTGGGAGGTCTTTGGCGCCTGATCGCGCGGCTTCGTGTTCCACCCTCCGACGCGCTGCGGACTGGCTGATGCTGAGGCAGCTCGCCAGTTCCGCGCACAGTCTCAGATAGTTGTGATCCTGAATCGCGGCCATGGCGGAGAGGGAGGGGCAGAATTGCCTCTGTGATGCAATCAGTATCAACCTCCGGGGGCGAGCGCACGGATCGCGGCGCGGGCGATGGCTTCGCTTCCCCCAGGAGATCCCATGCGCTGCCGCCCCCGCTGCCCGAGCTCTTGGCGTCTCTCGTGGTTCTCGAGCAGGGCTGTGAGTTGTTGAGTTAACTCGATTTCGTTTGCGCAAACCTGCACCGCACCACCGAGGAGGCGGCTCTGCCGTGAGGCGAAGCCACGGGTGAATTGCGGCCCAGGACCTGGAAGAGACAGAGCCGGTTTTCCGAGGCCGACCAGCTGTTCTGTGGCTGTGCCGGCGGTGGCGACACCCACCTCCGCCCAAGCAGCCCAGCGTTCAAACCGACCGCTGCCCAGGAGCAGCAGCAGGGGGCCTCGGACCCAGCACTGGTCTGCATGCAAGCTGCTGCTGGGGGGAGGGCAGCGTCGGAAGCCCATTTGCTGCAGGGTGTCGACCAGGTCTGGTTCTGTGGGCCTTGATCCAAGGGCTGCCATGACAGCAAGAGGCACCGGGCTCGGAAGGCGGATGAGGCAGGTCAACAAACGTCTGAAGTTTCGAAGGGCCTCTGGCATCCGGCTGCCGCAAAGCAGGAGAATCCGCCGGCATCGCTCGAGTGCGAGGGGAGGGGTGGTCTCCATGAGCCCATCCATCATTGGATTGCCAGGTGCCATGGCCCTGACGCCATGACGGCGTAGCCCCCGAGCTGTCAGTCGGTCACGCATCACGACGAGCCGGCATTGGCGCGTTCGCATCAAGCTCCATTCCCATGGATCCCACTCGCTGCCCTTCAGGGCGTGATAGCGGTCGCTGAAGCTCGACCCTGGGCCGCTGCTCCAGGTGTAATCGCTTTTTGGAGTGCCGACGAATCCGAAGGGTCGGCCGCTTGTCCAGGCCATCAAAAGAGGAAGCAGATCGCCAACGGCAAGGATTCCAGCCACTGCCGTTCGTTCCTTTCTCAAGTAGATCCACTGCTTGATGCTGATCATCGGCAGCCCTCCAAGGAGATCAGCGAGCAGACCACGCAAGCTCTGGTTGCTGAATCCCCCGCTCGGCAAGCGAGCCAAGGGGCCGACGCGCTCCAGCCATCCCTGATCAACAGCGCCCTCAAAGCAGCGTCCCTCACCCACCAGAGGCATGGCCTTCAGGCGCCACTGCGGTTCAAGTCGGTGAAGAGCCTCGAGAATGCGCAGGGCGATCAGATCCTCACCATGTCCGTTGCTGATCACCAGCAGTGCCTGGGATGCCTCGCTGATACGATCCGTTGATGGGGAGGAAAGGCCCCGGACGGCGGCATGGCCAAGTGGTAAGGCAGAGGATTGCAAATCCTTTATCCCCAGTTCGAATCTGGGTGCCGCCTTTGAATGCATCGCGGCGATCGATGGCTCACAGCTTGGCCTGCGCATCGAGCTGTTCTCCTGAAACCACATCGACTGTGCAGCGAATCTGCCGTGCTTCCAGCTTGCAGTGCCCCTCTTTCGCAGGCCATGCCTTCGGAACTCCCTCGGCGATGCCGTCAGCGTCGAAGGCAGCTTCAGACACACTGCTCACAGTGCCGCTCCAGGTTGTGCCAGACAGGCGGCAACGTCCTAAGTGACAGCTGAGTGGTGAGTCCGGTCCGTTTGTGGTGGTGACAAACGTGAGGCTTCGGCTTGACCCTCTCACCGGCCCGCGGCCGATGAAACGAACGCCCAGAACCGTGGCCGACCGCCCATCAATCTGAACAACGCGGCAACCATCCGAGTCGCCATCAGACAGCGTGTATCGGCAGCCATTGCTCGTGGTTTCGAAACGACCAACGAACGGCTCTGCATGCCCAGGATGAGGATGAACAAGGCTGGCCATCAGGCCCAGGGCGATCCAGTGGCTCCGTTGTCCTCGATTTGTTATTCCCCGCATCGGGACAGATCTCACAGGTCAGTAATCACTGTCAGCAACACACATTCCCAGGCAACGGATGCCGTTGCTGGCTGTGCGACCGCAGTGATTGCACAGTACGGGGTCCTCATCTGCGCCGCCCGCTGCAGAAGATGGTGGTTGCTTCTCACTGGATTGCGGCTTCCTTTCTGCTGGGTGGGACGTCATCGCCAGGACCGGTCTGAGGCGATCATGGCGTGCAGTGATCCGAGGCTGTGTGACGGGAATCGGTTTCGGAACCTGGGCCTGGGGCAATCAGCTGCTCTGGGGATACAACCCTGACCTTGACGACTCGATGCTGGAGTCGACGTTCCAGCAAGCGGTCGCAGGGGGGCTTTGTCTGGTCGATACCGCTGATTCCTATGGAACCGGAGTCCTCAACGGCCGCAGTGAGGAACTGCTGGGGCACTTCCTCACTGCGATGAAGCCGGAGGACCGTGCCCAGCTCACCGTGGCCAGCAAGCTGGCCCCTTTCCCCTGGCGACTCGGACGGCGCGGGATGGTGAAGGCATTTCTCGCCAGCCAGCGGCGACTGCAAGGTTGTATGGATCGGGTCCAGTTGCACTGGAGCACGGCCCGTTATGCCCCCTGGCAAGAGCGTCCCCTTCTCGATGGGTTGGCAGATCTCGTGGAGCAGGGAGCTGTCAGGGAGATCGGCGTGTCCAATGTCGGTCCTCGACGCCTGACCCTCTTGCATCGTCAGCTCAAAGACCGTGGAATCCCGCTCACCAGCATCCAGGTTCAGTTCTCCCTGCTGGCTCCCAATCCGCGTCTCCCTGGAGGTCTCCTGGAGATCAGCAGGGATCTCGGGGTTGAAGTGCTTGCCTACAGCCCCCTCGCTCTGGGGATTCTCGCCAGGGAGCCAGGTTGGACTCCCCAGGGGCTGACGTGGTTGCGACGTGGATTGTTCCGTCGCCTGCTGCCGGCCTCGGAGTCGTTACGACAGACCATGGTCTCGATCGCCGAAGCCCGAGGGGTGACCCAGGTGCAAGTAGCTCTGAACTGGTGCCGATCCCATGGCGCTTGTCCAATCCCCGGATTGAGACGACCCAGCCAGGTGATCGATGCCCAGCAGGCCCTGATGTGGTCTCTCTCAGCCGATGAGCGAATGCGCTTAGACGAGAGCAGCGCCGAGGTGACAGTGAGGATGCCTGAAAATCCTTTTCAGAGTGCCTGATCGGTCGGTTCGGGATCTGGACTCACCACCACTGGCAGGGATGCGTTCGAGGAAGGCAAGGAGATCACTTTGAGGTCAGGTTTCGGAGGGGCCACCTGGGATTCAGCCGATTGTTCACAGGCGGAGAGGGCTTCCTGTAGGAGCGAATCAAACGTGGCGCCTGGCAGGCGGTGCCTGGCGATCTCCAAGAATGTGCGCGGGAGCGATTCAGCAGCTGCGCTGCGGATGGCTGGGTTGTCTTTCCGTTGCTGCTGCTCCTCCTCGATGGCTCTGAGGAAGCGATGGGTGACATCCCGCTTCGTGCAGGCTTTGATCAGGGTGTCCCTGTCTCCTTGAAGGGTCTCGAGCTCCGCGATTCGTCGCTCCAGGCTGACCAGTACTTCTGAGGCCTCTTTGCAGATGTTGGCGAGCTGACCATCCGACAGGAAGGGCATGTCAGCAACGAAAACCTTCCCGTGATCTTTCAGTGCCAGGAAGGTCGGGCGTGGTCCACCTTGGCGGTGCATTGTCTGCCTGTCATGACCATTGAGAACTGGTCGACGAGGTGGAGTGGGTCCTGCCGAAGAACGTCGCCGGGTTGTGCGCTGAGGTCTTTCAAAGGGCATTGGTACTAAGACGTATTTGACGTCGCGTCGATCGGTGCAAGCCCGATCTGTCTGTGCTGACAATAACGAGTTAAGCCGGGGTTGGTGCTTCATATCACATTGGATGTGACAGCGGATCTTGCTGGGGTCTTCAGGCGGGCAGTCCGAGCACTGGCGCCTCCTTTGGCCCAGTGGCTGGGATCACTTGGCCGATCACCCAGCTCTCAAAACCGCTCTCTTTGCAAAGGGTTCGGGTGCCAGCCACCTCCGACTCCGGAAGGATCAGGCAGTAACCAATCCCCAGGTTGAAGGTGTGCCAGAGATCGCGTTCCTGAAGGTCGCCTTGGGTCTGCAGCCAGCTGAACAGCTCTGGGCGCGGCCAACTGTCTGGATCAACGCTGGCCATAAGGCCCTTCGGTAAGCAGCGGGGGAGGTTCTCAGGAATCCCGCCTCCTGTGATGTGAGCCATGGCATGAATGGGAGTGCCCGCCGCCAGAAGAGTCTTGATGAGGGCTCCATAGAGATGGGTGGGTTTCAGCAGTGCGTCAATCACGCGCGTTGCTTCCGGCCCGAAACGGGAGTCGGGGCCTGCGTCGCAGTGCTCCAGGATCTTGCGAACCAGGCTGAAGCCGTTGCTGTGAACGCCGCTGCTGGCAATTCCCAGGATGGAATCACCGGCTTGCACGCGGCGGCCATCGATCAGGTTGTCCTCCTCCACCACGGCAACGCAAAAGCCTGCGAGGTCATAACGGCCTGGTGGGTAGAAGCCAGGCATCTCCGCTGTTTCTCCCCCAAGCAGGGCACATCCGCTCTGGCGGCAACCATCGGCAATGCCCTCAACCACTTCAGCCATGGCGTCCGGACTTAGAGCCCCAGTGGCCATGTAGTCGAGAAAGAACAGTGGTTCGGCGCCGCTGGTGATCACGTCGTTGACACACATGGCGACGAGATCAAGTCCCACGTTGTGGTGGCTGTTGTGTTCCTGAGCGAGTTCCAACTTGGTGCCGACTCCGTCCGTTCCGGACACGAGGAGTGGCTTGCGCAGCCCCTCAGGCAACCGAATCAGGCCACCAAAGCCGCCTAGGCCACCCACGACCTCTGGGCGATGGGTGGCCTCCACGCTGGTTCGGATCCGGTCCACAAAGGCTCTGCCGGCTTCCACGTCGACACCGGCGGATCGGTAGTCCATCAGTTGGTTAGGAACTGATTCGATCCTCCCTCCTCATGGGGCGCGCCGGAGCGTCATCGGCTGTGCCGATTAAGTCGTCGGCCTGGGCTCGATCAGTTTTGCTTGTGTCGGCTATAGCCCTAGCTGATCGCTGTGGCCTGTTGATTGCGCTTCTGAAGCCTGTGACGGCGCGGGATGAGCAGCGGTGCTGCGGAGGTCCCCTTCTCAGATTCCAAGGCCGCGATGGAGATCAGAAATGGGTGGGTATTTATACGGTTACTTGAAGTAATTCCGGTGGCTTGTTTCAAGGAGTTCAGCTTTTTCCCGAAAAACACTGTTTCTTCCAAGCCAACGTTTCCCGATATGCAACGTCATTGGTTTCTTACAGCTCTCATTACGGGCATCGCCGCGTCAGGGGCTGCGCTGTATCCAGTGATTGCCAGAGACCTCGATGGGTTCGACTTTGTCGATCCTCTCGACCTTGTTCTTCCTGCTGAGGAAGCCACTGCTGTTGAACCATCCCCAGCCAGCCTTGAGTTGGAGACCTCCCTTGCCGAGCCTGTTGTCCCTGAACCGGTCGCTCCTCCAGAGCCGCCTAAGCCGGTGGGACCTGTGGTTGTCTCCACGCATTCAGGTGAGGCCAGCTGGTATGGGCCTGGGTTCTTCGGAAATCGCACAGCCAGTGGAGAAGTCTTCCGCCCTGGAACCATGACGGCTGCCCATCGCTCACTTCCATTCGGAACCAAGGTGCGGGTGACCAATCTCTGGAACGGCCGCAAGGCTGTGGTGCGCATTAATGATCGCGGACCCTTCGTTGGGCATCGCGTGATTGATTTGGGCCATGGAGCGGCCAAGCATCTTGGGCTGACGTCGAGCGGTGTGGCACAGGTGAAGCTCGAGGTCTTGCGCTGAGCCTTCAGATCCTCAGGACGGCTTCGGAGTTTCGCTCTTGGCGTGAAGCCTGCCAGGGCCCCATCGCGTTTGTTCCAACCATGGGCGGGCTTCACCAAGGCCATGCCCGTTTGATCGGCGCGGCGGTGAAGTCCTGTTGTGTGAAGGGTTCCGTTCTGGTCAGCTCCTTTGTGAATCCATTGCAGTTCGGAGTGGATGAAGACTTCGATCGCTACCCCCGTACTTTCGAGGATGACTGCGCGCTCGCCGAACAAGCGGGGGCTTCAGCTTTGTGGTGCCCGGATGAGCGGCAGGTCTACCCCTATGGCACCAATGAGGGATGGCGCCTGCAGGCGCCTGCACGCCTGACAGCCCATCTCTGTGGTCCCTGGCGCTCCGGCCACTTCGATGGTGTGGTCACAGTCGTGATGCGGTTGTTGGGATTGGTCCGTCCCCATCAACTTTGGTTGGGCGAAAAGGACTGGCAGCAACTCACGATCCTTCGGCATCTCATCAAAGACTTCGGCTTGCCTGTGAGGGTGAGGGGATACCCCACCGTCAGGGAGGTCGATGGGTTGGCGGCGAGTTCCCGCAACCGTTATCTCGGTGATGCGCAGCGAACCGTGGCTTCCGCATTCAGCTCGGCACTGTGCGCGATTGCTCGTGATGTGTGCGCAGGGGGCGTGGATGAGGCCTCGGCACAGGCCGCTCTGCACCAGCAACTCAGGGAAGCGGGCCTTGAGGTGGAGTATGTAGAGACCGTGGATCCCGTCACGCTTCAACCCGCTCGGCCCGGTCGTTCGATTCGAATGCTGGCTGCGGCGGTCCGCTGTGGCGAAACTCGCCTGATTGATCACGTTTTCATCATGACCCGTTCGCCCATCGTCGCCATCGACGGCCCTGCTGGCGCTGGCAAAAGCACGGTGACCCGTGCATTTGCAGAACGGATGGGACTTCTCTATCTCGACACCGGAGCCATGTATCGAGCCGTCACCTGGTGGGTGCAGAAGAACGGCGGCGATCCCAGCAGTGCCCCAGCGGTGGAGGCTTTGCTCGAGGGATTGGAGGTGGATCTGTCACCGTTGAAGGATGGTGTGCAGACCGTTCGGGTGAATGGCCGTGACATCACCGATGCGATCCGCGATCCCGAAGTCACCGGCTCAGTGTCGCTGGTGGCCGCGCATCCCTGCGTCCGTGCCTTGCTCACACGGCAGCAGCAGCGTCTCGGGGAGCGTGGTGGCCTTGTGGCTGAAGGACGGGACATCGGCACTGCCGTCTTCCCCGATGCAGATGTCAAGGTGTTTCTGACCGCGACTCCTGAAGAACGGGCTCGGCGACGGGCCAAGGATCTCGAGGCGCGAGGTCATGCCGTGCCCGACCTCGCTGAGCTGGAAGCGCAGATCGTGGAGCGCGACCGTTTGGATAGCACCCGTGAAGTGGCTCCCTTGGTTCAGGCGGATGATGCCACCGAATTGATCACCGATGGGATGTCGATCGAAGCCGTGATTGATGCGCTCGAGGATTTGTTTCGCTTCCGGGTTGCTGAGGAGATCTGGCCTACGCCGCAGGGCTGAGCTCCTCGAGCAAAGCCTCACAGGCATCCTCAAGAAGATCGAGCACATGCTCAAAGCCTGCGTCGCCTCCGTAATACGGATCTGGAACCTCGGCTTCGCTGTAGCGGCGGCCGTAGCTGAGCATCGGTTGAATGCGTGCCGTGGCCCTCGCGCCGGCTTCCCGGGCCAGACCGTTCACGGCATGGAGGTTGTCCTGATCCATCGTCAGCACCAGATCGAACGTTTCAAGATCGTTCAGATCGATCTGCCGTGCGCGGCTGGGCAGCTGTATGCCACGGCGATTGGCCGCGGCCTGCATGCGTCGGTCGGCAGGATTTCCCACATGCCAGCTGCCTGTTCCGGCGGAATCCACCACGAACTGATCGCTGAGACCACGTTCCTCAAGTAAATGCAAGAAGACGCCTTCGGCCGCTGGTGAGCGGCAGATGTTGCCAAGGCAGACGAACAACAGTTTCTGGGTCATCCGGCGTTGAGGCGTTGGAGGGCCAGTGCAGCCCGAAGGCGCACTACCTTGACATTTTCCTTGGCTTGCGAACTCAGCTGTTCAAGAGCTTGAAGGCCAGCGTTGCGAAGCGCATCCGGGCAATGAGGGTCGTTGAGCCTGCGTTCCAGGCCAACCGTCACGGCGTAACGAACAATCCATTCGCCATCGCCTGTGGCTTGGATCAGCCCCGACAGGCAGCGCTGCCGTTCTTCATCAGCTTGCTCAGTATCACTGAGTTGCAGGTTCCCGAGGCCGCAGGCGGCCGCTCGACGCACGCTG
Source organism: Synechococcus sp. PROS-7-1 (assembly GCF_014279795.1). Taxonomy (NCBI): domain Bacteria; kingdom Bacillati; phylum Cyanobacteriota; class Cyanophyceae; order Synechococcales; family Synechococcaceae; genus Synechococcus; species Synechococcus sp. PROS-7-1. The sequence goes on from NZ_CP047945.1 coordinate 550,243, forward strand.
GGCCCAATGTCTGCAGCAAGAGCCCGTTCGAGCACAGGCAGGCCACGGCGATCACCGATGCCCGCGAGGGCGCGCACCGACCAGGCCCGAGCTCCGTAGTTGTAGCCATCGAGATTGTCGAGGATGGTGTCGACAATCGGTTCGCCGATCGCAATCAGCCCATCAACGGCAGCAACTGCCGCACCGGGATTGTTGAAGCCGAGGATTTCCAACAGGCAGGTTGCACTGGCTGGATCTCCTGTGGCTGCCAGGGCTTCGGTGGCTTCGAGAAGCCCATCTGCGGTATCTGCGTTTCTGACGGCGGTGATCAGGGCTTGGATATCGTGATGCGTCGTCATGGTTCAGAGCAGAGCATCCATCGCATCGAGTACGGCCTCATCCGGGTCGGAGCTGCCTGTGGATTCCGCCAGCCCTCGCAGGGCGATTAGTTTCAGGCTGTTTTCAGCCAATGTTGAGCTGATGGCTCCCAGGGCTGGATACCAGCCGGTGGCACCAAGATCCATCAGGGCTGCCCGCCGTACCTGCAGCTGGTCATGTCGCAGCAATGCGACCATCTTGTCCCCCCATTGGGATTCACCGGTGAGCTGAAGCAGAGCCCTGCAGGCGGAACTGCGCACCACCGGACGCTCGTGGTCGAGGAACAGATGCAGCACCTGAAGCACCTGAGCCTCAGCGACACCGATATCGCCCAAGGCTTCAAGCAGGGCGTCACAGGGTTCCTTCAGTTTTGGCGTGCCGTCCTCTTGGGCGCCAGCGACGGCTGGCCCGCTGGCCAGCCGTTCCACGAGAAGTGGAACGGCTGCTTTGGCGTTCAGCTGTCCGAGCGATCGAGCTGCTGCTTCCCTTAATCCATGGTCGTCGTCGTTGAGGGTCTCCAGCAGATCGGGAATCGCCGGGGCGGCAATCGGGCCAAGCTTCCCGAGGGCTCGAGCAGCATTGCGAGCCACCGCGTTCTCCTCCACATCGTCTCCCAGTCGCCGCGGTCGCCGCTGTTGAAGCGCTTTCCTCAACAGGATCACCGTTTGGGGATGCTGGCTGCGTTGACGACCCAGCCACCATGCGGCGTAGTACTGCGCTGAGGGATCGTCATCCAGTTGCAGACGTCTGAGGGCCTCAGCTTCATCGATCGGATCGCCCGTGCCGCTCTGGGTGGCATCGGCTCCCGGTTGCATCGCCATGACGGAGCTGGTCTTTAGTGTTGATCTTGCCATTGGCATGGCAAAAGAAAGGCCTCCCTTGCGGGAGGCCTGAACTTTGCTGGCATTCAAAGCTGCTGGCTGATTGTTCGATCAGACCAGGGCGTTGATGGCGTAGTCGAAGTAGTTGTTGGCTTCGGTGGCAGCCTCACCACTGAGGCCGTGGTTGGCCTTGATGTACTTCAGAGCTTCCACGTACCAGGAGGGGGAGAGCTCGAAGGTGCGGTTGATCTCATCGAGACCAGCGATCAGGTAGTCGTCCATAGGACCGGTGCCACCAGCGACCAGGCAGTAGGTCACCATTCGCAGGTAGTAGCCGATGTCACGGGAGCACTTGGCCTTACCTTCCGGGGTGGAGGCGTAGGTCGGTCCCTGCATCTGGGTGGTGTAGGGAAACTTGGTATACACGGCCTGTGCAGCACCGTTCACCAGGGTGTCAGCCTTGGCGGTCAGGGCTTTGGCAGCCTCCAGGGAGGCTTTCGCACGGTTGAAGCGTCCGAAAGCACCCTGGATTTCCGTATTGCTGAGGAAACGTCCTTGGGAGTCTGCTGCGGATACAGCTTCGGTGAGGGGGGTTTTCATGGATCCGAGGAAGATGATTGTGACGGTCTGAACCGAGCCTGATCAGGCAACAGCGGCGGCAGCGCGGTCGAAGTAGGTGCCGATTTCGCTCATCAAAGCTGTGCAGTCGCCTTGCGTAATGCCGTTTCTGTCGTTGGCGATCGAGATGGCGGAGTCCTTCATCAGATTCACGCCGGCAGCCACGGAAGCACCGGGGGTGCCCAGAGCCAGGTAGGTCTCACGCAGACCGTTCAGGCAGCGGTCTTCCATCACGGAAGCGTCGCCGGTGAAGATCGCGTAGGTCACATAGCGAAGGATGATCTCCATGTCGCGCAGGCAAGCAGCCATGCGACGGGAGGTGTAGGCATTGCCGCCTGGGGCGATCAGTGCAGGCTGCTGGGCGAACAGCTGGCGAGCTGCGTCGGCAACGATGCTGGAAGCGTTGCTGGTGATGCGGTTGACGGCATCCAGGCGCTTATTGCTTTCGGAAACCATCGCGGCCAGGGCGTCGATTTCGCTGGCGTTGAGGAATTGGCCCCGGGCATCGGCCTGGGCGACAACCTTGGTGAAGGCGTCGAACATTGGTTAACTCCTTGGATCTTGATTGAAGATTAGGAATCTTCAGAGCTGAATGGGGACGGCCGGGAAGCTGTGCCCATCCCGTCGTTGGAGATTCTCGCCAATGGGTTTGGACAGTCCCGAAGGCTGTTCATAATGTTTAATCCCCTGTCGATCAATTAATCGAAGGGCGCGCTCGCTGCAGTCAGTCCAGATCGAAAAGCACATCGTGGATCAACCGTTCGGTCCATTCCTTTCCGTGGAAACGGCCAAGCATGCCCCGTGCGGGATCTTTTTCTGCTCGGTAGGTGGTGTATCGCCTTTGCCCATCCAGCAGCCTTGATTCCCGTTCGTTGGATACGGGTTCAGCGTTCATCACCAGGTCCAGATACAGCGTGAGGTAGTCGAGATAGGCAGGAAACACCACATCCTTGATCAGGGCATCTCCTTCGGGCCCGAGTGGAAGACGCGTCCAGAGGAAGCAGGGAGAGAAGAACGGTTCCGCCTCTTCCGGGATCGGCCCTCCTCCCGGCAGGCGATCTCGCCAGCGTTGAAAAATCGGCGTCAGCTGGTCCCAGACCGCTTCTGTGTGCAGACGGTCTGTTTTCAGAGCCGGTTGAAGATCGAGGGCGATGAGGTGGCCATTGGGAAGGGTGACCAGGTCGGCACCGAAGAACGGCAGGTCGAAGCTGGTTTTGGGGTTGATCACGAGATTCAGCACCGAGGCTGCGGACCCGGCCTCCACACAGGCGGCTCGGATCTGACGGCACTTGTCGGTTGAACAAGCCCAGACCTGCGTGTGCGCTTGGACGGGGCGTGAGGCGGATCCAACAGAATCGCGTTGATCGAGGAAGACGGGCGCGACGGGATAGGGCTGCGGATTCAGGAATTCCAGGCGGGACACTGCTTCCATCAGGAAAGGCTCCCAGCGCCAGCCATCCAGGCTGATGGGATCAAGGCTGTTGGAACGTTGCGTCATCGTTGGGCCGATGGGAAGAGAAATTCGTGGAGAAAGCGATCTGACCAGGTTTTCCCGAAGTGACTGGTGAACAATCCATGGGCAGGATCGCGTTCAGCGCTGTAGAGGTCGTAAGCCACCTGCAGGTCTGCCACCTGCTCGGGCGGTAGCAGGGAGGGTGCTGCTGCCGACGCATCGTGCATGCGCCAGAAGCAATCAAGGAACGAGTCGAAAGCGGAGGGCAACGATCGGGTTGCTTGATCGGCGCCGCCTCTGCAGAACAGAAGCCAGGGGGAGAAATATTGATGAGGGTCGAAGGACCGCATCGTTTCCTCCCCACTCAGATCAGGGAAGCGCTGATGGAGGGCTTTTAGACCGCTGAAATGCCGGTCCATGTAGTCGGGAGCCTGAACCAGGGGTTGAAAGTCGAGGACCGCGACCAGTTTCTGGCGAGCACCGAACCACAACAAATCGATCCCCAGGATCGGATGGTCGAGCGTGTGTTCGGGATAGGCCACCGAGTTGAGAACCTGAAGCGAATCGCCCGCATCCAGCCTGGTCACCCGCCAGCGGCGGAAATCTGGAACGTCCCAGAGCCAGCTTCGAATCGAGCTTTGATTGCGTTCTGACTGCTGGACTGCCAGGTCTTGATCCAAAGGCAACAGCGTGCCTCCCCGGTCTTGGATGCCCTGATGCAAGTCGTCGAGAAATGGATCGAACATGGATCTCAAGCCTCGCGAAGGGCTGTCTGGCGGGCATGAGACAAGATGTCATCCGTGGTAGGGCATCGGCGCTCAGTGCAGTAAGTCGTCATGGTGACGCCGTCCATGCATTGCACGGAGCTCACGCGCATGCGGAGCTGATCGGTCACAAACCAACAGCGCTCGATGCCGACACTGGTGTCGTATCGGGTCGTGATGGTGAGAACGCCCTCCTCATCAAAGCGGTAGCGGCTGACGACGGCTTGCTTCTCGACGTAACCCTTGTCTCGTAGCAGAAAACCCTGCCGGGGATCCTCTCGGTCGGCCACGTCGACGAGAGCGGCGGCGCGGTCTTCACTGCGCTCGCTTTCCTTGAGGTTGCTCTCCCACCAGAAGCGCGCTCCCCCGCAGGCCAGGTTCTTGTCGACACCCAGGGCCGCACAGATCGATGCCACGCAGTCATCCTCAGTTCCAAATGGCGCCACTGTCAGGTTGGAGTCACCCGCCTCATCGTCTTGGTGATCCATGTGATGCACCACGCGGCGAATCATCCAAGTGCCCGCACTGGCGCTCAGAAAGTCGGTCATTGAGCAGGGCTTGGTACGCATCGTTTCTTAGGCGTTGCTCTCGCTGCGGATCTGTTCGTCCAGCTGGGCTAACACGGCCTCGAGGCGCTGCAGCTCGGGATGTTCGCTGAGTGTGAGTTCAATGCGCTTCTGGGGCAGCTTCAGTTTCTGCCCCATGGCGACCACATCGTCTTTCAAGCGATCCCTGTAGGCGGAGAGTTCCTCGACGGTGGCTTTCAGGTCATCGAGAGAGGGATCAGCCATAGCGATCAGAAACTTTGGGCCGGAGCGTAGGCGGCCAGATGGAGCACTGATGAAGATGAAGGAAATCTGAAAAAGAGCTCTTTATCGGGTTCCCATGGATGTTGTTTGCGCTGGCAAGAGCTGGAAACCCTTGTGCTGGCCTTGTTGAAGGCTGTTCCGTCTCTGGATGACGAACCTTTGCGTGATGTGTAGCACCTCGGTGGTATCGATCGTTTCTGCTTTTAATTTCATGGAGCGCTTAGAGCTTCGGCTCAAGCCTTTCAGTCATCAGCTTTTGGACCACTTGGTTTGATCGCGGCAGTCGGATCCTTCGGAATCCGGGTGCAATCGATGGCTTTCTTCCCTCAATGTCCTGCTTTCCAATGCTCGACGCATTCTCCCGCGCCGTCGTTAGCGCCGACGCTAAAACTGCTCCCATCGGTGGCGGTGAACTGGCTTCCCTGAAGGGCTTCGTTGCCGAAGGCAACAAGCGCCTCGACGCTGTGAACGCCATCACCTCCAATGCCTCCTGCATCGTTTCCGATGCTGTGACCGGCATGATCTGCGAGAACACCGGCCTGATCCAGGCTGGCGGCAACTGCTACCCCAACCGTCGCATGGCTGCTTGCCTGCGTGACGGTGAGATCGTTCTCCGCTACATCTCCTACGCCCTGCTGGCTGGCGACTCATCTGTGCTGGATGACCGCTGCCTGAACGGCCTCAAGGAGACCTATGTGGCTCTGGGTGTGCCCCTTCAGTCCGCTGCTCGCGCTGTGGCCATCATGAAGGCTTCCTCCACGGCTCACATCAACGAGACCAACACCACCGGCACCAACCCTGTGGAGACCCGTTTCCGCAAGATGGAAACCGTCCAGGGTGACTGCTCTGCTCTGGTTGCAGAAGCTGCTTCCTACTTCGACCGCGTGATCAGCGCCCTCAGCTGAATCAGCGAGAGATAACTCTCTTTTTCAAAGCACACTTCAACTAAGGGTCTCATCATGAAATCCGTTGCAACAACCGTTGTGACCGCCGCTGACGCCGCCGGTCGCTTCCCTTCCCAGAACGACCTCGAAGCCGTTCAGGGCAACATCCAACGTGCCGCTGCCCGTCTGGAAGCCGCTGAGAAGCTGGCTGCCGGTCTGGACGCCGTCACCAAGGAAGCTGGCGACGCCTGCTTCAACAAGTACCCCTACCTCAAGCAGCCCGGTGAGGCTGGTGAGAACCAGACCAAGGTGGACAAGTGCTACCGCGATCTGGGCCACTACCTGCGCCTGATCAACTACTGCCTCGTGGTTGGCGGCACCGGCCCTCTGGACGAGTGGGGCATCGCCGGCGCTCGTGAGGTGTACCGCACCCTGCGTCTGCCCACCGCTCCCTACGTGGAAGCTCTGACCTACACCCGCGACCGCGCTTGCGCTCCTCGCGACATGAGCCCCCAGGCTCTGAACGAGTTCAAGGCTTACCTCGACTACGCCATCAACGCTCTGTCCTGATCAGGTTCTGATTCAGTCGAACGTTGAAAGGGGGCCTTCGGGCCTCCTTTTTTTTGTCTTGTTGAGATCATGGGTTTGGGAAGTCCGAGCCCTGATCTGCGTTTTAGGGTCGCGTCTTCATCGCTTGAATCGCGGACATGGGTGCTGAACACGACGCCGTGCCCGACCTCGATCGGTTGTTCGCCGATCTGGCTCACCCCAATCCCTACATCCAGACCGAGGCCTTCACGGCGATGGCGGAGCATTGGCAAGCCGAAGCCATGCCGCGTTTGATTGCTCTGTTGGACCAGCCCGATGTGTCGCTGCGGCGGGCTTCCGTACGGGGGCTGGGTGCATTCGGGGAACGTGCCATGCAACCCATCGCCGATTGCTTTCGCTCCAGTGCTGATGGCACCGTGCGGGCCAGTTGTGTGAAGGCCTATGCCCAGTTGGCCTCCAACTACCCCGGGCTTCCCTTCAGCGAGGAGGCGATGCAGGTGCTTCGCGATGGCCTTCAGGACAGCTCACCGGTGGTTGCTGTTGCCTCCGTGATGGCTCTCGGTCAGGTGGGGCAGCAGGCTGTTTCGTTGCTGCTGGAGATCAGTCGCGGTGACAATCCGGCCCAGGGTGTTGCTGCGGTGAATGCCTTGGCTGAGATCAACGACCCTGCTGTGGAGCAAGGGTTTGAAGAGCTGCTCGCCGACCCAAGCATCGATGGCTATGTGCGTGAAACGCTTACTTCAGCTTTGCTGCGTGTGCGCGATCTCAAGGCGCGTCAGCCGTCCTGATCCAGCTGGTTGATGGCGAGTTGAAGCACCGCTTTGACGTCGGCTTGTTGTTCCCGTTCCAGTTGCTGGGACAGGCTTGCAATGCTGCCCGCTGCTTGCAATTTCATCAGGGAGAGTGCCGCATTTTTGCGGACCTGCCCTTGTGGATCGCTGAGTAGGGGTTCCAGTCGGGGGACGGCCCAATCGGGGCTGTGCAATTTGCCCAGCAGGGTTGCTGCTTCCGCGCGAACGTCGGTTTCGGCATCGGTGAGCGCATTTTCCACCAGCTCTCGGGCGGCATCGTCCCCCAGGGCTTGGATCTGATCGCCGAGGGCTGCAATTGCTGCACAACGAATTTCCGCATGCTCCGATGTGGCGGCCTTGCGCAGCGCCTCCGGTGCACGGGCCCCCACGAAAGCCAGGCCCCAACTGGCCAGTCCCAGCTGCATGGCGGTGCTGCTGGGATTGATCAGAATCTCGAGCATTCCATCAATGGCTTCTTCTCCCACGGCGGCCATGGCACCCACGGCGGACCCCTGCACCACCGGATCCGGATCCTGTAGCAGGGCCTTCTGCAGCACGGGGAGTGCCCGGGGGTCTTCGATCAAGGTGAGCGTTTTGGCTGCTGCGCGCCGCACCGTGACGCTTTCATGCTCAGCCAGGGCGCGACACAACGACGGCACGGCAGCCTTGCCCACCACGCCAAGGCTCTCGGCAAAGGTGAGACGCATCAGGCCGCGGGGATCACCCAGACCGGCCACCATCCGCTCGATGCTTTCACCGTCGGCAGCAGGCACCTCGCCATTGCGCAACTGCTGCTTCAGTTCTTTCGCCAGTTCACTGGCTTCGTCTTCGTTCAGCTGTTGGCTTTGCCCGTTAACGGACAGAGACGGAAGGTCACTCATAACCGTTGCGCACCGGAGGCCATGAATTATCGAACTTCGTCCTCTCGCTCTAGGGTCTTCGTCACAGAGCTAGAGCCATGACCTGCTTCGTCCTTTCTCACAACTTGCAGGTGCAGTCTGAGGATTTACCGGCCTTGTCTGCTGCCGAATTGGCTGCCGGTTTGCAGGCCCATGGGGACTGGATCAGCACCGTTGAACCGCTGGCTCACCCCCATTGGTTGGTGAAGCTGGAGGCAGAGGGCAGTGCCGATGAGCTGGCCGATGCCCTGGTTCGGACCTGGCGGTCCTTCCGCAAGGCATGCGGACACGCTGAGGATCACAACCTGCTGGCCCTTGGGGGTCGGAAGGACACTGCTGGCGCCCCTGGTTCACCGCTTCAAGAGGGCAGTTGGGGCGTGGATGTGGTGGAAACCATTGATGGCCCTGCTTTCCTGCAGGCCATCAACTGGGAGGGTTTGAAAGAGGGACGCCCAGCTGATGGCGTGTTTGAACGCAGCGCCTAGGGCGTCACTTTTTGGTGCGGCGTCTCCGCTTGGACGTTTCTTTGACCGGGCTTGTGGCCTCTGCCGAAGGGGTTGGCTGCGCCTCTGCCGTTGCCGTGTCTGCACCCTGTGCCCGCACCGACAAAATCTGGATGCCGCGTTGATGCATCAGCTGAAAGTTACGGCTGAGCAGGTTGAAGGGCACACGTTGGTGCCGCGCGCTGCGCAGGGGCATATCAACGCCGATGCCCGTGGCCACGTGCAAGGAGTTCGCCAAGGAAGGCCCCATTTTGTGCTCGAAATGACTTGTGTCAGGTTGCCCTGACTTAGTGATTGTTTCCAGCGCATGGACACTTCTTAATGCAAGCGCCACTGCGGCCATCGGCGCTGCAGAGTCGTGGTCTGTTTCTGCTTGGGCGGGCGCTGCCGCCGGGATTGTTTTCGTGAGCCGCTTCGACAACATCCATCAGGGCTTGTCCCACGAGGAAGCTCTGCGCATTCTCACGTTGCCGTTGGACCAATTGGATTCCGCCAGTGACTACTACATGGCGGTGTCGCACCTGATCAACTTCCCGGGTGAGCCCACCCAACGCGCCCTGATTGAGCTGCTGAACGACTCGGATGAGCAGCAAGCCAAAAAGCTGGCGCGCCGCAAAGCCGTTGAAGTGTTGGGCCGGCTGAAGGTGGACGAGGCAGCTCCTGCCATTGGCAGCTGCTTGGACAGTGATGACCCCTACCTGGTGGAGAACAGCGCCTGGGCGTTGGAACAGCTCGGGAGTGCATCAACAGCCCTGCATCAACGCATGACTGCTTTGCTGCAGGACCCTGCACAGAACAGGCGTGTGCTGATTCAGAGCTTGGCCGGGTTGAAGGTCACGGCGGCGTTGCCCGCGATTGAAGCGCTGATCGATGACGACGTTCCTGGGGTGCGCGGTGCCGCACGCTCGGCGTTGGCGCGGTTGACGGGGCGGGTGGATCAGGTGGCAGCCCTGGAAGACCACCTCACGCTGCCCAACCAAATGGACCGGCATTCCGCCATTCAGGATCTGATCGATTGTCAGGCCGTTCAGTGGCTGCCCAGCATCCTCCAGGCCCCGGTTTCGCCGGTGTTTCGCATGCGCGCGCTTACCGCGCTCTGGCCCGAGGGGGCCCTCACCTGCGAGGGGCTCGACCTCGTCGAAGCTGTTGATCGCCTGTTGCTGGATCGTCCGGATGATCTGGTGTTGGTGCATCGCTACGACGCCACGCCGGCCGACGATTTCCTGATTCAGGAATTTTTCGGCACGGATTTCAGCCGCGCTTATCTCGGGCTGACGACAGTTCGTTCCCGGCCAGCGCTGTTGCTCTGGCCGTTGCTGAAGCAGCGCTGGATCGACGAGGCTCACAATGATTACGGGGCCCACTATTTCTTCATCCGCTTGTTCACCGCCGTGCGCGACTGGCCGGACGATGCCCTGGAGACCATCACAACGTGGTTGCTGGAGGCGGTGGACACACGCCGGCCCCAGTTCATGAAGTCCAAGCCCGCGGCACTGCTCGGCTTGGCAGCCCTGGCTCCAGATGTGTGCCGACAGCACCTCAGCCGCTGGCTCGATCCGCAAGCCACCTCCTTCTGGGAGTGCCGCTATGCCGCCGTGATGGCCATGGATCAGCTGGGCGTTGCGCCTGAGTCGGATGCCGATCCGCATCCGTATGTGTCGGCCCGCTTGGCCCGTGTCAAGAACTGATCTCTGAATAGCGGGTTTTGTTGGCCCCGCGGCTTGCCCAGTACTGAACAAGTTGTTCCCCGCCGGGGCGGGGAACACTGGCGATGGCGCGCAGAATCTTGAAGGAACGGTTCGGACCCATGGGCCAGTTGCCCACAGCCTTCACTTCACGAACACGGCCTCCCATCGATCCAAGGCAGCTCTCGAAGCGTTCGAGTTGGGCCTGATCAACAGTTTCGAAGATGAAGTCGGTGCCCTGACAGATCAGATGCTGGGATCGGATCCAGGTTCTCAGCTGTTTTTCGGCAGGGCTTGCAGGCATGGTTTTAAAAAGTTGCCTGGCTCAGTCGTTGAGCCCCTTGAGCCAATCTTCATTCAGATCGTCGGCCAAGGACGCGACCCGTTGAAACTGCAGCATGCCGTGTTCTGACCCCCAGACCAGGTCATCGCTGTCTGGATCGAAGCCTCGGTCACGGCTGCTCCAGGAGTGCGCATCCACTTGCACTTCACTCACCAGATAGGTCAGCCGTCCATCCCGAGGAACCAGGCATCCTTTGCCGGGCTCAACGCGGCCTTCATAAGCATTGGCGCCACAACTTTGGAAGTGCATTGCGCAGCCGCAGCGCGCTTGAAGCGTGTCGGGTTGGATGGCCGCCAGCAGGGCGGGGTGCTGGGGCGCACCGGCGACCCGTTCCGGTTGGGCCATGCCGAAGTTCTCCACCACGTGAACGCCGTTGTCGCCTTCGCGCAGCCGGTGCACGCCCTGGCGGTAGGGACGCCAGGGATCGTGGTCATAACTTTGCTCTGAATAGAAGCCAGGCCCCTTCAGCACATCCCAGGGCAGCGGCATGAAGAAGATGTTGATGTGCGCGAATTTGCTCGGGTCGTTCTGGGCTTGTTCCTGGTTGCTGTAGTGGCCGCAGAGCGTGCGGGCGAAGAGCAGGGAAGGATGCATCGGTACCAGGCAGGCTCAGACAGACAACCGCCTCACCTCGGAGGCGAAGGAGGTTTGCAGCACCCCGGATCCTTCGGAGGTGCGCAGCACGGAGGAGCGGCAGCGCACGTGTTCGGAGACAAACCAGATCCGCTCTTCAGCGATCGACTGCCCGTAGCGGGTGTTGAGCACGAAGGTGCCATCCGAGAGGAAGCGATAGCGGGAGATCGCCTGTTCTGCTTCGGCGTAGCCCACACTGCGAAGCAGTTGCCCTTCCGTGTCGTTGTCAGGCACCGGAACGAGGATGCAGGACCCCGCCGAGACCTCGGACGGATCATCGGGCTCCCAGTCGCTTTCGGCATTCCACTCCATCAGGAACGGCGCTTCGGGTTCTCCTGAAAGAGCAGCCGTCTGCTCTTGAATCAACTCCTGAACGCGTTTGTCGTCGAGCTTGAGCCGCTGGATGCTGATCTGGCTCAGCACCTCTTCAAATTGCTGAAAAGCGAGGGAATGGCCGCTTCGCATGGAGCGCCATTGACCCTCGCTGCGTTCGACGAACGTCGCAAGATTCATTGAGGAAATCAGCCCTTGATTTCCGTGTTCGCACTGGAATCGGTGCGCGCTGTTTGCACCATGTGCACCATGGATTCCACCATCATCGCCATCGCCATCGGCACGCTGGCGGTGGATGGCCCGTTGGTTTGGCCCGGCCGTTCGTTGGGGTTGCTTTGACGAAGTAGGGGCATAGGACCAATCGAGGGTGGGTCGTCGTGACCCGGACAGAACTAAAAAAGCCCGGAAGCTTGGCTTCCGGGCTTGATCATGCAATGAATTGCGGGCCTGTTGGGGCTGAAGGCCTCAAGGATTAAGTGTTCGCAATAGAAAGAATGCGACCACCACGCTTCTGAATGGCCTGGATGCTCGTGGTGAGGGAGCTGTAGGGAGCCGAGGTGCGTTGCACCGAGCGGCGACGCACACCCACAGGGGATGCCGTGGTCCAGGTGATGGTGTAACGCTTGCTGTCCCGGTTGCCGGGGCCGGGGGTCTTGGGACCGGCAGCAGGGGCAGCATTGGTGCCGATGCTCGAGAGCAGGATGGAGGAATTACTGCCGTCAAAGCCTGCGAAGCCGGAGTCCATTGCCACGGAGCGGGTGTAGCTCACATTGCTCTGACCCAATTGGCTGCTGTTGCCGCGCATCGCCGGAACATCGTCGACACCGAAGGCGTTGAGGTATTCGTTGCTGTAGGTGTAGCTGTTGATTTCAGCTTCATAACCCTCGTTGGCGAGGCGCTGAACGTGCTCACTGAGCTCGGCTTGGTTGTGGGGGGCACGACCAAGCAGATGCTTGAAGTTGAGCTCAACGAAGCGGTAGGGACCGTTCTTGTCCAGGAACAGACGGCGGTAGGTGTCCGACTGGGCAAAGGCGGTCACTAGGCCCTGAACGTTGAGGTCGCCATTCATGTAGAGGCTTTCGGCAGAGCTGCAGCGCTCTTCGTCCATCAGGTGGGCGTTGCCGAACACCTGGCGGTAAGCCGCACGGATCACGGCCTGGGCCTGGGCTTGGCGCAGGTCGGAATTCGCGGTGTTCACGGTGGCTTCAGTCATCAATCGAAGGGGGGGACGGGGGCAGGAAAGGGTTGATGAACAGTGATCAGATCACTTCGGTGATCGACACGATCCGGCCACCGCGGCGGTGGATGTAGCCCAGCTGGGATGTCATGTCTTTGCCCGAAACGAGATAGCTGGCATTCGGCGTGCGCTGACGGCCACCCGCCGGCTGGGCTTGAACCACGATCCGGTAGCGCTTGCCGGTGGGCTCGGTTGTGCCGGATGCAGCGCCGACGCGGTTGATGCGCTGGGTGGTGCTGTTCCAGTTGTTGGGCGAGCTGTTCGTTGCAACCGAGGTCACAAGGGTGGAGCTCGACTGAACGGTGTCGCTGGAGGCGTAACCCTGAGACAGGGCAAGGTTGCGGTTGAAGGCCACCTGGGAGCGACCGTTCTCGGTGCTCACGCGCTGATAGGGAATCGTGTACTCCCCAAAGGCTTCCTGATACTCGCTGCCATCGAGGTAGCTGTTGATTTCAGCTTCGTAGCCTTCGTTGGCCAGGCGCTGGATGTGCTCGCTCACCTCAGCTTGAGACACGGGTGCGCGTCCCAGGAGGTGTTTGAAGTTGAGCTCAACGAAACGGTAGGGGGCGTTGCTCTCGAAGAAGCGACGGCTGTATTCAGACGAAAGGGCGATGGCACGCACAAATTCACGGGTGCTCAGGGTGCCCTCAGCGAATTTGCTTTCAGCGGTGAGGCTGCGCTCGCTTTCCATCAGGTGTGGGTTGCCCATCACCTGGCGGTACGTGGAGCGGATCAGGGCGTTGATCTGATCGGCGGAGTCGCCCTCGCAGCGTTCGAAGATTTCTTGAACCCGCTGGCCAAGGCCAAAACCGACGTAGAGGTCTCCACGCATCGGTGCGCTGTCACCACCATCAGCGGTGCTGCGCTTCACCGGTGCAAAGACACCGCGTGCGCTGCCGGTGCCGCTGAAACCACCAGCAACCGAACCGCTGCGATACACCTGAGCAGGGGGATTGATGCGGATGCTGTAGCCCTGGGCCAGGTTGCTCAGCAGCTGACTGCGGCTTCCGATGGCCGTGTCGCTGCCGGCAAAATTCTGCTCGAGTGCGGCAATGCGGTTGAAGCTGGCCTGGGGCTGACCGGCCTGGCTGTTGAAGCTGCTCGGGTAGGGAACGGTGTCTTCCCCGAAGGTTTGGATGTACTCGTCGGAATCCAGGATCCCGTCGATGGCGGCCTCGAAACCACCGTTGGCCATCAGGGTCACCTGGGCGGTGATTTCCGCTTCGTTGACAGGACCGCGGCCCAGCAGATGCTTGAAGCTCAGTTCAACAGCACGGTGGGGGCCAACCGCCTCGAAGTAGCGGGACCGGTAAAACTCTGATTTGGCGATGGTGCGGATGAACTCACGCACACTGATGTCACCGTTGCGGAGCATGGATTCGGCGCTGGTGGCACGCTCGCTTTCCATGGGTTGCACGTTGCCAAACACTTGGCGGTAGGCAGCCCGCACGGTGGCGGCAAATGCAGTTTCGTCGTCTGCTGCGAAGAAATCGACGGAAGCCTTGGTGCCCTGATTGCGGAAGTCGCCGTTGCTTACGGCTGCACTGCCGGAGGGAGTGCGGGTGCGGGAGTAGGAGACGGGGCCGGGGATCAGTTGGGTGGCGCCGAAGCCAAGGGCGTTAGAGCTGTTGGAAGACATGGGAGAATTGGTGTTGGAGAGCCTTGTTTGGGAAAGCAGGCGTGACTCCCAGAAGCTTCTGGCTGGTCTCACCAGTCGGAAGCTTCTGCTGTGGGAGCAGGACTGAGGGTGTGCCTCAGTTCGCGGGGGTGATGCTGGCGATCGTGCCGCCCTCGGCATGGATGCGCTTGAACTGCTCGGAGAGCTTGTCGAAGGGCACGTAGTACACCCGGTTGGAGCGGGTGTAGCGGGAGATGCGTCGCACGTTGTTGGCGCTGTAGCCAGTGACTTCCACGCGGAAGGTCTTGCCCTGATCGCCAGCGCCGCTACCCAGGCGGGTGGCGGCGTCCTGCAGGTTCTTGGAGGGGCGGAAGCTCCAGCCCTGGGTTTCGCTGGAGGAGGGGGGGACCACCGCCATGGGGCGGTTTTGGTAAGCGTTGCCGCCCAGCTTGCTGGTGATGCCGGAGAGATCGCCTTTCAGGCTGCTGCTGCTGTTGCCCCGCAGCAGCTGGAAGCTCCAGGTGAACTCCTGCATGGTGGTGCAGCTTTCGGTCTTCCAGCCGCGCTGGTAAGGCACCGTCCACTCACCAAAGGTGTTCTGGTAGTCGTCCGAATCGAGGAAGCTGTCGATGTCGGCGTCGTAGCCCTTGCTGTCCAGACGCTCGGCGTGGGCACGCATTTCATCGAAGTCGACGGGCGCGCGTCCCAGCAGGTGGCGGAAGGCCAGCTCGATGTAGCGGTAGCGGGCGCAGGTGTCGAAGAAACGACCGCGGTACAGCTCGCTCTTGGCAACCATGCGCACGAACTCACGCACGCTGATTTCGCCGAGCTTGAACTGGGATTCAGCCACGAGCTGACGCTCGCTCTCCATCACGTAGGCGTTGCCAAGCACCTGCTTGTACACCGCATTGATGATCTGTTCTTTCTTGGCGTCGTCATCTCCGGGGATCAGCTCGAGGGGAGCTTCGCTTTCCTGAGAGAAACGCTCAACCCCGAGGAGTGAGGCAGGACCGAAGGGCATAAACAGCGGATGACAACTCGCTGCCATGCTCAGATGTGATCAGGGATGCGGGCGTGTTTCGCAATAAAGCTCAATCAATTGTGTTTGAGTGTTGCGTGACACTGCGTTTTTTTGACAGCGACCTGCTCTGCTGGTAAGTGCTGAATCACTCTTAAGGGTTGACGGCCGCTGCGTCGAGGGACGCCCTCGTGCTTTGCCGTGTCAACGGATTCCAGCAGTCAACCTCCTGAATGGGCCTGCTGAGCAGTTGGCTCCTCAGGGGGTCGAGGCCTGTTGTTAAGGAGAAATCGGCGCCTCGGATGGACTCCACCCCTTCAAGCCCCGCATCCGTGAGGTCGGCTCCGCGGAAGTCGGCAAAGTCAAGCTGACAGCTTCCGAATCGGGTGCCACGGCATCGGGCACCTCGAAGCACGGCGTGGCGCAGATCCGCTCCCACCAGTCGCACCTGGTCCAGGAGGCAACCGCTTAGGTCGGCTCCACTGAGATAAGCGCCCATCAGATTGGTGCCTCTGAGGTCCATGTCTCTGAGGTTGGCTCCATTCAGGAAGGCACCGTTGAGGCGAGCACCAGGTCCAACTGCACCGGTGCTGCGGATCTCAAAGCCCTCGGGGAACACCGTCTTGCTGTCGTACCGCGCCAAGCGCAGATCGGCTCCCTCCAGAACACAGGAGCTCAGATCACTGCCCCTGAGATCGACGCGACAGAGAAGCGCGCCACTCAGATCGATGGAGCCGAGGACGAGGCCGCTCCAATCCGCCCCCCGGGCATCTTTAAGAGGGCCCGAGAGGGTTTCAGGTCGTGTTCGTTCAGGCGGAAGCCAGTGGGCCAGCTGCAGCTTGGAATCCAAGGGGGTCAACGGGTGCTGAGCATCGAGCCTGCCACGATCAGGAGGATTCGCAGGATTTCCACACTGCCGACCAAGGCCAGGCCCAACCAGAAAGTCTTGGCCCACGCCGGTGGCGTCTGCATCCAGGCGGGACGCTGGTTGGGTGCAGCCTTCGTTTGCAGCTTCTGCTCCCAGATCATGTCCCTGTGCTCGCTGCCGTAGCGAGGGAAGCGCTGGTAGATCGGCATCTCTCCGCGAGGAGCGCCAGGAATCACCCGTGATCGATGGCTTGGTACGTCGTCATACCCAAAGGCATTGAGATATTCAGTGCTGTCCAAGACAGCATCTACAAAACCGCTAAAACCTTTTTCAGCGATCACAATTGACCAACTGATCCGCTCGTTTTGGCCGTGAACCGGACGCCCAAGCACGCGTCCCACGACCTGATCGACGAGTCGGTAGTTGTTGTTGCAGGAGACATAACCTTCCTGGAACCTCCTCGAAAGCAGCAGGCCGCGGATGAAGTCACGGGTGGTGATGCCGCCGTCCAGGAACTGTGACTCCAGGTTCACGTCCCGGTCGCACTTCATGGCATGGAAGAAGATTTGCTGGTAAGCCTTTTCGATCTGAGCGCTGCGATCGCCGCGGCTGGGAAAGGTTGCCCGGTTGAGTTCGGACGTCAGTCCACCCTGATCGCTGACGCGTTGGTTTTGGCTCGTCAACGGGTACTTCAGGAGTGGAAGTGCCATCAGTAGAAATGCTTAACTACGCATGAGGATTTTCAGCCTTCGGATCGGTTCTGTGGCGGCGCCTTCGCTTCTCTTCATCACATTGAGAATCGTGTGGCTGCTGTGCCCAAGAGTTGCCCTTAATGCTTCTCCTTGGCTGCTTGAGCTGAGGTCTTTCATCACGCGGCCCAGGCAGTGACTCCTGTCGGATCGATGTGCAGAGCCTTCTCCGTCAAGGCTGACCGGCAAGACATGGACGCAATCTCCTTAGTAGGCATCAGCCCCTGCCATGACTTGGCGGAGTGTTTTGGGGCTGGAGGGGGTTGATCGAGTCCGCACGCCTTGGCTCGCTGGACTCAGGCTTTGATTGGGTCAGAGCTTGCGGCTGTCATGGCCCTGACAATCCAGAGGTCGTTGAGGCAATACGGGGCACGCCGTCAGCCAGCCATGGCGTTCGAGATAGAACGCCCAGGTCATCTCCTCCGCAAGGCCTGGGCAGTGCTTCGGTACCGCTTCAGCCAGGTGTGATGCCACCCCGAGTGTCTGGAGCAGGTTCACGATGGCTCCAGCTTGGTTGATCGAGGTGTCGCGAATTGCAGCCCCGACAACCCAGGTCAGCTTTGTGTCCTCCAGGGCGCAGGAGCTGCTCTCACATGCCAGAAGAATGTTGCCGGGATCAGTGATCGTCAGAAGTGTGTCTTGCCAGAGCGTTCGATCGTCCGGCTTCACATTGATGCGCAGAACGCCGTCACCGATGGATAGGCGAAGCTCCATGTCTGGAGCCAGCTTCGACGTGAGCGAACGGATGATGGCTTCAGACGATTGCGTCACCTGTCCTCCCCATTGCCCATCACAGTACCGCCGCTGTTCTTGAGATCAGTGACCCATTGATCAGGAATCTCAGCGCTGTGATCGTCCGTGCGTTTGAACTGGAACGCACCTGCGATCGATCCCCATAGATGCTCGTGTGTCGCCGGGTCGTACCCCCGGTCGATGGTGCTCATCCCGTCATCCGTGAGCTCAAAGCTGCTCACGAGATACGAGGTTTTCCCCCGACGGGTGACCAGGCAACGGCATCCAGGTTCAACCTCGCCACGGAACCCCTCATCCGTTTCTTGCACTTGGTATGAGCACCCCTCTAGCAATGTGAGATCGGCTGCCGTGAGCAGGCTGCGTCGCTGTGGGTCTTCAACGCTGCCCCAGAAGCGCTGGTCGTCGCGGATCGCGTAGTTCAGGATCAATAGGCCACGCGTCGGGCAGATGGTCGGTTGCAGCACCCGAACTCGGTAGGGCTCGTTGGAGGCGATGGCGTAGGCCTGCTCGAGCAAGAGAGAGCCCGGATCCAGCTGGGGCAGAGGACGTAGCCGCACCAAAATGTTGCCGTAAAGAGGCGGGTTTTCAAACGCTTGCTCTTGGTTGCTGAAGCTGGCGCTGAGGCTTCGGATCAACCGGATGAGGGCCTCATTCATCGTGGTGTCGATCACAGCTTCTTTCCCCATCCTGCTGGTTGAGATCTCCTTGCTGGACAACATCTTCACGATCGATACGATCCGCGGAGAATGCATTGTCCTTACTCCTTATGACCTCTGGTGATGCCTCCTTGGCCACGGTGCAGCAGCTCAGTCGACAGCTCCATGCCGTGAGTGAGATTGCAGAGTCACTCACGCTTCGGTTGCTGTCGCTGGAACAGAGAATCCAGCAGCTCGAGGAGGAGGTTGACCATCCATCTGTCAATGACGAGGAGAGTCAACAGCTGCTCACCAAGAGCAGTGACCGACTGCGTCATCTGCATGGGCTGCTGACAGAGGAGCCTTCCGCACCTGATCTTCGGCTTGTTGAGGCTTCCGAAGAGCCGGTCGACGAAACGGTGTATGTGGATGATCCCCAGATGGACCATGCAGAGATGGATCATGCAGAGATAGACCCTGCAGTCGAAGAAAACGTTGAAGATTCAGCTGTTGATCAAGAACAGATTGATCTGCTCAGTGCTTAGGCGATCAAGCCCCTGATTCAGCCTTCAAGATCAAGCAACCTCACGCGAAATCTGGCGACCTGCCGTGCCTGTTGGGGGCTGGACTGGATGAATGGATGATCATCGAAGGTTTTGATCACCGTTTCAATTTGCTCATCAAGATCGAGCCCAGAAAGCAACCCTTTGCTATGGCATTCTTTCCATGCAGGATCGAATGCCATAGCAAAGCCGTCGGCATTGTTGAACTGACGATCGTCATTGACAGGAAAACGTATCAACGAACGATTGGCGGAATGCCAGGACCCAGATTTGAACTGGGGACACGGCGATTTTCAGTCGCCTGCTCTACCAACTGAGCTATCCCGGCGCGTTGTCTACGCGACATGGAGATCTTAAATCACCGTGTGCGTCCCAGGGGCGTTCTGCCGAGGCAGATCACACCGCTCACGATCATTTTGCACTCGTTCAGGGTGTTCATGGCAGCCTGGGCCGTGGCTCCGCTGGTGAGGATGTCATCCACAAGCCAGAGTTCTGGCGCTCTTTCCCTGGTGCCAGGACAAGCTTGGGAGACCGGCATCCCTGGTTCTACAGCAAAGCTTCCCTGTTGATTCGCCATCCTCTGCTGGCGGTTGAGATGGTGCTGGCCGACGGTCGGCCGTGACCGTTTCAGTAGCGCTCGGGTGGTCCGCTGCAGGGACCGACAGATCATCAAGGGCAGTGGATTGCTTCTTGATTCGGTTTTCCAGCCGGGAATGGGAACCAGAACGGCATCGTTTGGCAGCGTTGCACCGAGGCCTTCGGTGAGTGCTCGCAGAAGACGGGGGTCCGGATGGCGCCTCAGCTTCAGAATGAGTTTCCGTAGCTCTCCGTCGTACCAACCCGCCGCCCTCCAGCGGTAGGGATGGATGCCCTGCAAACCTCGCGCAGGAAGAGCGACGTGTTGCCAGCACGCTCGGCAGAACGGTCCCTGTTGAGGACAACGTTCAATCTCCCTTTTGCAGTTGGGGCAGCAGGCCGTGGTGAGCAGATCCTTCAGGCAATCCTTGAGGAGAATCAGCAATGCATGCTCTTCAGCGCTGTTCTCAGGATTCCCCTCCGGTCATAGGCGCTGGCATGGCCCGAAGCATGGCCACCATGGTTCTGTGCGCATCTTCGCTGTCAGTGAGCACATGGTCGAAGGGGATGCGCACGGCCTGGTTGTTCACGTCCAAGGTCATCGCCTCAGCTGTGACCTCTTTCATCGTTGCCGCTGTTGCGGATGAAACCCCGCCGTAATGGTGGGCATAGCGCAGTACTGCATCGCTGTGGTCGTCATTCATATGACGGCAGATGCGGTCGCTGACTTCAGGGGTGAGAGGGTCGGCAGCCATGGGGATCAAGAGCGGTCAAGGTGTTTCAACCGAAGCGCTGCCAAAGCAACAGCGCCAGGCGGAAGCCGCTGAACCCCACATAGCCCGCCAGAACCAGGAACAGACCCACAGCCAGGACGTCACGTAGTCGGTTGGGCAAGGGTTCAGAGAAGCTCAACCGATTCTCACTCGGAATGGTTCGCCGCAGGGGACTTTTGTTGCAGAGCGGTTAGCGCCAGACGGGCGACTCCTGCAGCCGGGGGAGTGGTGCAGCTCCGAATCGGCAGTCCCAGCATTCGCTCGCGCAGTCGTCGCCATTGCGGGTTTCTGGCGCCACCTCCCAAGGTCACGAGCTTTTTGGGTGCCGGAGCTCCGAGTTGCTGCAAGCGTTGCCAGCCATCCCGTTCGATTTTGCTGAGCCCTTCGAGCAGTCCGTGGAGATAGAGCGCATCACTGACGGGACGAGGCGTGAGCACGGGTTCCTGATGCGGATCATCCACGGGGAAGCGCTCTCCCCGGCAGGCCAGCGGTCGTAGATCGAGCCCGCTCGACCTTTCGGGATCGATCTGACGGCTCAGTTCTGTTAAGTCGATGCCTGGGAATACCTGACGGAGCACGGCTCCTCCGCTGTTCGACGCTCCTCCTCCAAGCCATCGGCCACCCACCCGATGGGTGGAGGTGCCGGCTCCAGGCCTGAGTGGCTCATCTATGAAGCGCTTGATGACGAGGGTGCTTCCAAGCACGGTGATGCCCTCATCGTCTGCCGCGTCTGCCGTCAGCACCGCGGCGTTGGCATCCGTGGTGCCGGCGACCACGATCAGGTCATCGGGTAGGCCGAGGTCTCTGGAGCGCTGCCTTGAAAGCGTTCCCAGAGGCGATCCGCTGGGGCGGATGTCGGGCAACGACGCCATCCACGCTTCTCCGTGAAAACTTTCCGGCCAGCACTGGCGTTGCAAAAGCCAGCCCAGTCTGATGTTGTTGCCTTCTTCTCCCCAGCGCCAGTCCTGAAGAAGCCACCCATGCACCCAATCGGCCTGGTGTCTCAGCAAAACAGGCTGCGGATGTTGTTGCAGCAACCTCAGGGCACGGGCCAAGCTGCCACTTGCGCTGCAGGCAGGACCGTCCTCGGTGATCAGATCACGCACGCGCTCGATCTGTTCTGGACAGGCCTGGTGGTAAGGCAGTGCATCGCCAAGGGGATTCCCCTGATGGGTGCAGGCGAGCAGCGTGCCGGAGGTCCCATCCACAGCGAGAGCCCCCAGTTGCCTGCGGAGCGGCGCGGGGATGGATGGGATGAGTTCTTCGAGAGCCCGAATCCAGTCAGACGGTGCATGCAGACCCTGGCGGTAGCCGGTCGCGGCGCTGAACAGCAGCGACCGGCTGGTATCGATCACGGCGATCCGCACACCACTTGTTCCCAGGTCGATGCCGAGGGCAAGCGGCGTGTTCGCCATGGTGTTAACGCCTGTGATCAGAGGGTGTTGCCCTGTTGAAGACGGCTGGCTTCAGCCTGAAGAAGGCTTGATGCTTTGCTCTCGACATCTTCCCAGGGCAGCTTCAGGTCGGGACGGCCGAAGTGGCCATAGGCAGCGGTGTCGCGGTAGAAACGTCCTCCGCTCAACGAGGGCATCTCACGCAATTTGAACTGCTGGATGATGGCTCCAGGACGCAGATCAAAGTGCTGTTGCACCAATTCGGTGAGTTCAGCATTCGAAACTTTGCCGGTTCCGAAGGACTCCACCAGGATCGAGACCGGCTTGGCCACCCCGATGGCATAGCTAAGCTGCACCTCAGCGCGTTGAGCAAGTCCTGCAGCCACAAGGCATTTGGCCACGTAGCGGGCTGCATAAGCTGCCGAACGGTCCACTTTTGTGGGGTCTTTTCCAGAGAAGGCACCACCGCCGTGACGGGCATAACCCCCGTAGGTGTCCACAATGATTTTTCGACCTGTGAGTCCAGCGTCACCCTGGGGGCCTCCCACCACGAACTTGCCTGTGGGATTCACCAAGTAGCGCGTGGAGTCTTTCGAAGGCTTCAGCGGAAGATCGGCCGTTGCAGGTTCCACCACATGGGTCCAGAGGTCGTCGCTGATGCGTTCACGAACTTGCTGTTCATCAGTCATTCCAGCCACCTCAGCGGTGTGCTGCGTTGAGATCAAAATGGTGTCGATGGCAACGGGTTTGTCGTTCTCGTAGACCACGCTCACCTGGGTTTTGCCGTCTGGAAGCAGATAATCCAGGGTGCCGTTGTGACGCACCTCGGCCAACCGACGGGACAGTCGGTGCGCCAGGCTGATGGGCAACGGCATCAGCTCTGGGGTTTCGTTGCAGGCGTAGCCGAACATGATTCCCTGATCGCCCGCGCCGACCTTGTCGAGAGGATCTCCCTCGTGGTCGTCGGCTTCATCAACACCTTGGGCAATGTCGGGAGACTGTTGATCGAGTGCGACGAGAACGGCACAGCTGTTGGCATCGAATCCACCGGCCCTGGCACCGCTGTAACCGATCTCTCGAATGACATCACGAACGAGGTGGATGAAGTCAACCTGGGCTTTGGAGGTCACTTCACCCGTGATCATGCAAAGCCCGGTATTGACCACCGTTTCACACGCCACTCGGCTGCTGCTGTCTTGGGCCAGCAGGGCGTCGAGAACGGCGTCACTCACCTGGTCACAGATTTTGTCGGGATGCCCTTCTGTGACCGATTCGGAGGTGAAGACGTAGCGACTCATACCGGGCTGGTGAATTCGTCGGACTGTAAAGCGTGGAGTTCCCGGATCATGGTCGTCCTCATGGCTGGACCACGGTGAGGTCTTGCCAGTGATGAATCAGATGGTCATGAGCCGTGAGATCAGGGGATCGATGCCAACCTGCTACGTAGCCAATGGCGGCTCCGATCCCCGCACGCTTGGCCATCAACAGATCGGTGTCGGCATCGCCGATGAGAGCGCAGCGATCGACCGATAGGTTCAATTGTGAACACAGGGCGTGAACTGCTGCGGGATCTGGTTTGCAGGGCAAGCAGTCAGCACTCCATACCGCCGCAAACATGTCGGTGAGATTGTGATGTCTCAGAAAAGCTTGAATGCCATCGGTGGTGTCATTGCTGATCACTGCACAGATCACACCGGCGTCCTTCAGCGATCGAAGCATGGTGGAGGCTGCCGGCAACATGGAGACGGAATGCCCTCTGGGATGCAGTGCCTGCCACTGAACATCGACACGATCAAAGATGTCTTCTGCCATTAGCAGGGCCTTGGGCCAACCCAGAGCCATTTGTGCGAGCACCGTGGCTGTGCTCAGGATGTTGTGCTGCCTGGAAGCCACAGCCAGGGTCCCATCCGGCAGCACTCCATCTTTGCTGCGGCCATAGGTGCGAACCAGCAGCGCTCCCAGCTCCTTGATGTCTTCGCTCGAAGTGCCCAGAGCTGCGAACTGACGCTTGGCCTCTGCGATCCGTGCATCAGCCAGGATCTTGAGCTGAGGCTCGCTATGAGAAAGGGTGCCGTCCTTGTCGAACAGCACCCCATCGATAGGACCAATGCGATGGCCCCGGAGGTTTAGATGAGCCAAGGGGGCTCAGCAACTCAGATCATCATCGAGCCCAGGGGCTCTTCGCCTTCCTCGGCTTGTTCAAGCAACATTTGCTTGTAACGGGCTGCCATTTCTTCGGCCTTGTCGAACACTTTCTGAGGATCGGTGAGCATGTCACCCGGCTCAGGCTCAAGGGCTTTGGTCGACAGTGAGATGCGACCACGTTCGGCATCGAGGTCGATGATCATCACCTTCATCTGATCATTCACATTGAGGACCGAGTGAGGTGTCTCAATGTGTTCGTGGCTGATCTCCGAGATGTGAAGCAGACCGCTGACGCCGCCGATGTCGATGAAAGCGCCGTAAGGCTTGATGCCCCGAACGGTTCCCACCACAACTTCGCCCACTTCCAGGCGATTCATCTTCCTCTCAACCAGCGCGCGACGGTGGCTGAGCACAAGGCGATTGCGCTCTTCGTCGACTTCGAGGAATTTGAGTGGCAGGAAATCGGCAACCAGTTCTTCTTTGGCCTTTCTGGTGCTGATGTGGGATCCGGGGATGAATCCACGCAGACCTTCCACACGCACCAAGGCACCACCGCGGTTGGTGGCAAACACCTCGGAGTAGATCGTGGCGTCTTCCTTCTGGAGTTGACGAACCCGCTCCCAAGCGCGCTGATATTCGATTCGGCGGATGGAGAGTGAGAGCTGACCATCTTCGTTCTCCTCACTCATGATGAAGAACTCGCGAATCTCGCCTGGCTGCAGCACATCGCTCAACCCTTCCACCCGGTTGATCGAGACCTCCTGAAGGGGCATGAAGGCGGCAGTTTTCGCGCCGATGTCGATCATGGCGCCCTTCGATTCCAGGGCAAACACCGTGCCGTTCACGATGTCGCCTGGCTTGAAGTTGTAGTCGTACTTACTGAGGAGGGCCGCAAACTCATCCAGCGTGAAGCCGGCGTTGTCCATGTCCCGATTTGCTGCACGACTGCTCGGGTCGTCGGCAGTGGGGATGTCGTCGGGGATGCTGAGATCCTCATCCGTGCCGAAATCAACCTGGTCGGCAACTTCCGCTGCTGCTTCGGGCACGTTGGCGAGGGCTTCAGCCGTTTCCACAGCAGGATCCTGAACGGGATCAGTGGAGGTGACAGTCATGGAGGGTTGGCGGTCTGCCCAGTGAGCAGAGCGAAGGAAACTGTTCCAGGCCCGCCGACCTGGTTCAGGCAATCCCTCACTTTACAGAGTGGAGCTGCAGCCTCTTAAACCAGTGCTTCCAGGCGTGTCTTGGAGGCGTTGATCCCTTCGAGCGTGGCGACAAAATCGCTGACACCGCTGAATTGCCTGTAAACAGAGGCAAAGCGCACATAAGCAACTTCGCTCAGTTCCTTGAGCTGCTCGAGCACTAATTCGCCGATGTCATGGCTTGAGACTTCTCGACCATTCCGTTGCTGCAAGGTCAGTTCCAGTTCATCCACAATTGTTTCGAGCCGTTCTGGGGCCAGCCCTGTTTTTTCGCACGCACGACTTAGTCCGTGAAGAAGTTTGGAGCGACTGAACGTTTCGCGGTTGCCGTTCCGTTTGATCACGGTGATCGGTACGGTCTCGACGCGTTCGTAGGTGGTGAAGCGAAACTCACAGTTCAAGCATTCCCTGCGACGCCGCACACTGCGACCTCCATCCGCTGCTCGTGACTCGAGCACGCGGCTGTCTGTGTTTTGGCAGGAAGGGCACTGCACGCCCGGTTACTCGAATGTGCACTAATCATACGGTTTGCGTCTAGGGGTGAACAGAGCAGCGGTAATTTCCCTCGAAAAACATAAAAAAACCCCGCCATTCGGCGGGGTTTGAAGGACTACTTGCCGATCTTCGGTGGATCGCGGAAGGCGATAGCGAAGAAAAGGGTGGCAATCGCAAGGGTGAGGATGAGGATGTAAGCAAAGCTTTCCATCGGATAACTCCTGGAGGGCGATTAGCTGAGCGGGGTGCCTGCCGGTGGCACATAGCCATCGGGCAGACGACGGGTGGAGCGGTCTCCCAGTTTTTGGAAGAGGCCAAATTCCACCTGTTCGCCGAGGTCTGGGTCGATACCGGCGAACACATCGCGATACAGAGTACGAGCACCGTGCCAGATATGGCCAAAGAAGAACAGCAGCGCAAAGGTGGCGTGGCCGAAGGTGAACCAGCCGCGGGGTGAACTGCGGAACGTTCCGTCGGAGTTGTAGGTCTCGCGATCAAATTCGAACGCTTCACCAAGTTGTGCCTTGCGGGCCAGACGCTTCACCTCAGCTGGATCGGTGAAGGTTTGACCATCAAGGGCACCACCAAACACCGTTGCAGTGATGCCTTGTTGTTCGAAGGAGTACTTCGCTTCGGCGCGGCGGAAGGGGATGTCGCCACGAACGATTCCATCACTGTCTTCGAGAATCACGGGGAAGTTCTCGAAGAAGTTGGGAAGACGCCTGACCTGCAATTCTCGCCCTTCTTTGTCGGTGAAGGAGATGTGGCCGAGCCATCCGGTAGGAAGACCGTCGCCATTCACCATCGGGCCGACACGGAACAAACCGCCCTTGGCAGGACTGTTGCCGACGTAGTCGTAGAAAGCGAGCTTTTCAGGAATCGAGGCGTAGGCCTCGGACGCGGTAGCGCCTTGATCCATCGCTGTTTGGACGCGACGATTGATCTCCGTTTTGAAGTAGTTCTGATCCCACTGGTAACGCGTAGGGCCGAACAGCTCAATCGGAGTAGCAGCTGCTCCGTACCACATGGTGCCAGCAACGATGAAGGCCGCGAAGAACACTGCTGCAATGGCACTGGCAAGCACCGTTTCGATGTTGCCCATCCGCAACGCCTTGTAGAGGCGTTCGGGGGGACGCGTCGTGATGTGGAAAATTCCAGCAATGATGCCGACGATTCCAGCGGCAATGTGGTGAGCAACAATGCCCCCTGGATTAAAGGGGTTGAAGCCCTCAGGACCCCACGACGGTTGCACCGGTTCGAGGTGACCTGTGATGCCGTAAGGATCTGAAATCCACATTCCAGGCCCGAACACACCAGTGAGGTGGAAGGCTCCGAAACCGAAGCAACCAAGACCGGCGAGGAGGAGGTGGATACCAAAAATCTTGGGGAGATCGAG
Organism: Synechococcus sp. PROS-7-1; assembly: GCF_014279795.1. Lineage (NCBI taxonomy): Bacteria > Bacillati > Cyanobacteriota > Cyanophyceae > Synechococcales > Synechococcaceae > Synechococcus > Synechococcus sp. PROS-7-1. The sequence continues at coordinate 577,104 of NZ_CP047945.1, forward strand.
AGCTGGCTCCCCAGTGCGGGGGTCTTGCCAGATTTCGAGGTCCCAGTAGGTCCAGTGCCAAATGGCAGCGAGCATCAGCAGGCCGCTGAACACGATGTGAGCGGCGGCAACACCTTCGAAACTCCAGAAACCTGGATCGACACCGGTGGCGCCAGTGATACTCCAACCACCCCAGCTGTCGGTCACGCCGAGGCGTGCCATGAAGGGCATCACGAACATGCCCTGACGCCACATTGGGTTCAGGACAGGATCGGACGGATCGAAGATGGCAAGTTCATAAAGGGCCATCGAGCCGGCCCAGCCGGCAACGAGGGCAGTGTGCATGAGGTGCACGGCCAAGAGGCGGCCGGGGTCGTTGATGACGACGGTGTGCACCCGATACCAGGGCAATCCCATGGGTCAGGTTCGGGGGAACGGAGCTGCAATGGCAGCCAGACCTGGCGATCGTAAGGCGTCCATCTCAGTGTGCGCGTGCCCTTGTCGCGAGCTGCAACGTCTGGAATTGGCATGGCGAGATTGGCGCTGCCCCCTTGTGGCTGTTTTCATCGCGGTTCGAATGGCTTGGCCAGGCTTCAGCAGGGGGGTTACAAATCGCAACTTCAGGCTCCAGAGTGTCGGAGCTTTGGCGCTGTCCTGCGTCGCTTCCAGGAGATTCCATGCCTGTGATCCGGTTTGTGCGTGAAGGTCGCGATGTTGAGTGCTACCCAGGCGAGAACCTCCGCGATGTAGCCCTCAGGGAGGGCATTCAGCTCTATGGCTTGAAAGGTCAGCTGGGGAACTGTGGTGGATGTGGGCAGTGCATCACCTGTTTTGTCGAGGTCAAGGGGGATCAGTCGGCCGCCAACTCCCTTTCCGGCCGTACGGCTGTGGAAGATGCCAAGCTCCGCCGCCGGCCTGAAAGCTGGAGACTCGCCTGTCAAGCTCTCGTTGAACGTTCTGTTGTGATCCTCACGAGGCCGCAGGTGTCGATGGGCGATCAGCGCCGACGCATTGAGGCAGCTCTCGGTGCACCTCTGCCGCTCGGGCCCACGGTATGGCCAGTGGTGGAAAGCAGTGAGGATGACGACGAAGAGGCTGGAGATGATGAGGATGTTCAAAATCAGTCGTCAACGGATGCTCCTGCTACACCCGGTGACGAGCCGTGATGGGTTCGCGTCGAACCCATCCAAGCGGTGATACGTTCCATCAGGTTCTCGATCGTTCATGGAAACCAACGACCTCGGTTTCGTGGCCAGCCTGCTGTTTGTGCTCGTGCCAACCGTTTTCTTGATCATTCTTTTTATCCAAACCAACAGCAAAGAGGGTTGATTCCTCCTTGCTAAAGGTTTGGATTCAGCGCCGCTCTGGTTCGCGTACAAGCAGCACAGGCGCAGGGGCATGGACCCTGATGTAGTCACTGACGGATCCCCCTAGCAGCTTGTCGAGATCAACGAGTCCCCTCGCCACGAGAGGGCGTCGATCCTGCGAAGCCAACACCACGAGATCGGCTTGAATGTTGTTTGCGGCCTGGCACACACCCTTGCCAACGTCCGCATCCGTGACATGGAGCGGGTTGAGAGTGACGCCAAGCATCCGCGCCCTTTGAACGGCCTGATCAAGCAGGGTGTCGCTAGACCCTGAGGCCCCTCGCGATGGCGTGGGTTCTGAGCGCGAAACGTGCACACCTGTGAGTTGCCCGCCAGGGATGTCTTTCACCATTTCGCAGGCCAGCCTGAGGGCGTCGTCCCCAACGCCAGTTCCGTCGATTGTCACCAAGACGCGATTGATGTGCCGCACGTAGAGGTCGTCACGAACCAGGAGCATGGGGCGTGTTGACAGCTGAAAAACGTACTGACTGGCGCTATTGCCCAGGATCGATTGCAGGCGTCCCAGGCCACGGGAGCCCATCACGATCAGATCCGCATCCAGCTCGTCAGCCACCTTGAGAACGGTCTGTTTGGCGTCTCCTTGGCGGATGATCGAGTTGACATCACTCGGGTTGAGGCCCAGCTTTTCAACAGCCTTGGCCAAGAGGCTGCCGGCCGTGGTCCAGTGCTGGTCTGAGTTGTCCTTGCTCTGTTCGGAAACCACATGCAGCAAGTTCACTCTTGCCGTCTGAAAAGCGGGCAGGTCACGCAGCATGCGGACCATCTCTTCCACGTGGCCTTTGCCGGAGTCGGCGATCAACAGGTTCTTGAACACTGCATTGCTTCAGACATGTAGCAGCCTATGGCTGTTTCATTGGTGCTTTTCGATGGTGAATGAGAGCGTTACGGCGATTCCGTTCCGCCTCGTTAAGCGTGTGCTTCCTCAGCACACTGATCACGGTGGCGTGATGTGGCACGGGGGCTATGTGGCCTGGCTGGAGGAGGCCAGGGTTGAGGCGCTCTGTGCCATTGGCTTCCCTTATGAGCGCTTTGTCGAAGCTGGGCTGGAGATGCCTGTAGTGCGTCTCGACATCCGCTACAGAGAGGCCTTGCGACTCGGTGATGAGGTTCTGCTTGAGTCATGGCCCCTGCCGCGTCATGGCGTGCGCTGGCCCTGGACAACACGCGTCATGCGATCCGGCCTGTGCGTGGTTGAGGCGAGGGTTGACTTAGCACTTGTTCAAGTCCAAGGCGCGCGGAAGGTGCTGCGACACCCTCCTGCGGAAGTGGCGGAAGTGTTCGAGACATTGACAGGCGGCAAGAGAACGCATTGAAATTAGTACATGCGTACTGATTTCTAGTGTTGGATCGCTCTTGGTGGTGGGTTTGGTCGGGTTGTCCTGGAATCGGCTCCACGCGTATGCAACAGCTCGCAAGCTTGTCTTCCGAGATGGCTTGTGGATTGGGCGATCTCTGGGATTGGCCTCTCTCCAGGTTTCGTGATGTTCTTGGATGGCCCGAGTCACTGCTTGGCTCGCTGGCGCGGTACCGCCAAGCGTGTCGATCGCCAGGCAGTGCCGCGGTTCCAGGCCATGTTTTGCTGCCGATGGATGCCTGCTGGCCAGAGTCCCTAAGTGGTCTCGATCGCCCGCCTCTTTCATTGCAGTGGTGTGGTCGCCGAGATCTTTGGCCCCTGCTCTCCAGTCGTCAGGCCGTGGCTGTGATTGGTACCCGTCGACCCTCGGTGCATGGGCTGAGAATGGCGGAGGCGCTCGGGCGGTCTCTCGCCTCGGCTGGGTGGCCAGTGGTGAGTGGGCTCGCTGAAGGCATTGATGCTGCCGTTCATCGGGCCTGTGTTCGATCCAGGGGTGTGCCCGTTGGAGTCCTCGGTACTCCGCTGCACAGGGTCTATCCCCAGGAGCATCGAGGGTTGCAGCAGTCCGTCGCAGAGACCGGGCTTCTGTTCACTGAGCTCAGGGATGACGCCAGGGTGAGAAGGTCGACGTTTGCGCTTAGGAATCGGTTGCTGGTGGCTGTCGCCAGGGCTGTTGTGATCGTTGAATGTCCCAAAGCCAGTGGTGCTTTGCATTCCGCTGCCATCGCCCAGTCGATGGGGCTTCCGCTCTGGGTGGTTCCAGGTGATGCCATGCGTCACTCCTCGCAGGGCAGTAATGCACTCCTGCAAGGGAAGGCTTCTGCTCTGGTTGATCCCATGGCGTTCATCCAAGCGCTGGGAACCGGTCCTGTCCCCTGCCAGGACTCAATGGTCAGCCCCATGACACGGAAACCTTCAACAGAGAAGCTCCTCCAGCAGGTGAATGACGGTGCCACTCTCGAGCAAATGGCGATGCGTCTTCAGGAGGATCCTCAGCACATCGCCAAGAGCTTGCTGCAATTAGAGATTGAAGGCGTCGTGACAGCGATGCCTGGCCTGCGCTGGCGCTCCCTCTAGGTTCTGCCCATGCAAACAACGCGTTGCTCAGGCCAAGACCTGCTCGCTTGGCGCCAATCCCAGCTTGCCCAGGGGGGGCGGGCTGTTGATTTCGACTGGCTGCTGATGATGCAGGGCGATCTGAGCTGGGCTGCATTGCAGAAGATGCGAATCCTGCCGGAATCAACCGTTCAGCTCGCTGCATCCTTCAACGAGCTGGAATTGTTGTGGCATCGGCATGTCACGGAGCATGTTCCTCTTCAGCATCTGGTGGGACGGTGTCCATGGCGTGATGTGGAGTTGCAGGTCAGCCCAGGAGCGCTGATCCCGCGCCAGGAGACTGAGTTGCTGATTGACCTAGCTCTGCACTGCCTGACGCTCTCGGATCCAAAGACTTGTTCGCAGGCAGGTGTCTGGGCTGATCTTGGAACCGGAAGTGGTGCCTTGGCTGTCGCGCTCGCCCGATCTCTGCCCCGCTGGAAAGGGCATGCTGTCGATCTCAGCGCCGAGGCCCTTGAGCTCGCGCGTTTGAATTTGCGATCATTCGCGCCCTCGCCCTGTTGCACGCTGCACTTGGGCAGCTGGTGGGAGCCATTGCGTCATTTGTGGGGCAACTTGCATCTGGTGCTTTCGAATCCTCCTTACATCCCCCGCGCTCAGTTGCTTGGTCTCGAGCCGGTGGTTCGCGACCATGAACCTCATCTCGCCCTCTCGGGGGGTGATGACGGGCTGGACTGCTGTCGAGCGATCATTGATGAAGCGCCAAGGGCTCTGGCTCCAGGGGGATGGCTTTTGCTGGAGCATCACCACGACCAGAGCGAGGATGTTTTGTTGCTGCTGCGCAATGCAGGTCTTGATGCTGTTCAGGCCCGCCCCGACCTTCAGGGTGTGATGCGTTTCGCTTTGGCACAGCGTCCCTTGCGAGGGTGAGAACTTTCCAGGCGATGGTGATGATGCCTTTGGATGCACAACTGATGGCAGTCGATGCGATTGCCAGGCACCTGCACGGCGGGGGTGCTGCACTCATGCCGACGGATACGCTTCCGGCGTTGGCATGCTCTCCTCCCTCTGCGGCCCAGATCTGGACTCTGAAACAACGCCCGCAGGACAAACCCTTGATCCTGATGGCGGCAGAGGTCAGCGATCTTCTCGACCTCACCACTGACAGCGCGAGGGTGGATGCTCTCCCTCTGGTCGATCGTTATTGGCCTGGACCGCTCACGTTGGTTCTGCCTGCCGAGGGGGCGCTGACGCACCACCTCAATCCCGGTCAAGACACGCTTGGCATGAGGATTCCTGCTTGTGCCTTGACCCGATCTCTCCTGGCCAGGAGCGGCCCCTTGGCCACAACGAGTGCCAACCGATCCGGTGCAACTCCCAATTGCAGCGCTGAACAGGCGGCCGCGGCGTTCCCTGACCTCCCCTTGCTTGGCCCTTTGCCGTGGCCCCAACCATCGGGTCTGGCTAGCACCGTTCTGAAGTGGACATCCCCGGGGTGCTGGCAGATGCTTCGTCAGGGCGCTGTGATGGTTCCAGACGGCAGCGCCTAACGCGATGATCTGGTTGATAGCGCTCGTGCTTTTTCTCCAGACAGCCTTTCACTGGCTTCTTGAGCCAGTGATTCGTCTATTCACGCCGCTGTTCGAGCTCAACGTGCTGCCTTGGTTGTTCGCTTTCATCGGGGTGTGGCTCCTTGCTGGGCACCGCAATCGCGATCTCCCTTGAAGGATCTATTCCCGTTTGGAAGCCGGCTGACGGATTTGAACCGACGGCCTTCGCTTTACAAAAGCGCTGCTCTACCGCTGAGCTAAGCCGGCATTGGGGGAAGTTTACCGATGGGTTGACCGTGGGGCTCTGGTGTCTGCTTCAGCCACCAGAGAACAAGTTCCAATCGCGACCGGCAGCCTGTTTTCATGAGCGCATGGCTGATATGACTCTCGATGGTTCGGATGCTGACCATCAAGGTCTCTGCCATGGCTTTGTTTGACATGCCATGGAGAAGCAGCTGAATCACTCCGATCTCGGCCTGGGTGAGGTTGGGTGAATGGACCATGCCGTTGGCTCTCGCTCTCGCGAGGATTCCACGGTCAACTGCCAGGTTTGGTCGAAGCCATGGATCGCCTGATCGGCAGATTGGCCACAAGAGCTGTCACGCGATCTTCAGTTTCAAGAGTGACGTCACCCTCTTCAAGGTCGATATCCACGTATTTGGCCACGACCTCGAAAATTTCCCGGCGCATCTGATCCAACTGCTCGGGACTCAGATCGCTGCGATCGTGAGCGAGCACGAGCTGGAGGCGTTCTCTGGCCGTGGTGGCACTGGCCGGCTGGCGACCAAGAATTCGATCCAGAAGGTCCTGAAGTGTCATGGCGTTCAGAAGATCTTGGTTTGCATCAGTCGGCGAACCTTGGCACGCAGTCCTGTTCGCCCTTCCCGTGCGGGATCCATCAATGGCACGTCCTCACCCTGCAGGCGTCGGGCGATGTTTGTGTAAGCCCTTGCTGCAGGAGACGCGCTGCCGTTGAGTGTGAGTGGCTCACCTCGGTTCGTGCTCACAATCACTTGCTCATCTTCGAGAACGAGGCCCAGGAGTGGAAGCGCAAGGATGTCGGTGACATCGTCCACAGCAAGCATCTCTTGATTGGCCATCATCCGGGGGCGAACCCGGTTGAGGACGAGCTGCACGGGGGTGACCCCTCGCGTGTTCAGTAGGCCGATCACACGATCTGCATCCCGCACCGCGGACACTTCGGGCGTTGTGATCACGATCGCTTCTTTGGCCGCGGCCGCAGCATTCTTGAATCCGTCTTCGATGCCCGCAGGACAATCGATCAGGACGTAATCGAAGCGCTCGGAGAGCATGCCGACGATGGCCTGCATGTCCTCCGGTTTCAGCCACTCGAGCATCCGTGGGTTGCCGGCGGGAAGCAAGGCAAGATTCGGTTCCTGCTTGTGCTTCACCAAGGCTTGGTCCAGGCGGCATGTTTCAGCCAGCACTTCCTGGGCTGTGTACACGATCCTGTTCTCTAGGCCGAGGAGCAGGTCAAGGTTTCGCAGTCCAAAATCAGCATCCAGCACCACAGTGCGTGCACCCTGCCTGGAGAGTGCGATGCCGAGATTGGCAGTGAGCGTTGTTTTGCCAACGCCTCCTTTGCCTGAGCAGATCAGGATCGTTCGCGAAATCGTCACGGGGTCCCGGTTGGTGCGGCCACATTAATGGCTTCAATCGGCTGAAAAACTTTTCCGCTGATTCGCTTGATCATCCAGGAACGGTGGCTGGGCCGCTTCGATGGCGATGTCGCCATCGCGGATGCAAGCCTGTTCAGCCTGTCCGGGCATGGGGGGCTCTTCCGGTCCTCTGGCGACAAGATCAGCAATGCGCAGCTGCAACGGCCTGAGCTGCAGCGCAATGATCCGTGCTGATGGGTTTCCAGCGGCCCCGGCATGGGCGCGTCCACGCAGGCGGCCCCAGATGTAAACGTCGCCATTCGCCGTAACAGACGCTCCTGGGTTCACATCCCCGATGACCAGCGCATGCCCCTCGCTGCTGAGGTGATCCCCGGATCGAAGCGTGCCCCGGTGAATCCGCAGGTCTCCGCGCCTGTCACTGGTTTCGGTTTCTCCGGTTTCTTCTTTCGTGTCTGCCTTTGGCCGCTGGCTTGTTGGCAGGCCAAGGGCAGCGGCTCCGATCTGCGTTGTGGGGCAGTGGGTGATGACCTGCTGCACCGTGTACCCCTCGTGTTCGAGCGCGTCCATCAGTTCAGTGAGCTCTCGACAACCCATGGACCAGTCACCCATGTCGAGGTCGATCGATCCCGCCGGCAGAGACTCCCGCTGGTCTGGAAGCCACTGGTGCCAGTGACAACTCCGGTGGGGGGGGAGGATCAGGACACGTCGGGCCCGTGAAGGGGACGCAGCTTTCATGGCCAGACGTTACCCCCTTCAGAGAGGCGAGACCTCCTGTCTCACCCTGGCCTTCAGCTCGGCAGCAATCTCCCGGGGGTGGATCAACCAGGCCGATTCCGCGGGGGTGGCCAAGCTGCTCACGAGTGCCGACTCCTGCTCTAGGGCCCGCAGACTGTGCCCATCCCAGAGCCGGAGACCTCCTCGGTAGGGGTGATAGCCGTGGAGCTGGTGTTGCCGAAGCCCGCAGCAGAGGGTGGGGTCCAGTCCGACTGATTCCGACATCGTCTGTGCAGCAGCAAGCAGTTCCAGACGATCGGAGGTGTGGAGTGAGCTCACATCCAGGGCTTTCAGCAGCTGGCGATTGAGAAAGCGATCGCAGAGGCTTGCCAGGGGGGCAGGGGCTTCAGCCTGCCAGCGCTGAAGGTGATAGCCGATACGAAGGTCGTCATTGGCGAGGTAGCTGTTGAGATCAAGTCGTTCGGTTTCCCACAGCCAGCGGTGCATCGTGGAATCCGTCCAGATGCGATCTGGACCGAGATGGCGGGCCTCCTGAATGAGACGCTCCAGCAGCCAGTTGCACATCACGTTCAGCCGGTGGTTGTAAACGCTGCGGTACATCAGGTTGCGAACCACCAGATAGTGCTCCACCGCCATCAATCCCTTCGGGTGAATGGCCAGCTCTCCATCAGGAGCAAGGGTGATAGCCGCAAGAATGCGATCGAGGTCAAGCTGCCCATACCGGGCACCGGTGCTGTAGCTGTCCCTCAGGAGATAGTCGAGGCGATCACAATCCAGCTGGCTGCTGACCAGGGATTTGATCACCCCGCGTTCCGCCTGGCCATGTTCGAGGAGATCTGCGACCGCATCAGCGGTGCCCGAGGCGTAATTGTCGAGGGAATCCCGGATCTGAGGATGCTCCCGGATCACCCGCGCTGACCACTGCTCGTGGTGGGTGCCGAACATCTCTTCCCCGGTATGGCTCAGCGGGGCATGCCCGAGATCGTGCAGCAGAGCGGCTCCGTAGAGAACACCCCGTTGCTGCTCGAGTGAGGGATCCAGCGTTTTGAGCCTCTCCATCGCCCGCCGTGCGATGGAAAACACCCCAAGGGAATGGGTGAATCGACTCGACTCGGCGCCATGGAATGTGAGAAAGGCAGGTCCGAGCTGCCGGATTCGACGCAACCGTTGAAAGGGTGATGAGTCCACCAGTGAAAGCACCATGGCTTCCGCTGGATCGTTCGCATCGAGGCTGATGCCTCGATGCAGTGGGTCGTGGTACGTGCGGGAAGCCATTCAGGTTGGTTCCGATGCCACATCCGTGCTGTCCAGAGGCTGGGTCTGATCGATCGGATTCTCCTGTTCGATCAGTGCCTGCAGCACTCGCTCGGCGTCATTCAGCCAGCGATCGCCTTCGCCTCCCGGGTTAAGGGGCTCCGGTTGATCCAGGACCCGGTCGGGTTGGATGCCTTGCCCTTGGATGTCCCGTCCGCTCGGGGTGACGTAACCCGCCACCGTGACAGCAAGACCACTGCCATCGCTCAGGTTGGTGAGGGTCTGAATCAATCCCTTTCCGAATGTCTTCTCTCCAAGCAAAAGAGACCGACCGTCATCCTGGAGTGCGCCAGCCAGGATTTCACTGGCGCTTGCGGTCCCACTGTTGACCAGGGTCACCATTGGTCCGCTGTACAGCTCCCCAGGACCAGCCTGAATGGGGTCGGCGATTCCGTCGCGATTGCGTGTTTCCACGATCGGCTCCTGATCCAGGAACACATCAGCCACTGCCAGACCGGCGCTCACCAAGCCACCAGAGTTGTTTCGGAGATCCAGCACGAGCCCCTCAACGTTCTTGTCGGAAAGCTCTTCGAGTGCTTCCCTCACCTGGGAAGGAACCCCTTCACTGAACTGCGTGATGCGCAGGTAGCCGAGGGTGTGAGCATCACTGCGCAGGCGGCGTGTTCTCACAGGGCGAAGGTCGATGGTTCGCCTTTCAAGACTGATCTCTTCAGGTTCTCCCTGGGGGGGCATCAACGTCACCAGCACCTGGCTGCCCACGGCTCCCCGAAGACGCGCTGCGGTCGCTTCCAGCCCAAGACCCTCAACACGTTCGCCATCCACGGCAAGGATCTCTGTTCCGCTGACAACACCGGCATCGGCCGCAGGTGAGCCCTCCAGAGGGGCAATCACCACGATGGAGTCCCCGTCAGGTGGATGTCCGAGCTGCAATCCCACCCCGCTGAGGCTTCCCTCGTTGCTGGCTTTCATCACGCTGTAGTCGTCAGGCCTGAGCAACCGCGTGTAGGGGTCATTCAGCGGCTGCAGCATGGTTTCGATGGCGCTGTAGGCCTGCTCACTGGTCTCGATGGTGTTTTCCAGTGCTTTCTGACGCAGCCGCTTCCAGCGGATTGTTTCGAACGTCTCGGGATCGACATAGCTCTGATTCACAAGACGCCAGCTCTCCACCACCAGCTGCTGTGCGTCATTAAGGGCGAGGGCCTGAGGTGCGGTCAGCAGGCTGATCAACATGCCGATGAACAGCCCAGATGCAAGGCGTTGCAACTGATCTGACCAGCTGTTAACAGTCGGCAACATTGGCTTCATTCTTGCGCGCCTCCCAGAGTGTCGTCGGTAGACTCTCGCAATCCAAGCCCATAACTGCATGGCGAACTCCTCACCCGTCTACGACTGGTTCCAGGAACGTCTTGAAATTCAGGACATTGCTGACGACATCAGCAGCAAGTACGTGCCCCCCCACGTCAACATCTTTTATTGCCTGGGTGGCATCACATTGGTTTGCTTCCTGATCCAGTTCGCCACTGGGTTTGCGATGACCTTCTATTACAAGCCCACTGTTGCTGAGGCGTACAGCTCCGTTCAGTACCTCATGACTGACGTGAGCTTCGGATGGTTGATCCGTTCGGTGCATCGCTGGAGCGCCTCGATGATGGTGCTGATGCTGATCCTGCATGTTTTCCGTGTGTATCTCACCGGAGGCTTCAAGCGTCCTCGTGAGCTCACCTGGGTGACCGGAGTGACAATGGCCGTGATCACGGTTTCTTTCGGAGTCACTGGATACTCCCTTCCCTGGGATCAGGTTGGCTACTGGGCTGTGAAGATCGTGTCCGGTGTGCCGGCTGCCATCCCTGTGGTGGGAGATTTCATGGTTGAGCTGCTCCGTGGTGGCGAGAGTGTGGGGCAGTCAACGCTGACGCGTTTCTACAGCCTGCACACCTTCGTGATGCCTTGGCTGCTTGCTGTCTTCATGCTCATGCACTTCCTGATGATCCGGAAGCAGGGCATTTCTGGTCCGTTGTGATCCGTTTCAGTCTCTGATCGTTTCTGATCAGAAGATTCAGGTCTGTCTAAGGTTTTTTTCATCTCCTGCTGATCCATGCACATTCTCAAGAAGCCGGATCTAACAGATCCCAAGATGCGCGCCAAGCTCGCCAAGGGCATGGGACACAACTATTACGGAGAGCCGGCCTGGCCGAACGATCTCCTCTACATCTTCCCTGTCGTCATCCTCGGAACCATTGCTTGCGTTGTGGGTCTTGCAGTTCTTGACCCCGCAATGCTGGGTGACAAGGCGGATCCCTTTGCCACGCCTCTGGAAATTCTTCCCGAGTGGTACCTGTATCCGGTCTTCCAGATCTTGCGTGTAGTCCCCAACAAGCTGCTGGGAATTGCTCTGCAAACTCTGGTTCCTTTGGGACTGATGCTGGTTCCTTTCATCGAAAGCTTTAATAAGTTCCAGAATCCTTTCCGCCGTCCCGTGGCCATGGCTGTATTCCTGTTCGGAACCGTCACCACGATCTACCTCGGTATTGGTGCTGCTCTCCCCATCGATAAATCGCTCACCCTCGGACTGTTCTGATTACCTGAATACCTGAGGTTGATTGAAAGCCCGGTCGAAGACCGGGCTTTTTTGTGAGTGCGATCACTGTCTGGGTTTGATCGGTTGCTTCAGATGCCTGGTTTAGCGCTTGTCATCTTGATCTTGTTAAGCGATTGGCTGAGCAACGGGGCAGCAAGCCGTTTTCAAGCATTGAATTCACGGTCATTGGACCCCCACTGGGCTTGGCTTGTCTGGCGGTTTATGGGTTGTGGCTCGTCTGACTCTCGTGCGAGTCCGGATCCGGAACAGCTCCCTCATCGAGGTCGAGCAAGAGAACATCATCGGGATTAACCCGTAAAAAATGATGGAGGAGGAGAAAGCCAACGATGGTCCAGGTCTGATAGGTCCTTGATTGCTGTCCGACCCAGGTGCCCGTTGGACCATCGAAGTATTCAGCCCATTGTTGCCGGGGCAACTGGTTGAGATGACTCCAATAGCACTCTTCGAGCAATGCTTTCATCTGCCCCATGAGCAACACATCAGCATGGGGGTGGCGGCGCTCATGCAGCAGGATGGAACTGCCGAAAAACCAGAGAAGGCTTGGCCAGTGCCCACCGTTGTGGTAGCTCCAGGGCCAGTTTTTGGGGTCGGATCCGGTTTTGTTCTGCCATTCCAGGCTTTCCATCGGGGGATGGCAGATGCGCATCGGCATTTCGGCCATCAGGTGATCACGGTTGTGCAGCGTCAGTCGAAACAGAGCGCGCTGTTGCGGAGCCGTGAGCAGTCCGAACAAACAGCCCAGTGAGTTGCCAAGGCTGTAGAAGCGGAAGTCGGGTCGGCCCGTGCGTATGTTTCCGATCAGGTACCCACCGCGGTTTTCAAGCCAGTCCTGCAGCCAGTCGGGGATCACCTGAGGCTGAACATTGAATTCGTTTTGGTGCTGGTTGTCTCCGTACTGTTCCGTAGGCCGTCGCCTCAGCACCTGCATGGTTTTGCTTGTGACCCAGTAGTGCTTGAGCAGAAACTGCCGCAGGTCATGAACCCACTGCCGGGTCAGAACAAGCCGTTGATCCAGCAGCCGGCTGCTTTGATGTTTTCGCCCCAGCTCCATGAGCTGGGCACAGCAGCGCAGTGAGCCATAAAGGAGAACTTCCACTTCAAGCGGAGCTCCCCAAACGTCCATCGGACGGTCAATCATGAAGGCACAGTCCGGCACGAACAGAACCGGTGTGCCTTCAAAGGTTGGGTGCAGTACAAGGTCGAGCAGCAGTTGCACCCCGCGTTGAACTGCTTGGCTGGAGGCGAAGTCCTCGTCACCACTGGACTTCACATACATCCAGCACAGCACGGGCCACCAAAGACTGGCGTCAACAGATGTGATGCGACCAATGGAGCGCTGTCCGTAGTCAGCGATCAGTTGACCGTTCTCTTCGACGAAGCTTGTGGGGAAAACCCCTCGGGTTTGATACGTGGTGCTTTGTAGATCAAGGCAGATACTCAGGAACTGCTTGACGATGTCGAAACGTTTCTGCGTGAGCAGGTAGACCATCACCGGCACGTTGTCGCGCAGGAAGATTTCGCCATAGTTGAGGGCTTCGTCGTGCCGTGGGTGCTCGAGGGCCGCGACGCTTCCAGCGAGCTGCCCGCGCACAGGAATCAGCGTGCGTTCGAAATGCTCGCGGGCTTTGAGAACGACCTGATCCTCTTTGGAACTCGGGCGCACCCTTTGGTTCTGTTGGCTGAACCGTCCGGCCATGGTTCTCCTCCGGAGATCCCCGAAACCTAGTGATGACTTCTGTTCTCGCCAGTGGAAGCAAGTCTTGAGATGCCTTTTGTAAAGGTGTTGTTGCGCTTGGGGGTGTGTGTGGTGTTATGGTTATGGACTGCGCGGGAGGCAGAAGCCCGAAGCGCAGCTTCTGAACAAGGAGAGCGAGAGCTTGATGTGTTCAGGAGTGCTTACAAGCCAAGAGGGAGCGATCCCACGGTGTTGTAAGTTTCTCAAGCGGTCGCGAGACCGCACCGCCAACCGCTCCTGAGAGGGAGTGCGACGGCAGAACCTGGACAACTGAAAAGTTTAGGAACTGACGCTTTCATCGCGTTTGTTGCTGATGAATCAACTGCGAAGTTGAGGAGTGAGTGATGAATGAAAGAGCGATGAAGGTGTGAGGTCCCGTCAACAAAAATTCGTTGCAAAGAAGCATTGCGCTTACAACTTGAGGGTTTTCACGAGCTCTTGTGTTGTCGGTGTGCGCAGTGTGGAGCAACAACCGGATCTGAGATCCTGGAAAGTCATAGATAGAGAAATCTAGATGTGCACTCTTAAGAACACTTCTGTGTCAGCGGAAGGAGGCCTCAACTATTGCCAGAATGTCTGAGTAATGGGTGACGCAAATCAAATTGAGACGGTGAAAGTCGTTAAGAGGATTTGATCTACAACGGAGAGTTTGATCCTGGCTCAGGATGAACGCTGGCGGCGTGCTTAACACATGCAAGTCGAACGAACCTTCGGGTTAGTGGCGGACGGGTGAGTAACGCGTGGGAATCTGCCCTCAGGAGGGGGATAACGGCTGGAAACGGCCGCTAATACCCCATATGCCGAGAGGTGAAATGAATTTCGCCTGAGGATGAGCCCGCGTCTGATTAGCTAGTTGGTGAGGTAAGAGCTCACCAAGGCATCGATCAGTAGCTGGTCTGAGAGGATGATCAGCCACACTGGGACTGAGACACGGCCCAGACTCCTACGGGAGGCAGCAGTGGGGAATTTTCCGCAATGGGCGAAAGCCTGACGGAGCAACGCCGCGTGAGGGATGAAGGCCTCTGGGCTGTAAACCTCTTTTCTCAAGGAAGAAGATCTGACGGTACTTGAGGAATAAGCCACGGCTAATTCCGTGCCAGCAGCCGCGGTAATACGGGAGTGGCAAGCGTTATCCGGAATTATTGGGCGTAAAGCGTCCGCAGGCGGCCCTTCAAGTCTGCTGTTAAAACGTGGAGCTTAACTCCATCATGGCAGTGGAAACTGTTGGGCTTGAGTGTGGTAGGGGCAGAGGGAATTCCCGGTGTAGCGGTGAAATGCGTAGATATCGGGAAGAACACCAGTGGCGAAGGCGCTCTGCTGGGCCATAACTGACGCTCATGGACGAAAGCCAGGGGAGCGAAAGGGATTAGATACCCCTGTAGTCCTGGCCGTAAACGATGAACACTAGGTGTCGGGGGAATCGACCCCCTCGGTGTCGTAGCCAACGCGTTAAGTGTTCCGCCTGGGGAGTACGCACGCAAGTGTGAAACTCAAAGGAATTGACGGGGGCCCGCACAAGCGGTGGAGTATGTGGTTTAATTCGATGCAACGCGAAGAACCTTACCAGGGTTTGACATCCTGCGAACCTCTTGGAAACGAGAGGGTGCCTTCGGGAACGCAGTGACAGGTGGTGCATGGCTGTCGTCAGCTCGTGTCGTGAGATGTTGGGTTAAGTCCCGCAACGAGCGCAACCCACGTCTTTAGTTGCCAGCATTTAGTTGGGCACTCTAGAGAGACCGCCGGTGATAAACCGGAGGAAGGTGTGGATGACGTCAAGTCATCATGCCCCTTACATCCTGGGCTACACACGTACTACAATGCTACGGACAAAGAGCAGCAAGTTCGCGAGGACAAGCAAATCTCATAAACCGTGGCTCAGTTCAGATCGTAGGCTGCAACTCGCCTACGTGAAGGAGGAATCGCTAGTAATCGCAGGTCAGCATACTGCGGTGAATACGTTCCCGGGCCTTGTACACACCGCCCGTCACACCATGGAAGTTGGCCACGCCCGAAGCCGTTACTCCAACCCTTGTGGAGGAGGACGTCGAAGGTGGGGCTGATGACTGGGGTGAAGTCGTAACAAGGTAGCCGTACCGGAAGGTGCGGCTGGATCACCTCCTAACAGGGAGACAAACAACGATTTTGATGTCTGAGTATTTTATTCTTAGGCCGAAATCCTGTCACCTTAGGTCGATCGGTACCTCAGCTTTGAAGCCATCAAATTTGCAGCGATGCAGATGAGGATGGTGGAGATTTTTAGTTCCTAAACTTTGTCTAGGTCACACCCCTGAAGGGATGAGACTCCTGGGCCATTAGCTCAGGTGGTTAGAGCGCACCCCTGATAAGGGTGAGGTCCCTGGTTCAAGTCCAGGATGGCCCATTCGGTGTTGGGGGTTTAGCTCAGTTGGTAGAGCGCCTGCTTTGCAAGCAGGATGTCAGGAGTTCGAGTCTCCTAACCTCCACTGACCAAACTGTATCCCCATCTCCAAAAGGATATTGGAGTATGAGTTCGACTGGAGTGTGATTTTAGACGTGTCCGCTGGATGACCCCAGCTTCCTGTCATTCCAAATGAAAGCAAAAAAGGTTTTGCTGAATGTATTTGGTTGATAAGATGCTGGGCTCAAGTCAAATGATCAAGCAATTGATGATTTGATTTGAAGTTCTAGCAGAACCTTGACAACTGCATAGGTGAGTCTGGAAAGAATAAAGCATCTCATGGATGATGCGATGACTCTAAATAATGATCCGAAAGGATGATTAAGAGGAGTGATTGCGAATTCTATAGAGCAAGAGCCGAGACTCCATCACGTTCTTTTGATTGTGTCGAGCAATCAAGAGTTTGATTCTTGATTCAGCAATGAATCAGGGAGAATCTGTTTCAACGACAGCAAGCGTGTTGGAGATTATATGGTCAAGCTACAAAGGGCTCACGGCGGATACCTTGGCACACAGAGGCGATGAAGGACGTGGTTACCTGCGATAAGTCTCGGGGAGCTGGAAACACGCTTTGATCCGGGAATTTCCGAATGGGGCAACCCCTAGAACGGCCAGCTGAATCCATAGGCTGGCGCGAGCCAACCCAGCGAACTGAAACATCTTAGTAGCTGGAGGAAAGGAAAGTAAAAACGACTCCCTAAGTAGCGGCGAGCGAACGGGGAAGAGCCTAAACCGACAGTTTCGACTGTCGGGGTTGTGGGACAGCAATGTGGATCAGGAATGTTAGTGGAAGTGTTTGAAAGACACGCCACAGAGGGTGAAAGCCCCGTACACGAAAACTGAACTGACCTAGCTGTATCCCGAGTAGCACGGAGCACGTGAAATTCCGTGTGAATCAGCGAGGACCACCTCGTAAGGCTAAGTACTCCTGTGTGACCGATAGCGAAACAGTACCGCGAGGGAAAGGTGAAAAGAACCCCGGGAGGGGAGTGAAATAGAACATGAAACCGTGAGCTTACAAGCAATGGGAGCCCTACTCATAGGGTGACCGTGTGCCTGTTGAAGAATGAGCCGGCGACTTATAGGCACTGGCGGGTTAAACCGGAAATGGTGGAGCCATAGCGAAAGCGAGTCTGAATAGGGCGTTTGTCAGTGTTTATAGACCCGAACCCGGGTGATCTAACCATGGCCAGGATGAAGCTTGGGTGATACCAAGTGGAGGTCCGAACCGACTGATGTTGAAAAATCAGCGGATGAGCTGTGGTTAGGGGTGAAATGCCAATCGAACCCGGAGCTAGCTGGTTCTCCCCGAAATACGTTGAGGCGTAGCGTCTCGTGCTCCAGCAGGGGGGTAAAGCCACCATTTCGGTGCGGGCTGCGAGAGCGGTACCAAATCGAGATGAACTCTGAATACCCTGTGTGTAGCGAGGCAGTCAGACTGTGGGGGATAAGCTCCATGGTCGAGAGGGAAACAGCCCAGACCGCCAGCTAAGGTCCCCAAATCAACACTAAGTGATAAAGGAGGTGGGATTGCCCAGACAACCAGGAGGTTTGCCTAGAAGCAGCCATCCTCAAAGGAGTGCGTAATAGCTCACTGGTCGAGCGATCCTGCGCCGAAAATGAACGGGGCTAAGTGTTGTACCGAAGCTGCGGATTTATGGTAGGGGAGCGTTCTATGTGGGGCGAAGCGTTAGCGTGAGCGGGCGTGGACTGCATAGAAGTGAGAATGTCGGCTTGAGTAGCGAAAACATGGGTGAGAATCCCATGCACCGAAACCCTAAGGGTTCCTCCGGCAGGCTCGTCCGCGGAGGGTTAGTCTGGACCTAAGGCGAGGCCGAAAGGCGTAGTCGATGGATAACAGGTCAACATTCCTGTACCGGTTATGTTTTGGGAAGAGGGACGGAGAAGGCTAGCCAAGCCAGATGTTGGTTACTGGTTCAAGCGTTCGAGGCGTTGAGGAGCGGAGAAAACGTTCCGAGCTGAGGCGTGAGTACGAGCTGCTACGGCAGCGAAGTTGGTGATGTCATGCTTCCAAGAAAAGCTCTATACCCGTTAAGGCATAACTGCCAGTACCCGAAACCGACACAGGTGGGGTGGTAGAGAATACCGAGGTGCGCGAGGTAACTCTCTCTAAGGAACTCGGCAAAATGGCCCCGTAACTTCGGGAGAAGGGGTGCCACCGCAAGGTGGTCGCAGTGAAGAGGCCCTGGCGACTGTTTACCAAAAACACAGGTCTCCGCTAAGTCGCAAGACGATGTATGGGGGCTGACGCCTGCCCAGTGCCGGAAGGTTAAGGAAGCCGGTCAGCGTAAGCGAAGCTGGCGACTGAAGCCCCGGTGAACGGCGGCCGTAACTATAACGGTCCTAAGGTAGCGAAATTCCTTGTCGGGTAAGTTCCGACCCGCACGAAAGGCGTAACGATCAGGGCGCTGTCTCGGAGAGAGGCTCGGCGAAATAGAATTGTCTGTGAAGATGCGGACTACATACACCCGGACAGAAAGACCCTATGAAGCTTTACTGTAGCTTGGTATTGTGCCCGGGCTCTGAATGCGCAGGATAGGTGGGAGACGTTGAACCAGTGCTTGCGGGTGCTGGTGAGTCAATGGTGAGATACCACTCTTTCAGAGCTAGGGTTCTAACGTTCACCCGTTATCCGGGGAGCGGACAGTATCAGGTGGGCAGTTTGACTGGGGCGGTCGCCTCCTAAAAGGTAACGGAGGCGCGCAAAGGTTTCCTCAGGCTGGTTGGAAATCAGCCGACGAGTGCAAAAGCAGAAGGAAGCTTGACTGTGAGACCTACAAGTCGAACAGGGACGAAAGTCGGCTTTAGTGATCCGACGGTTCTGAGTGGAAGGGCCGTCGCTCAACGGATAAAAGTTACTCTAGGGATAACAGGCTGATCTCCCCCAAGAGTTCACATCGACGGGGAGGTTTGGCACCTCG
Source organism: Synechococcus sp. PROS-7-1 (assembly GCF_014279795.1). Taxonomy (NCBI): domain Bacteria; kingdom Bacillati; phylum Cyanobacteriota; class Cyanophyceae; order Synechococcales; family Synechococcaceae; genus Synechococcus; species Synechococcus sp. PROS-7-1. Next base: position 595,794 of record NZ_CP047945.1, read on the forward strand.
ATGTCGGCTCATCGCAACCTGGGGCTGAAGTCGGTCCCAAGGGTTGGGCTGTTCGCCCATTAAAGCGGTACGCGAGCTGGGTTCAGAACGTCGTGAGACAGTTCGGTCCATATCCGGTGTATGCGTAGGAATATTGAGAGGATTTCTCCCTAGTACGAGAGGACCGGGAGGAACGCACCTCTGGTGTACCAGTTATCGTGCCAACGGTAAACGCTGGGTAGCCATGTGCGGAGTGGATAACCGCTGAAAGCATCTAAGTGGGAAGCCCACCTCAAGATGAGTATTCCCATGGGGTAACCCAGTAAGGTCACGGGAAGAACACCCGTTGATAGGCTCTACGTCGAAGTCCAGTAATGGATGCAGCGGAGGAGTACTAATAGACCGAGGGTTTGACCATTAATTTGGCTCTTGTCTGAGGCAAGTTTTATTCAGACAGACACATGATCTAAAGCGAGAGCTTTAGGTGATGACCTATGCAGTTCTCAGGGTTCACCCCTTGGGAATGAAACTATCCTGGTGTCCATGGCGCTGTGGAACCACTCCGATCCATCTCGAACTCGGTTGTGAAACGCAGCAGCGGCGACGATATTTGGGGGGTAGCCCCCTGAGAAAATAGCTCGATGCCAGGTAAAACATTCCAAACGAAGAAAGCCACCCCGAGGGGTGGCTTTTTTTGTGCCTTCTTTTAGAACAATGATCAGAGACTGATTTCGCTCAGATCATGAATCACTCTGTGCACTCCACCATCGCGGAATGGATTGCCTTCACGCAGGCAGAATCGGGTCTCCATTCCTGAAGCTAGTGCTGCGTCGCATTCTCCAGGATGATCACTGACAAAAAGAATTGAAGCTGGCTTGATCTGAATCATATCGCTGATTGCTCTGTAGCTATCTGCATTTAGCTTTGGGCCTGTTCGGGTGTCGAACCACTGGCTGAATCGATCAGTGATGTCTCCACCGGTTGTATGGGAATACAGCAGTTGTTGTGCTTTAACGCTTCCCGATGAGTACACCGCCAGCTTTATCGCTTGTTGTTTCCAGGAATTGAGTGTTGGAATCACATCAGCGTATAAAGGGGATGTCAGTTCGCCTGAGGCGTAGCCTTGCTCCCAAATGATTCCCTGCAGTTCCTTTAAGGCTGTTGATTTTCGATCACATTGAATGAGATGGTCGAGGTACTGAGAAAGTTCCTCTGGGGTTGGTGTGTTTTGGTCAGTTGCCTGAAGCAAGAGTGCTTGGCTCGCGGGATCGCTGTCTCTCTTCCATTCGGCAATGGCCTCTTCGACTGCGGCCGACACACCGGGTTTGCGGTTTGGTGTGCAGATTGTCTTCGCAAGTTGTCGTTGGGCAAAGGGAAATAGTGTCTGTGACACGAAGTTGACAGGGCATGTTGTCCCTTCAATATCAAGAACAATGGCCTTGATCACTGTGTTTTGTTGAGTAGGGTTTGTCTCCACGACAGTTCGAGTAGGAATTCAATGATTTCAGTATGCCGTTGGGCCTGAAAAAGATCATCACCCCATGCATACAGGCCATGTCCTGCGACCAGTAGGCCTGAGGGTGCATCCCCTAAATGTTGGCTTGCTTGTTCGCTAAGACGTTTTAAATTCTGATCGTTATCGATAATTGGCAGCTCAACTGTTGTGTTATGGGTGATGATGCCATCAAGTCCCTTAAGCATCTCCCATCCTTCCAGCTTTAGGTGGCCTGATGCCTGATGCAATCTGGAAAGAAGCGTTCCATTGCATGAATGGGTGTGAAGAACTGCGCCTGCAGAGCATTGTTTGATGATTTGCAGATGCATCAATGTTTCTGCACTGGCTTTCCCCTCGCCATGGACAACCTCTCCGTTGCCATTGACTTCAATCAGATCTGTTGCTTCGACGGATCCCTTGTCCACTCCGCTGGGTGCCATCAAGAGTCTCAACGGATCCTGTTCACAGACAACACTGAAATTGCCACCGGTGCCGTCACACCACCCGCGGTTGTGTAGGTCGCGAATGGTTTTGATTAATTGTCGTTTGTGAGCGCCCTTTCCCATGCTTCAACTCTGGCAGACAGAGCACCAATGGGTGCTGCGTCCCCCCAGTCGATTGCGTTCGATTGGTTTGCCACAGACCAGGCATGGTTGACCTGTTCGTCGATAGACCGATGCTTGGCCTCCATAGTTGCCATTCACACCCTCGAGGTCCCGAAAATCGCTGAAAGTGGTGCCTCCGGCTCCGATGCTGATCTCGAGAACGTGCACAAGGCTTGTGCACAGGCGCTCGAGTTCAGAGAGGTTGAGTTCGCCAGCCTTGCGATGCGGAGCAATGCCTGATGCAAAGAGGCTTTCGTCGGCATAGATGTTGCCGGCCCCAGCAACGACGGCTTGATCCAAAAGCGCGGCCTTGATCGAACGGTTCGATCCTTTCAGTTTTTGTTGTAGATACGCTGCATTGAAGCTGTCGCTGAAGGGTTCTGGCCCAAGACGTTGCAGGCCCGTGATGACAGAGTCAACGGGAACGTTCTCGGGCACAAACCACATTTCTCCGAAGCTGCGCATGTCCACAAAACGCAGTTCATGGCCCTGGTGATTCCAGAGGCGAACACGTGTATGACGGCAGGGCTCCGTTTGTGTTGGATGCCATTGGAACTGGCCTGTCATGCGCAGATGGACGCCCCAAATGCCATTGCCGTTTCCCGTCTCCGGGTCGTGCAGTTGCGCCATGAGGTATTTGCCTCGACGCCTCCACTCGCCAACTTTCTGCCTTTGCAATCCAAGGCGCAACGCTTGGGGACCTCCCGGACTTGCGACTGCCCGATCACGGAGGACTTCAACGTCGTGAATGACAAACGACTGAAGACGGCTCGCCAGGCCCCGGCGAACCGTCTCGACTTCCGGAAGTTCCGGCAACGGACTCAGGCCGGTTCGAGTTCCGACTCGGCAAAGTTGTTCGTGTTGATGCCGCCCTCGGAACCGGAGATGCCGTTGTAGTTCACCTGCTCAAATCGCACCACCACCGGGTATCGGATGCCAGAGGTGTCGATGGATGCCACCTTGCCAACTTCGTTGTACCAGTAGGACTCAGGGCGCTTGATGCGCACCATGTCACCGCGGGAGATCGCCATCGCTGCGCTGAAACTGGGATGCAAAAGGAGCGTATCTCGGTGCTGGCACCACGGGGACTGAGCGTCACACAATGTCGTCCCACGGTTCTGCCTGATCTGTCGGTTGCCGTGGCAGCATCCAACCTCTGTTGTGATCCGGTTCGTGTTGCCCTCGTCCCCTGAATCTCCAATGTTGGAGCTCGATCTGCCCGATCCGGAGCAGGACGACATCAGCACCATGGAGTTTCTAGCCAAGCTGGAGGAGGCATGGACGATCTGCGACAAGTTCGACCTTCAGACCGAGATCTGGAGAGGGCGGATCCTCAAGGCTGTCCGTGATCGCGAGAAGCGTGGAGGTGAGGGGCGCGGTGCCGGTTTTCTGCAGTGGCTCAGAGAGCAAGAGATCAGCAAGACACGGGCTTACGGCTTGATCCAACTGGCGGAATCGGCCGAACAGATGCTTGGAGACGGCGTTTTAGAGCCAACCAGCGTCAATCAGTTTTCGAAGAGAGCCTTCATGGAGACCTCCCTGGCTGAACCGGAAGTGCAGCTGATGATCTCGGAGGCAGCCAATGAAGGACAGGAGATCACCCGGAAGCAGGTGCGACGGTTGGCAGATGAGTTCACTGCAGCGACGAGCCCCCTTCTGCCAGAGGAGATCCGTGAAAGGACCCAGCAGAACCTTCTTCCTCCGAAGGCTGTGGCGCCTCTGGTAAGGGAACTCGCCAAGCTTCCCGAGCCCCAGCAAGAGGATCTGCGCAAGGTGCTTCGCGACGAGCCAGAGCTTGATCGCATCAAAGATGTCACCCACACGGCGCGATGGATCACCAAGGCCACTGAATCGGGAGAGGCCGTGCGTGCGTTTCAGCAGGGTGAACTGGATCTTGAGAAGGCCATGCAGGAGGCCCAGAGGCTTGATGCACTTGGACTCCTTGCGGATGCCGTCGGTCAGGCCCATGCCCTGGAATCCGCCGTGCTCAAGCTGCATACCTCGTGGCGGCGACTGGGTGGTCTTCAGGAGCGACTCTGGGTGGAGAGCGGGAGCAGCACGCCCTATCTGAGGGATGTGCTCTCAGCTCTGCAGAGCCTTAGTGGAGCCACCATGCGCGTCTCCCTGGGGGAACTGGCTGGTGGAAAGCGGGTTCGCCTGCAACTGGTCGAGGAATCCCCGGACCAACTGGAGCCACCTGTTCTCTAGATCTGGAGCTCGGTAAGGTGGACACACCACCTGTGGTGTGTCGTGGATTTGCTACAGACGACGCTGCAGCGTTATTTCGGATGGTCATCCTTCCGATCGGGCCAACGTCCTGTGGTGGAGTGCCTTCTTGCCGGCAAGGATTGCCTGGCGGTGCTCCCCACCGGCGGTGGAAAGTCCCTCTGCTATCAACTGCCAGCTCTTGTGCGCTCAGGCTTGGTGGTGGTGATCTCTCCGCTAGTGGCCCTGATGGAGGATCAGGTGCTCCAGCTTCGCCGACGAGGGATTGAGGCGGCCTGTTTGCATGGAGGCATTGAGCCCGGGCAGCGTCGCCGCATCCTCGAGCAGGTCGATGCAGGAACCCTCAGACTTCTTTATCTGGCACCGGAGCGGCTACAGGGGGAAGCGACCCGTTCTCTGCTGCAAGAGCAGGCGGCGACTGGTCAGCTGGTTGCGCTGGCTGTGGATGAAGCCCATTGCATCAGCGCATGGGGTCATGACTTTCGTCCGGATTACCGACGCCTCGGGCAGCTGAGGGATCTCTGCCCAGGCGTGCCGATGGTGGCGCTCAGCGCCACAGCAGCACCTCGCGTTCGCGCCGACATCCTTCGCTTGTTGCATCTTCGTCGGCCGCTGATTCAGGTGGGATCAGCCCGTCGACGCAATCTGCACTACGCCATGCGCAGGCGTGTGAAAGATCCTCTCCAAGAGGTGGTTGCGGCCATCCAACAAGCCCGGGGCGCTTCGCTGATCTACGCCCGGACGCGTCGCTCCGTGGAGCACTGGACCGAGAGGCTGCGCTCAACTGGTATCGAGGCCATTGCTTACCACGCTGGTCTTGAACCAGACGTTCGACTGCGGGCTCTCGAGCACTTCCTGGGCAGCAACGATCCCGTGCTTGTGGCCACCGTCGCCTTTGGCATGGGAGTGGATCGCTCTGATGTGGGGTTGGTCCTTCACCTCGATCTACCGAGCACCCCGGAGGGTTATCTCCAGGAATCGGGTCGCGCCGGCCGTGATGGATTGCCAGCCAACTGCTTGGTTCTCTTCTCCCCTGCTGATCGCACGAGCCTCGGCTGGGCGATGCAAGCCACCCTGCGCCGCTCACAGGCTCAAGACTCTGTCGATGAAGCCCATCGGGTTGAACTGGCCCAGCGGCAGTTACGCCGCATGGAGGCTGTGGCTGAAGGGGAGGGATGCCGGGAGCAAGCCCTGCTGCTCTCGGTTGGTGAGTTGGTGCCTCCGTGCGGTCGCTGCGATCGCTGCCAGATGGAGTGTCGCCGGGAAAACTGGTCGGATGAAGCGCAGATCCTGTTGGAAAAGCTCGCTGAGGAACGCGGAACGGATGCCAGGCGTTTGAGCGATGCCTTGAACAGCGAAGAGGGGCAATCAGCCCACTGGGGTTGGCTCGCTCGACGTCTGGTTCAAGAAGAGCTGATTCAGGAGAGTGATGATGGAAGCCAGCGCCTCTACATCAGGGAAAGCGGACGACGCTTCATGCATCGTCCATGGCCTCTTCACTACGCAGCCTGATCCTGAGATCAGCCCTTCGAGGACTTGCAGCGGTCTTTCAAGAGGTCGCGTTCGAAGGCTGACTGAGGTGCGATCCACGTCTTCCAGCTGCCATTGGCGCCGGTCACGTTGATCTTTCCAGCAGAGCAGTTCACCGCCACATACAGGGACTGTCCATCTCTGTTCAAGGTGGGTGCGACCTCACTGCCTCCCATTAACTGCCAGTTTCCCCAGTCCACCTGGAGGGGGCCGTAGGTCTTCCATTCCGCTTTGTTCGGTTGGACGGCGGAGTCTGGTTTTGTTGTGTTGGCCTTCGCAGTGGTGACCGGCTTGACCTTGGCGGTTGGTTTGGGCTGGCTTGTTGGTTTCGGCTGGCTTGTTGGCTTGGGCTTTGCTGCCGATGTCTGGGGCTGAGGCCTGGGTTGCACGTTCGCCTCAGGAACAGCTGCGGTTTGGGGTTGGGTTTCAGTGGCTCGGAGCATCAGCTTGGTACCCACGGTCACTTGGTTGGGATCCTTAATGGAATTGATGCTCACCAAGGAAGCCACAGGGATTTCGTAGGCCTTGGCGATCTGCGTCAGGGTCTGGCCGCGGGCCACAGTGTGGCTTGTGGCGTTGGGATCAGCCTTCACCGGTACAGGCTTGAGCTTGGGTTTGGCGGCTGTTTTCGGTTTCGGTAGTACCGCGTTGCTGGGAAGTTTCAGTGTCTGGCCTCGTTCCACATGATCAGCACTGACGAGGCCATTCAGTGCCATCAGCTGGCGCTCACTCACGCGGTACTGCAAAGCGATCGCACCAAGCGTGTCTCCGGATCGCACCGTATGCCGACCTGCTCCGGCTGTGACGCCTGCGGCTGCACCGCTTGGAAGACGCAGGGTCTGTCCCACTTCCACGTGGTTGGAGTCGCGAAGTCCGTTCACTCGCATCAAGCTGCCGACGGACACCCCGTAGCGAGCTGCAATATCGGAGAGCGTGTCACCAGCCCTCACCGTCACGTTCGCTGCGCCCGATGGAAGCGGTGACAGGGCGATGAGGGCGAGGAGTGCTAAGAGGGTGCGGCGCATACATCTCCGGCGGCTGGGCGAACCATAAGGTGCCTTCCGCGGGACGCCAGCCCTGCTTCATCTGCTCGTCAGGGAAACTCAGCTCAACAGGCGACGGAATGTTTCTGGCTTCAGGGTGTAGGGCGGATACCGCTGCGGTATATCGAGCCAGAACGGCCGTTTCAGCACCGATCGTTCATGCGAAAACGTGCGGAACCCGGCTTCGCCGTGATGGGATCCCATTCCACTGGCCCCGACGCCTCCGAAGGCCAGACCTGGAACGCCAGCCTGGAGGATGACATCGTTAAAACAGACGGTTCCAGAGCTTGTGCAGCGCAGCAGGCGTTGCTGATCGCCGTGATCACCTCCGAACAGGTAAATGGCGAGAGGTTTGTCCTGGCCTTGCATCCGGGTGATGGCATGGTTGAGATCAGGGATTTCAATCATCGGCAACAGAGGACCGAAGAGTTCATCGGCCATCAGCGGGTCGGTGTCGTCTTCGATGCTGATCAGCGTTGGAGCAATCCTGCGGCGGGTTTCATCGCATTCCCCTCCAATGAGGACGCGCCCTTCGTTTTGTGCAGTTTTGAGCAGGCCTGCCAAGCGTCCGTAGTGACGCTCTGAAATCAGTGAGGCCATGTGCTCTGATTCCAGTGGATTCGCGCCGTAGAGCGCCCGCCGCTGATCGGCCATGGCCTGAACAAGTGGTTCTCTCAGGCTTTGCTCCACCAGGATGTGATCGGGAGCCACACAGGCTTGTCCGGCATTGAATCCCTTCCCCCAGATCAGTCGCCGTGCTGTGACGTCCAGATCGGCTCCTTGGATCACCACCGCAGGGTTCTTGCCCCCCAGTTCCAGGGTCACGGGCGTGAGATTGGCTGCAGCTCCTTCAAGCACTTTGGCGCCGATGCGCCCTCCTCCGGTGAAAAAGATGTGATCAAACCGGAGCCTGACCAGATCCGCTGCCACCCGGGCATCCCCGTTCACCACTCGGACCACATCGCTGGGAAAGTGCCGAGGCACCAGTCGTTCAATCAGTTCCGCGGTTGCCGGTGCCTGTTCGGACGGCTTAATCACGGCAGTATTCCCCGCGGCCAAGGCGCTGACCAAAGGCCAGAACGTGAGACTGAAGGGCAGATTCCAGGGGCCGATCAGCAGCACGCAGCCAAGCGGTTCGCGGATCAACTGGGCGCGTCCAGGCTGTTGCACGAGCGGGACCCGGATCGACTGAGGGCGCATCCACTGGCGCAGGTTCCGTCGGGCCAGTTTCAATTCCTGCAGCAGGGCCACCACCTCGGCCATCCCCTCGAGGGGAGGTTTGGCCAGATCTTGATGGAGCGCTTCCAACACTTCCTGCTCGTGATCGCAGACCAGGGCGTGGAGGCGATCCAGCTGAAGCCGTCTCCAGGCTTCAGGGCGGGTGGTCCCTTCCACCACAGGGGCGCGTAATGCCTCAAGATCCCTTGCTGAGAAGGGATTGGTCCCGGCGAACTGAACCATCACGCTTCCCTGCGACCGTTGCATGTTTGCAGGTCTTCCCTTGCATCCATTGCGAAGGGGATGACGGAAGCCTCTGTCGTCATTACTACGGAGTGAGAAAGCATCAGCCGGATGCCGAAGCAGCAGCCGTGGTGGAACGGCGCCGTGATCTATCAATTGATCGTGCGCAGCTATGCCGATGGCAACGGCGATGGCGTGGGCGATCTGCAGGGGCTGGCGAATCGGTTGCCCTATCTGCGCTGGCTTGGGGTGGAAGCAATCTGGCTCACTCCGGTTTATCCATCTCCCCTCCAGGACGGTGGGTACGACATCACTGATTTCAAGGCGATTCATCCAGATCTGGGCGATCTGGCGGCCTTTCATCGTTTTCTCACTGCCGCCCATGGGCATGGGTTGAAGGTGGTGATGGATCTAGTGCTGAATCACACCAGCACGCTTCACCCCTGGTTTCAGAGGGCTCGCTGGGCACCGCAGGGAACGCCTGAACGGGAGGTGTACGTCTGGAGCGACGACCCCCATCGCTATGCCGATGCACCCGTGCTGTTCCGCCATTTCGAATCCTCGAATTGGGAATGGGATGAGGTGGCAGGGCAGTACTACCTCCACCGCTTTCTGCGTCATCAGCCCGACCTCAATTACGCCAATCCACTGGTTCAGGACGAGATGCTCGAGGTGGTGGACTTCTGGATTGAGCGCGGTGTTGATGGTTTCCGCTTGGATGCGGTGCCCTTTTTGTTCGAAGAGGAGAATTCACGCTGCGAGGGCTTGCCGGAAACGCATGCCTTTTTGAAGCGGTTGCGAGAGCGGGTGGATTCCCATGGCCGCGATGTTCTGTTGCTGGCCGAGGCGATCCAACCGGTGCAGGAGGCTGCGCCTTACCTCGCGGACGATGAACTGCATGGTGCTTTCAATTTCGTTCTCACGGCTCATCTGTTCGCGGCCATTGCCAGCGGGTCCACAGAGAATCTGCGTCAGTGTCTTCAGGATGCGCAGGACGCTGTGTGTGGCTGCCGCTGGGCCTTACCCCTGCGCAACCACGACGAGCTCTGGCTTGGAGATGGGCATCTGATTCCTGAGGAGGTGATCCAGATCATTCGCGCCGGACTGCATCAGGGCCAGGGCCACTGGCTCAACTGGGGGATCAATCGCCGCCTCGCTCCTTTGCTCAACGGCGATCCTGGTTCGAACCGGGTGTTGCACGGATTGCTCTACAGCCTGCCGGGGATGCCCTGTCTCTATTACGGCGATGAGCTTGGGATGGGGGACTGGCCCGGCTTGAGAGACAGGGATCCCAACCGCACGCCCATGGCCTGGACCCCGGCCCGGAATGGAGGTTTCTCGTCGGCCCCGGACCCCCTGCTCGTGTTGCCACCCATCACAGCGCCTGGATACGACTACCGGGTGGTGAATGTGGAGGTGCAGAAACAACTCCCCGGGTCTCTGCTCAACTGGCACCGGCGCATGCTCACCTGCCGTCGGTTGTTGCCGGCGCTGCGCTACGGCGATTTCGAGCTGCTCCCCAGCGCTCATCCCAGCGTGATCAGCTACGTGCGCTGTGATGGACGGATGACCGTGCTGGTTGCGGCCAATCTCTCTGCGGCAGGAGCTTCGCTGCAACTTGATCTCAGCCGCTGGGAGGGTGAGCGAACCCGGGAAGTGATGTGGGGGTGTGAGTATCCCCCTGCCTCCGCAGATTGGTTTGTGTATTTGCCGGCCCACGGCTTCAACTGGTGGTTGCTGGGCGAGGTCGAAGAGCCAAACGACGCCTTGCAGGACAGCTGAAGGGAGCGAGCGGCCTGCTTTCAGCGGGACGGATCCAGAACGTCAGCATCAGCACTGGCGTGACCAGCCTGAGCCAGGAGTTCGCTCACCGCCGGGCGCAGTCTCTCCCCATCCTGCTGGTCCACCATGCCGAGACGTGTGCGGCGGCAGAGCACGTCAGTGACGCTTCGCGCGTGTTCATGGGTGATTGCATGCCGCAGCTCGCCCCGGCAGACGGGAATCACATCACTGAGCGGGTGTCGGTCATCGTCCGACCAGCTCGAAACCAGCTGTTGTGCCGCAAGCCCATGGCTGCTCAGGAGATGGGCGATCTGCTGCGGGCGCTGCGGTGTGTTGGGCAACAGTGATTCCAGAGGTGCCTGCTGGCTCTGAAGCTGAGCAGGCGTTTGCAATGGATCAGAAGCGCTGCCGATCAGAGGCAACATCCCAGGCGCTTTGAGGGCGTGCCCGAGCTGCTGCTCCACCGCTTGGAGCGTGTCGATGGCCATGGGCCGGCATGTGGTCCACTTGCCTCCCATCACACTCACCAGTCCGCAGGCCAGGGTTTCCACCTCGTGTTCGCGCACAACCCGGCTGCTGTTCACATCGGCACCTGCCGGCTTCAGTAGAGGGCGTCCCCCGGCCCAGCAGCTGCCCACGTCGATGTTGTTGAGGGCAGGAAACCAGCGCTGCACGTAATCCAGCAGGTAACTCACTTCGCTTTCCGATGGAGATGAGGCCTGCTCCTGGGGGCAGGGTGTGTCCGTGGTGCCCACCAGGGTTCGCCCGAAGAACGGAAGCATGAACAGCACCCGTCCGTCATCGGTGGATGGCAGCAGCAGGCCAATTCCCTCCGGGCAGAGGGTTTGCTTGAGCACGAGGTGGATGCCTCGGCTGGTGAGCATCCTCTCCTCGCAGGAGGGATCCGCCATCCTCCGGATCGTGTCGGAGTGGATCCCTGTGGCATTCACCACAACCTTTGCCTGCCAGCGCTCGCTCTGCCCGCTGGCGCTCTCACTGATCGCACCGCAGAGCCTGCCGCTGCTGTCGGTTTCCAATGCCACGACTCGCGTGCGGGTGCGCACGACTGCGCCCGCTTGTTCCGCTGTGAGTGCCATCAGGAGGTTGAGGCGCGCGTCATCAAATTGCCCGTCGCTGTAGGCCACACCCCGCGTGATGTCGTCTCGAAGGGCGGGAAGGGCATGACGCAGCTGTTGGCTTGAAAGCAGGCGACTGCTGCCAATCCCTGAGCGGCCCGAGAGTGCGTCGTAGAGGCCCAGCCCGAGGCGGTAGTAGGCCTGGCCGATCACTCCGCTTGTCGGCAGGGCCAGTTCGAGGCGTTTGGCCAGAAACGGAGCTTGCTGGAGCCAGTGTCCCCGCTCCAGCAAGGCTTCCCTGACCAATCGCAGCTGCGCCGTGTCGGCGGTTTTGAAGGCAAGTTCGAGGTAACGAACCCCTCCGTGCAGCAACTTGGTGCTGCGACAACTGGTGCCTCCTCCCAGGTCATGGCTCTCCAGCAAGGCCACACGCAGGCCGCGGCGCACGCCCTCATAAGCAACGCAGGCACCGCTGGCGCCTCCGCCGATCACGAGTAGATCGAAGCACGTGTCATTCATGCCAGTGGAGGCTCCGTGAAACGGCGTCATCCCACCGTCGCAACCAAGTCTGTCGCTGATCAAGATCCAGACGAGGCCTGAACAGTTGAGTGTTCATTTGACGCTGGGGAAGAAGGACCTGAAGGTCGGGAACAACGTCGCATTGAAGGCCTGCCAGCAAGGCGACGCCCCTTGCGGTGCTTTCCAGCTGCGAGGGGCGTCGTACGTTCAGCCCTGTGCTGTCGGCCTGGGCCTGGAGAAGGGGATCGGAAGCGGCGGCACCGCCATCGACGGCCAGTTCTCCCAGCCCATGGCCGATGGCGTCCTCGGCCAGTCGAACCAACCCCGCCACGGAGAGGGCGATTCCCTCGAGCGCGGCACGGGCGATGTGCCCCCGACGGCTGTCGCGGGTGAGGCCAATCAGTAGACCGCGTGCCTTGGGATCCCAATGGGGTGTGCCCCAGCCTGTGAAGGCTGGGACGAGCATCACCCCCGCGGCGTTTTCAACACTGAGGGCGAGACGGTTCACCTCATCAGCTGTGGGAATGATCTCCAAACCATCGCGGAGCCACTGCACGACGGTGCCGGCATTGAAAAGGCTGCCCTCCAGGCAGTAGGTGGCAGCACCCTTGTCATCTGTCCAGCCGAGAGTGCTCAGAAGCCCGGCGTCACTGCGCTTGATCTCCGTCCCGGTGTTGATCACCAGGAAGGCACCGGTTCCGTAGGTGCATTTGGCTTCTCCTGGTTCCAGGCAGAGTTGTCCGAGGGTTGCAGCTTGCTGGTCGCCAAGGAGTGCACAGATCGGCACTCCGGCGAAGGGGCAGTCGCTGGCGATCGCTCCGAAGTCACCGCGGCAGGGCACCAGATCAGGTAGGGCGCTGGTGGGGAGCCCAATGTGATCGCAGAACGCGGGTACCCATTGGCGTTGCTCAAGATCCATGAGCAGGGTGCGACTGGCATTGCTCATGTCCGAGCAGTGGCGGCGTGCCCCGCTCAGGTGCCACAGCAGCCAGCTTTCCACCGTCCCGAAGCAGAGGTCTCCCTGGGCTGCTGCGCTGGAGGCTTCGCCGTGGTGCTGGAGCAGCCAGTGGATTTTGCTGGCGCTGAAATAAGGGTCGAGCATCAGGCCTGTGCGGGTCCTCCAGTCCCGTTCCAGTCCCTCCCTTTTCCAGGCTGCGCAGACATCTGCAGTGCGGCCGTCCTGCCAGACCAGAGCTGGCCCACAGGCAGAGCCATCGCTGCGGCGCCAAAGGATGGTGGTTTCGCGCTGATTGGTAATGCCACACGCCACCACAGCCTGGCGTTGCTCTGTGGTGATCGTCTGCTCGAGACGCGCCATGGCCTGTCGCTGACTGGCCCAGATCTCCATGGGCACCTGTTCGACCCAGCCATCCGCTGGGTAGTGGATGTTCAGGGGGGCTGAGGCGCTGGCCACAGCCTGCCCCTGCGCATCAAAGAGAACAGCGCGTGAACTGCTGGTGCCTTGATCCAGTGCCAGCAGGAGGGGCGGACTAACCATGGCACTCCTGTTTTTTAAGTGCTAGCGGTGGTGATGCCCGGCTGCAAAGACCATGCTTCGGGATGTCTCAACGGCGAGCACACCCGCTTGGGTGACTGAAGCCGTGGTTTATCAGGTTTTTCCTGATCGATTTCGGCGCAGCGGAAGGGTGAAGGCGCAATCCAGCCTCGTCTTGCAGCCCTGGGGCACCAGCCCTCAGCAGCAGGGGTTTCAGGGGGGTGATCTCCATGGCGTGATCGATGCTCTCGATCACCTGCAGGAGCTGGGTGTCACCTGTCTGTATCTCACCCCTGTGTTCAGTTCCGCCGCCAATCACCGCTATCACGCCTACGACTATTTCCAGGTGGATCCTCTACTGGGGGGGGATGCTGCTCTGGATGCCTTGATCAGAGCGCTGCATGGCCGCGGCATGCGCCTCATCCTCGATGGTGTGTTCAATCACTGCGGCCGCGGCTTCTGGGCTTTTCACCATCTGCTGGAGAACGGCCCATCGTCCCCCTACCGGGACTGGTTCACGGTGCATCAGTGGCCCCTGATCCCCTACCCCCGTAAGGGGCAGTCGTGCGGGTACAGCTGCTGGTGGAATGATCCGGCGCTACCCAAGTTCAACCATGCCAATCCAGCGGTTCGTGACCACCTGCTGACGGCGGGGCGGCACTGGCTTGAACGCGGTATCGATGGGTGGCGCTTGGATGTTCCGGATGAGGTTCCCCATGCGTTCTGGGTCGATTTCCGCCGCATGGTGAAGGACGTCAATCCGAACGCATGGATTGTTGGAGAGATCTGGGGAGACGCCCGCCCCTGGTTGCAGGGCGATCAGTTTGATGGCGTGATGAATTACCGCCTGGGCTGGAGCAGCTTGTGCTGGGCTGCTGGTGCCAGGTTGAGGCCGGGTTATCGCAATCCGATGTATCCGCTTAACCGTCTGGATGGGGAGGGTTGGATCGCCTGCGTGAACCAGACCTTGGGTTGGTATTCCCCTGAGGTGAACCGCAGCCAACTCAACCTGCTCGACAGTCACGACGTTCCCAGGGCTCTACACACCCTGCGGGGTGACGCCAAAGCACTGCGACTGGCGTTGCTCCTGTTGTGCCTCCAACCTGGAGCACCCTGCCTCTACTACGGCACGGAGGTGGGTTTAAGCGGAGGTCCAGAGCCAGCGTGCCGTGAGGCCTATCCCTGGTCGGGACCTGTCCCTGAGGACCTCCGGCAGATGGTGAAGGATCTGTTCGGGCTGAGGCAATCGCTGGCTGGCCCTATCGCGGACGGCTGGACTTGGTGCGTGCAGGGTGAGGACGGTTTGTTGGGGCGGTCTCGCCGCAGTCCCACTGTGTCGGTGCTGATCAACCGCAGTCGCCGCCGCCGCCTCACGTGCCCAAAGAACGTGGCAAACGTTCTTTGGGGTGCCGGAGCGATCGATGTCGGTGATCAGGCGCTGGGCCCGCAATCAGCTGTTGTGTTCTCCTCGGTGCCCGGAGAGGAGATAGAAGCCCTTGTCGAGACTTGAACTCGAGACCTCTCCCTTACCAAGGGAGTGCTCTACCGCTGAGCTACAAGGGCATGTGGTGGATGGGCCGGGTTGGATTTGAACCAACGTAGGCAGAGCCAGCGGATTTACAGTCCGCCCCCATTAACCACTCGGGCACCGACCCGAACCACACCGGAAGAACTTACCAGCTCACATGACTGGGGTGGTCGATACGATCAGGGGCCAGCGTTCCTGCGGGTGATGCGTCTGCTGCTACTCAACGGCCCCAACATCAATCTTCTGGGGCAGCGGGAACCTGGTCTTTACGGGCACCAGACGCTCCATGACATTGAAACGCGCTTGAGTGATCGGGCCACCGCGGCCGAGGTGCACCTCGAAACGTTTCAAAGCAATTTTGAGGGTGCTCTGGTGGAACGGGTCCATCAGGCGATGGGCTCGGTGGACGGAATCCTGATCAATGCGGGTGCCTATACCCACACCTCTATCGCCCTGCGCGATGCTCTTCTGGGGGTTGCGATCCCGTTTGTGGAAGTTCATTTGAGCAATATCCATGCCCGCGAGACCTTCCGTCACCACTCCCATCTCGCCGACTGTGCCCTGGGCGTGGTGAGTGGTTTCGGCGCCTTCAGTTACGACATGGCTTTTGACGGCTTGGTGAACCATCTCAGAGGAATGAAGGCATGACCCTCGCCAGTTCAACGCTGGGCCGCTCAGGCCCAGAGATTGCCTCGATCCGCTGGTTGGCAGCTCCCACCAGCGAGTGCTGGGTTGAGCAGGCCAACGCCAGGCCCATGGAGGTGTTGATCGACCATGCCCACTGCGAGCGCAAGGCAGCGGGATCGGCGGTTCAGTTGATGTTCCGTTATCTCTGTGAACCGGGTCTGGGCGAAGTCCTTAGCCCTTTGGCGCGGGAAGAGCTTGAGCATTTTGAGCAGGTGCTTGGGCTGCTCAAGTCCAGGGGGCGCTACCTCGAACCGCTCCGTTCACCTGCCTACGGAGCCCTTCTGGCCAAGCAGGTTCGACGGGGGGAGCCCGAGCGCATGCTGGATTCTTTCCTGATCGCAGGCTTGATTGAGGCCCGAAGCCACGAACGCATGGCATTGCTGGCCCAAAACAGTCCGGACCCGGGGCTGAGAGAGCTCTACGGCGGCCTGTTAAAGAGTGAAGCGCGTCACTTCGGTCTCTATTGGGTGCTGTGTGAGCAGCGCTATTCGCGTGATGTGATCATTCCCAGGCTGGAGCAGCTTGCAGCGGCAGAGGTTGATGCCCTGAGAGGGGATTTGAGCTGCCCTGAGGACGTGCGCATGCATTCCGTTGGTGTGATCGCTTGATGCAGTGCGTCCTGCTTGAGAACTGATAGCTTCCTGGCACCGAATTTCTGATAATGAGCGGATCAGCTGGGCATGGTTCGGAACGAGAATCAGGGGCTTTTCAGCCGCTGACTCCTGCTGAAGTTGGCGATGGAGCTGTTTGGACGTTTCGAGACTTTCGCCGTTATCTCCGCGACGTCACCCGTCGGGACCCAGGCCTTGTGACTGACTACTCCGTTCATCTTCCGGAGGACGACAATTACGACACCCATGAGATTTATGCCGGCCCTGACGGGATGGTGTATTTCACACAGCGAATGCATGACCGAGCCGGTCGATTCACTTTGGATGGACGGGTGGAGTTGTTCGATTTGCCTCAAGGCTCAAGACCCCATGGCCTTCGTTTCAGCAGTGATGGACGTTGGTACGTCACTCTTGAAAACTTCGATCAGTTGGTGGAGCTCAGCAAAGCGGATGGATCGATTCTGAAAACCTACAGCGTGGCTTTTGATGATCCAGCTTCAGAAGGGGTTGTTGGCCCTCATGGGTTTGCGATCGATCGCCAGGACAGGCTCTGGTATACGGGGCGAACATCTGATGTGCTTGGTTGGGTTGATCCAAAGAGTGGTGAGCATCGACAGTTTGTGTTGGAGACACGATCGCTGATAGCCCCGAATTACGATCACGAGCTCGTTAAGCCAGCTGCCAGTGCGCCTATCAATATCGAATTTGATGACAAAGGTAATGCCTGGTTTGTTAATCTGCAAACCAGTGAAATCGGTCGGATTGACGAACAAAATCAGCTAAGTCTTTTTAAAATTGAGGGCTTTGAAACTGACAATACACGTCCGATTAATGTTTTTCAGGGGCCCTTGGGTTACATCTGGGTCACGATCGAAGGTGATAACAGCAGCTCGGTAACAGGTACTCAACAAAGTCTGGGTGGAATAGCCCGCTTTGACCCTGAAACAGAATCCTTCAAGGCTTATCCTCAAACCCTCTCCAAGGGAGCGGGAGGTGTTCTGGGTGTAGCCCCACACACAGTTTGGTTTCAGTATCAAGAACAGGCACTCGTTGAGCTGGCCGTGGATGAAGCTGGTCGTATCGAGCAATCCACAAAAGCACTTCCCGATATTGGCAAGCGGGTGATGCACCGCATGGCCCAGGGGCCTGACGCCAACATCTGGTTCACCAGTCTCCATGCCGATGTGGTGAGCCGTCTGGTCACGCATCAGCAGGGTTTGCCGGTGTATGCCTTTGCCGACGCTGCATCCAGTGAGCAATACCTCTCAGCCCTACCGCAGGAGTGGACTGAGCTTCAGGCTGAAAGTTCTTCCTATGGAGATCCGGATCCTCTATTCCTGAGTTCATTGCAAACAGCCAATGCCACGGCGACATGGCGTTTCCAGGATCGTGTGACTGGTCAAACCGTTTGGACCATCGATCCCTCTGAGCAGGCTGAGTGGGCAACGAATGGCCGCTATGACCTGCAGGGTTATGACTTCCATGTTTTCGATGATGCGAACGATGCAGACGGTCTGATTCCTATTTATCGAGCTGTTGATGGGTCGAGTGGGGCTCTTACTTGGTACACCGATCCCAGTGATGTTTCATCAGAAATTCATGACGCGGATTCTGTGGCTTGGTATGCCCATGCAATGCCAAGGAATGCCACATACGTTTAGGACATCAACTCGGTCCTAAATTCATCCAAAGTCCTTTCGCTTTGGCGAGGGCTAGAAAAATGTGCTGCCCGTGATCCAGGCCTGAAAGGGCGCTCTAGCTCCTTCTAGAAGTGCCATGTAGCTCGTGCTGAAGATGCCCGCAAAAGTGATGAAAACTCCGATTGCAATCAGCAGTTCGTAGACATTCTGAGTGCTCTCGGTTCCTGGTCTTGGAAGGGTGCGACGACGAGCCATGGAATCTCCTATGCCCCTTTGTTATGAACATCATTCCTCGGCTGCGCCGTTGAAACGAGTGATTGTCAATAAGTCATTACCTTGTAAAGGCCTATGAACCAACAACGCTTCAGCCTTGCGAGAAATGAAGATTGTTGTTGATCGGTGTCGTGATTGTGAAGTCTTTTAGGGCCCATTGGGCGCTTCGTTGTGGAGGGCTTAGCAGGCGCTGCTGTCTCCAGCCCCTCAAAAGATGAGGGCGCTCGCCCGGAAACGTTTCGCCACGCGAGTCCAAAAGAAGTCTGAAGAGATGCGCCAGTGGTCGCGTGGCAGTTCTAGGATTGACCCAATTACTGTTGGTTGCCAGGTGTCTGACCCCGTAACGGCTGTTGCCGACTCTCTGCAAGCGCTGCGCAACGGCACGACCGACGAGCAGTGGGATGGCTTGAAAGCCAACCCATTGGTGCGCGATTTGATCAGTCGATGTGCCGATCTGGAGGCAGCCTGGTTGATCAGCGATCAGCCCGCTGTTGATGGTGTTTGCGGCCGCCGAGGCAAAGTGCTGAGGTCTTCAGTAGACGCCCGTTTGCTGCTTGCCGCCTAACGCGGAGCAAGAGAAACCAAGAAACCCGCGGGCGATGTTGCCTTGCAGCAGTGCTCGTTTAAGAGCAAAACTTTTGAGTGCGTTGGCTTCCGTGCCTTAGAGCATTGGATGCCGTTCGGCGATTGGATCGCCTGTGAAGTTGGCGACCCAGCCGTTGGGGTTGTTGAAAAAACGAACTGCGCAGAAACAAGGCTTTTCGCCCATGTCAAACCAGTGCCGGGTTCCAGCAGGCACGCTGATCCAATCGTTGGTTTCGCACGTCACCTGAAGCACTTCGCTTTTGATATGCAGACAAAACAGGCCGCGTCCTTCCACGAACAGGCGCACCTCGTCTTCAGCATGGGTGTGTTCGCTTAGGAATTTCTGGCGTAAGGCGTCTCGATCTGGATGATCCGGCTGCATCCGGATGGCATCAACCGTGGGGTAATCGCCGAGGGCCTGGATCTGTTGAATCTCTACGGCATAGGCCGAGAGAATGGTGCTCTGATCGGCATCATGCGCAAGCTTCGCCCTGCTCACGCAGCGATCAAAAGCGATGCCCCGCAGGCTTAGTTCTTGTTGGATGCGAGCCGGATCGTCCGTGCTGAAGACTGGCTCGCCTCCTTGCTCGGAGTAGATGCTGAGCTCACTCATGGCTTCGAGTCCTGTCTGGGGTGTTCTCGGTGGCGTTGTTTCAGCATGCTGGACCGGTTGCTGCCTTCTTCCCAACGTTGCTCAATTCTTCAGGGCCATCGTCGACTTCCCTCACGCTTGTGGGTGTAGGCCCCGGAGATCCGGAGTTGCTCACGATTGCTGCTGTGCGGGCTTTGGAGCAGGCGGATGTGGTGGCTCATCCCATCGGCCGGGAGGGAGGCACAGGGATGGCGCTCACCATTGCCGAACGTTGGCTGAAGCCTGAACAGCAGCGGTTGCCGCTGCTGTTCCCGATGGTGGCGGAAGCGAGCCCCCGCGTTGATGCATGGCGCAGTGCTGCCGATCAGCTGGCTCAGCTAGTCGGGGAGGGTTTCAAAGTCGTTCTTCTCTGTGAGGGCGATGTTTCCCTGTTCGCGACAGGCAGTTACGTGCAGCTGGCCCTGCGTGAGCGTCATCCTGATCTTCCTTTCAGGCTGATTCCCGGGATTCCTGCGGTGTGTGCTGCTGCAGCTGCCGCACCCGCGCTGGGCTTGGATCTTCCCCTGGCTTTTCAACAGGAAGGCTTTCTCATGCGTCCTTGTCCTGATTCCATTCGTCCACTGGAGACCCTTCTCCAGGTGGCTGAAGAGAACCAAACCGTGCTCGGCCTGATCAAAGTGGGACAGCGCTGGCCCTGGGTCCGCACCGTTCTGCAACGGCGGAACCTTCTCGATCAGGCTTTGTTTGCCCAGCGGGTGGGTTGGCCTGACCAGTGGATTGCCCGCGCTGCCGAGGTATCTGAGGACACGAAACCCTATTTTTCACTTCTGCTCATCCGACAGTCCTGGCCCCAGGTGTTGCCCTGAACGAATCCCTTCTTTTGCTGACTCCTTTGCAGTGGCTGGCGCTGGCGCATCCAGTGCTGATCATTTTGTTTGTGTATCCCGTGATCGGTGCCACCATCCGCCTTGGCATCTTGGCCAGGGAGCGGCGGCTTCAGCTCAATCCCATCGCTGCCACGGTTCCCGTTGAGCATGCGGAGCACGGCCGTTGGGCCACCGGTGGGTTGCTGGTGGCCGTCTTGCTCGCGTTCACCCATGCCTTGGCTTCGGGGCAGGCGAGTGTGGCCCTCTGGAGCACGACGGCTGTTGCTGCCTTTGTGGCTGCTGGTTCATTTGTGGTTCTGTTGCGCACCAGGCGCTTGGTGCCACGGCTGATCGGTGCCTGGGGCTGCTGGCTGATGCTTCTGTTGATTGCTCTGCAACCCCTCCCAGCTGCTGGCGCGGCATTCGGGGAGGCCATGATCTGGCACTCCCATACTTGGGGTGGACTGCTCCTTCTGGCGCTGTTGCTGCTCACCATGGCTGTGCAGAGGGAAATTGCTGCACGGCTTTGGCTGCGCCGGATGCATGTGCTGGTGAACGTGTTGGTGGCTTTGCTCCTGGCCACGCAGTCGATCAGCGGTACCCGCGACCTTCTGTTGAGCTAAAACCGCGTTTCAACCAACACGACTGCCGGACTCGTTGACTTCAGCCTGCTGCATTAGGCAGCGCTGAAAAGGGCGTCTCGATGGTGCCATGAGCAGCCTTTTGAGCAGGGCTCCAAGGGCTTTCCACTCCGGAGGGGCCATGCGATCGCGCCAGCAGTTTGGACGGCAGAACAGCCAGCGGATCAGCTGCTTGCGCTGCATGGCGCTCAAGGGGCCCCAGCGAACCGCCAATTGCAGTCCTCTGGCCATCTCCAGTTGCACCGGCAAGGGGGGGACCTCTTTGCACCAGCCAAGACTGGTGCTGGCCACGAGGGGTGTTGTTTCTGCGTGCAGTTGCAGCTCTGCTCCGCTTTCACTGATGGCCTTGAGGGTGCAGGCATAACGATGACCTCCGTCGTCTTGAAGCCATGCCGAGGTTTCGATGGCCTGCCAGGGTGATGGATCCTGAGACGGGGGATCCCAGCAGGCGCGCAGAGCGATGACGAGGCTCAGCAGGTTGAGCACAGCCCACAGAAGCCCTAGGGGGCGACCGTCGAACGCGGCGGAATCCAGAGCACTTTGCGGTTTGAGCAGACCGTAGAGATTGAACAGGTTGAGGGCCAGCAAGGCCAACAGGGGTAGCGAGAGTTGCAAGCTCCAGCTGCCCCGGTCGCGCCGCTGGTGTTTCGGAGTCACCCTGAACCCCCCGACGCGTCCTATCAAATTGGCCAGCACGGTCATGGTCAGCGGAACGGTGAGAACCCAGCCCGTGAGTTCGCTCAAGAACGCGGTGCGCGATCCTCGGTTCAACCAGCCCACCCCCATCAAAAGCGTCGCCCAGAGGGGGAACAGCAGCCTGACGGCATCATCCGCGGTGATCAGGATCGGCACGGTCCCAAGCAGTCCGTAGCTCAGGGGCATGAGCATCAGCACCAGACGTGGCAGGTTGTTGATCCAGTGCACAACGCCCTCGAGATACGCCACCCGCTGCCAGGGCGACAGGCCGCCTCCGCGCAGAGGCCCTTCCGGTAGCCGCAGGCTCTGCAATGTGCCGCTTGCCCAGCGCTGCCGCTGGCGCACGAAGTCCGCCATGGTTTCTGCGGCCAGACCGGCACTCAGCTTTTGTTGCAGATAGAGGAGGCTCCAGCCCTTGCGCCGGAGGTTGATTCCGGTAACGAAATCCTCTGAGATCGCTTTTTCCACAAACCCACCCACGGAGTCCAGCGCAGAGCGGCGGGCCAGGAATGCCGTACCAGCGCAGACCACCGCTCCCCAGCCGTCACGCACCGGTTCAATCCAGCGGTAAAAGCTTTCCTCGTCCGAAAGCAACCAGCGCTCCATCCCCAGATTCCGCATCACGGGATCGGCGTTGATGAAGGTTTGGGGTGTCTGCAAAAGCCCCACCTTGGGATCCAAAAGAAAGCCGATGCTGTTCTCGAGAAAGGTGGTCTGTGGGATGAAATCGGCGTCGAAGACGGCCACGAGTTCCCCGCGGCACCGGCGTAGACCATGGTTCAGATTCCCCGCTTTGGCGGAGGTGCGGACCGATCGATGCACATAGGTGCAGCCTTGGCGTGAGGCCAGGGACTTCACCTCCTGGCGTCCGCTGTCATCCAGGACCCACACACGGGTGTGGGGGTAGGTCTGGTCGCAACAGCCGATCAGCGTTCGTTCCAGAACATTGATCGGTTCGCCGTAGGTGGGCACGAGGATGTCCACCGTTGGGGTCCAGGGGCTTTGCCGCCATTGCTCCCGCAGCTGATGCATGGCTGGACGGCGGTCGGGGAAGCGACGCCAAGCGAGCACCAGCGGCACCATCCCGCTGAGCAGCAGCCAGCCTTCGGCTGCCAGCAGCAGAAGGCTCAGGGTTGTGCTCAGTGGGGTGCTCAGATTCAGGCTTGCGCTGACCCGCCAGAGCAGATAGCGCAGGGTGAAGAAACCAATCAGAACAATCAGGCTTCGCCTGCGCCAGATCGGGCTCAGTTGCTCCGGAGTTCGGCTTAGCCAGGCTGGCCAGATCAGGGCCAGCAGCGGTAGCCAGCTCATGCCAGCTGCTCCTGCTGCCGGCGCAGCAAGCTGAGGGCTTGATCTGGAGTGGGGGCTCGCATCAGTTGCTGGCGAAACTGGGAGGCTCCACTGAATCCTGTGCAGGTCCAGCTCATGTGTTTCCTGGCGATCAGCAGACCGTGATCGCCGCGTTCGGCCACGAGGGCTTGGAGCTGATCTGCAGCGAGCATCAGTCGTTCACTCGCTCCGGGTGTGGGGGGGACCGGCAACCCTTTCAGTGCGGCGTCGATCTGACCGACCAGCCAGGGAGCACCCATGGTTCCCCGGCCGACCATCACACCATCAGCGCCGGTGACGCCAAGGCACTCCCGGGCATCCTCTGGGCTGAACACATCGCCGTTGGCGATCACAGGAATCCTCAGGGTGCGTTTCACGGCTGCGATTGCCTCCCAGTCGGCGCGACCGCTGAACCGCTGTTCCCGGGTGCGGCCGTGCAGGGTGAGCAACTGAGCCCCGGCGGCTTCGAGCCTGCGGCACCAGGCCATGGCCGCGGCGTGGCTGTCTGCGCCCTGGGGATCACTGCACCACCCAAGGCGGGTCTTCACGGTGACGGGGATGCCGACGGCGGCAACCACGGCCTCCACGATTGAGCAGGCCAGGTCGGGATCACGAATCAGGCCGCTGCCTCCGCCCTTTCGGGCGATCTTGCGCACCGGGCAGCCCATATTGATGTCGATCAGAAAAGCACCGGCAGCTTCAGCCCGCCGCGCTGCATCAGCCATCGACTCAGGCCTGTGGTCAAAGAGTTGCACGCCGATGGGCCCGGCTTCCTGCTGGAGTTCCTCCACCTTTCCGCGGCCATGGCCGAGCTCGAGGCTGGTGGCATTAACCATTTCGGTGAAGAGCAGTGCATCACGGCTCCAACGGCGCACCAGGGCCCGGAAAATTTTGTCGCTGACGCCTGCAAGCGGTGACTGCAGCACTCTGCTTGTGAGAACACGACACTGGCTACGGCCGCTCAGATGCAAATCCGAATGCAGGTTCGGGGGCATCGAACGTGACCTAATCCTTTTCATTCTGGCCAATCAGCGCAGACGATTGGTTCAGGCAACCGACTCATCCAGCCCCAGCCGTTGACGGCTGCGACGCGCCTGGGACTCGATCGCATTGCGCAACCAAGCTTGCGTCGACCAGTCCTCCTGCGTCGCCAGTCGTTCCACTTCCTGCATGAGGTCGAGGGGAAGCTGGAGGCTCACACTCTGGATGCTGTGAGGGCTAGCTGGGCCTCCTTTCGGAATTGCGTCCAGGTCGAGTACCTGCACTTTGAGCACCTGCAGTCGGCTGCCAGGACGGGGATGGCGCCGTCGCACCTGACGGATGGAGAGCCTCACCCTGCTTCCCATGCGAATGCGCTGAACGGCGCTGCGGCTCAGAGGGTGATCGCGGCGGTCGGAGAACACAGGCGCGCTGCTCCCGTTGGCGGCACTGAAGCTGAAGGTGACAAGCCCCTCCTCGTTCCAGGGCGTGCTGGCGACTTGCTCTGAATCACGCGCTGCCAGCAGGCGGGCGTGATCGCGCTTGGCCGCTTTCATCACCTCTCGGGGCAGGCGGAAGACCAGCCTCTGAAGATGCGCGGTCCCATGAAGGGTCGTGGAGTCCTCGAGGGAGGTGTCGAACACATACATCCCTCGAAGGTAATGGACTCTTTAAGGAGTCGCCAGGGTGATCGGCTCCAGTCTTTTTGGGGGTTTTAGGCTCAAAACCATGGAGTCCCTGTCCTGGCCTTTGAGCCGACCGCTTCTGGATGCCGTGCTTGCGGATCGTCTCAGCGACCGATTGGTTGCTGAGCTGGTCTGGGAGCGTCTGGGCTATCGGCAGCAGTCAGGAGGTGGAGGTCCCTGGTTGGCCGGGCCTCAAACGCCTGAGGCCTGGCGCGATGCATTTCCCGAAGCTCCTGAGGTCGTGGCCACTCGGCCGGCGTCAGTGGCCTTGACCCGATCGATTCCGCGAGAACACAAGCAGCTGCTCAAGGAGCAGCTGCACTTCGCTGGCTATCGCATTGGTGAGCTCTACCCCCGCAGAACGCGACGAGCGACAGTCGTGAGTTGGTTGTTGGCCTGGCTCGCCGATCAGGGAGACGAGCTGACTTCGGCTGGTCCTCTTCCCGAACTGCGCGATCCCCCGGAGAACCCCGTGCAGGGGCATCCGGGGGATGCCCCTGTTGGCTGATTGCCTTGTGGAATCCTCGGGATGAGTGGGCTCATCCCTGAATGATCACCTTCGTCCCTTTGCGGGTGTTCTCAAAGAGCCATCGAGCCTGGGCCGTGGGCATGCGCACGCAGCCGTTGCTGCGGGGCACGCCAAAGGACTGGCCGGCATCCTCTTGCCAGGGGGCGCCATGCATGCAGATCAGTTCGTTGGCGGTGATGCACATGGCGTAGGGAACCCCTGGTGCCACGTAATTGCGCCCGCGCATGGTGACGGAGCGGTATTTCGTGATCACCGAGGCGTGGCCAGTGGGCGTGGGTGTGGAGGCTTTCCCCGTGCTCACTGGGATCACCCGCACGATGTTGTCCTGCGTGTCCAGGACGGTGAGCTTCTGGTCGGAGAGGTCCACCACGAGGGTGGCGATGAGGTCCAGCATGGTGGTGTGACAGCGGCGGCACTGCACCACCGCTAGCTGTCTTATTTGAGTCTCATTAGTCTTCCTTGGAAAGAATTCCCATTCCTCCGGCATCTGCGGGCTTCGTCAGGGTGCCTCTGTACTGTCAAGACAGTGTTTGCATCGGTCTGACTTGGCGCGTCCCGTCGTCGCGATTATCGGGCGACCCAACGTTGGCAAGTCCACGCTGGTGAACCGTCTCTGCCACAGCAGAGAGGCGATCGTGCACGATCAGCCCGGCGTTACCCGTGACCGCACCTATCAGGACGGCTACTGGAGTGACAGGGAATTCAAGGTGGTTGACACCGGCGGGCTGGTCTTTGATGACGACAGTGAGTTCCTGCCTGAGATCCGCGAGCAAGCTGCTCTTGCTCTGGAGGAGGCCAGTGTTGCCCTGGTGATTGTTGATGGTCAGCAGGGGGTGACAGCCTCGGATGAGGCCATCGCCGAATTTCTGCGCGGCCAGCGTTGCCCTGCTCTGCTCGCCGTGAATAAGTGCGAGTCTCCGGAGCAGGGACTGGCGATGGCCGCTGAGTTCTGGAGCCTTGGCCTCGGAGAGCCCTACCCGATCTCTGCGATTCACGGCGCTGGGACCGCTGAGCTGCTGGATCAGGTCCTTTCCTACCTGCCACCGAAGTCCGAGGAGGGTGACAGCGAGGAGCCGATCCAGCTCGCCATCATCGGCCGCCCGAATGTGGGCAAGTCGAGCTTGCTGAATGCCATCTGTGGTGAGCAACGGGCGATCGTGAGCCCGATCCGCGGGACGACCCGCGACACCATCGATACCAGTCTGGTGCGCGAGAACAGGCCTTGGCGTCTGGTCGACACAGCAGGTATTCGTCGCCGTCGCAGCGTCAGTTACGGCCCTGAATTCTTTGGGATCAACCGCAGCTTCAAAGCGATCGAGCGCAGTGATGTTTGCGTCCTTGTCATCGATGCTCTGGACGGCGTCACAGAGCAGGATCAACGGCTTGCTGGTCGTATCGAGGAAGACGGGCGTGCCTGTGTGGTGGTGGTGAACAAATGGGATGCCGTGGAGAAGGACAGTCACACCATGCCGGCCATGGAGAAGGAGCTCAGAGCCAAGCTCTACTTCTTGGATTGGGCTCCCATGCTGTTCACCTCAGCGCTGACAGGCCAACGAGTGGACAGCATCTTTGCGTTGGCTGCTCTGGCTGTGGAGCAGCACCGCCGAAGGGTCAGCACGTCTGTGGTGAATGAGGTGCTGAAAGAGGCCTTGAGCTGGCGCAGCCCTCCCACCACCCGGGGCGGGCGCCAGGGCCGCCTTTACTACGGCACTCAGGTCGCCAGCCGTCCCCCCAGCTTCACGTTGTTCGTGAACGAACCCAAGTTGTTTGGTGATACTTATCGCCGCTACGTGGAGCGACAAATTCGAGAGGGTCTCGGCTTTGATGGCACCCCGCTGAAGCTGTTCTGGCGCGGCAAGCAGCAGCGCGATGCCGAACGTGACCTCGCCCGTCAGCAGAACCGCCAGGGCTGAGGGGCATGGACTGGCTGCGGCAGATACCGATTGGGCAATATGTGGATGGGCAGGAGGGATGGCTGCGTTGTCTTGATCCCAGGCTCAAATTTGCCTGGGTGCTGATGTTCCTGCTGACCCCTGTGCTCGCGGGGCCGATCTGGAGGGTCGGCCTGGTGATCGGGCTGCTTCTGGTCACTGGGTTGAGCGGTTTGCCGCCGAGACTGTGGTGGCGATCCCTGCTCTTCCTTTCAGCGCTGGGATGTGGCATCGGTTTGTTGGCCATGTTGCTGCCCACCGGAGACCCAGGGGCCTCGCTGAGTTTGCGCTCCGCCGGTGAGGTGCCCGGACTCCTGCTGCAGGCACCGTCATGGGAATTGCTGCGCCTTGGTCCCCTCCAGGTTGGACCGCTCCAGCTCGGTCCACTGGTGGTGGACCGGCGATCAGCCGAACTCGGCTTGAACAGCGCAACGCTGATTGTGACGGTGGTCCACAGCGTGAATCTCATGCTGCTCTCGACCCCGAGTGAAGATCTGATGTGGGCTCTGCGTTGGTGGCTGACTCCGCTCGCTTGGCTGGGGGTGCCGATGGACAGGCTCAGTTTTCAGCTCTTGCTCGCTCTGCGGTTTCTGCCACTGGTTCAGGAGGAGTTGCAGAACTTGCTTCGCTCCCTGGCGAGCCGTGCTGTGAATCTCCGTCGTCTCGGCTTCAAGGCGTCTTTTGGTCTCGTGCTTGCCGTGGGGGAACGGCTGTTGGCCAACATCCTGCTGCGCGCCGAACAGGGCGCCGAGGCGCTTCTGGCACGTGGTGGCGTCTGGTTGCCGGCGGAGGCTTTTCGGCCGGTGTCCGTGTCCGCTGCCGCAGGCCAGCGCACTCTCAATTGGTTGTCTGCGGTGGCACTGCTTCTGGTGATCGGTCTGCGTGGCAGGTACGGTGCCCTTTAATCAATGCAAGTGAGTCCGGTGAGCGCTGAGGGTTATCTGAATCACCCCACGTTCGGGATGCTCTACAGGGTGACCCCGGCCGGAGATGGCCGTGATGTCTATGCAACGCTCTACGCGCAGAGAATGTTTTTTCTGGTCACGTTGCAACCGCGAGGTGCTCAGTTTGAGGTGATCCCCTATCTGGATGCCCGTCATCATGCGGAACTGAATCTGGCAAGGCGCCGCCGGGAAGGGGCCGCAGACCTTGAAAGTTGGAAGCAATTGTTCGATCAGACCTTCATCTGAATCGCTTGAGGGGGCCGCACCGGTGACGTCCATCCAGAGCCGCTGGCAGCAGCTGTCGTCGGTGTTGCCAAGTGGGGTGAATCTCTTGGCCGTCAGCAAGGGGCATCCGGCCGATGCGATTCGAGATCTGGTGGCATGCGGTCAGTTGGATTTCGGCGAAAGTCGTGTGCAGGAGGCTCTTCCAAAGCAAGAGGCTTTGCGTGATCTTGCCCAGATTCGTTGGCACTTCATCGGTCGTCTCCAGGCCAACAAAGTGCGAGCCGTGGTGAAAGCCTTCAGCTGGATCCACTCCATCGATTCTCTTGCCCTGGCGCAGCGCACCTCGCGCATTGCCCTTGAAGAACAACAACTGCCCACTGCGCTTCTCCAGGTGAAGCTGCGGGACGATCCAGCCAAGGGGGGCTGGGAGATTGACGCCCTGAAGGATGCTTGGCCTGAGCTTCAGGCGCTGCAGGGCCTTCAGATCTCTGGGCTGATGACGATGGCCCCAATGGGAGTTGCGGCCGAAGACCGCAGTGCGCTGTTCAGAGAGTGCCGTGATCTGGCTGATCTCCTCGGCCTTCAGCATTGCTCGATGGGGATGAGTGGAGATTGGCGCGAGGCCGCCGCTGCAGGGGCGACCTGGGTGCGCCTGGGTTCTGTGCTGTTCGGTCCTCGTCAATCCCCAACATGACGCGTCAATCAATCTGGACACGCTTGCTCACAACTCCATGGAGCGCTATTCAGGGTCAAGGTTCTGCAGTTTCCCGGTGTCGCTGATTTCTCGCCTTCGTGCTGTTGTCGCAGGAGATGACTATCTCGACGGCGATTACGACGACCTCGACTATGACGCGGGGGAGCACGAGGACAGCCCTCAGGCCATGGCGTCGGCATCCAGTGCCCTCGCTCCCCTGGATGCTGCCAATCCTTTTGAAATGGACCAAGGATTCTCGGGTTCCAATGTGATCGGAATGCCCGGAATCAGCTCCAGTGCGGCTGAAGTCTCACTGATGGAGCCCAGAAGCTTCGATGAGATGCCCCGTGCGATTCAGGCCCTGCGTGAGCGCAAGACCGTGATTCTCAACCTCACGATGATGGAGCCTGATCAAGCCCAGCGTGCGGTGGATTTCGTGGCAGGTGGCACCTTCGCTATTGATGGCCATCAGGAACGCGTCGGCGAGAGCATCTTTTTGTTCGCTCCCAGCTGTGTCACGGTGACCAATTCAGCCCATGAAGAGGCCAGCACACCCACCGTCGTAACGAAAGACGTTGAGCAGGCATCCGCAGAGGCCAGCGTTGCTCCTGCGCCTGCCTGGGCTGCTCCTGGTGCTGCGGCGCTCTGATTCTGATCCGTGAGTTTTGCCGTTGGTGTGATCGGCATGGGGCGCATGGCTCAGGCCTTGGTGCGTCCCTTGGTTGAAAGTGGTGCCCTTCGGGGTTCTGATCTGATTGCAGTGGTTGGTCACGAGCGATCAGTGGCTCGCCTCAAACCTGAACTGCCTTCTGAAATCACAGTGATTTCCAGTGGTGATCCTCGTGTTCCTCAGGCATGGGAAACTCCTGTTCAGCTCCTGGCTGTCAAGCCGCAACAGCTCGATCAGGTCGCTGAATCTGCCGGCAACACTCCCCTAAGTGAGCCGCCGCTGCTGATTTCTGTGTTGGCCGGTGTCACTTTGGAACGGTTGCAGAGCACATTCCCAGGCAGGGTTTGCGTGCGCGCTGTTCCCAACACACCCTGTCTGGTGGCTGAAGGGTTGTGTGGGCTCGCCTGGGGGCGTGATGTGTCGCCAGAGCAAAAAGCCTGGGTGCGTGGGATTTTTGAGCCTGTCAGTGAAGTGCTCGAGTTGCCGGAATCGCAACTTGACGCCTTCCTCGCGCTCACGTCATCCGGACCGGCTTACGTGGCGTTGATCGCCGAAGCCTTGGCTGATGGAGCGGTTGCTGCAGGGCTGCCGCGGGATCAAGCGCATCGACTGGCGCAGCGCACGCTGGCCGGCACAGCTGCGCTGCTGGATCGGCAGAGCTTGCATCCAGCTCAGCTCAAAGACATGGTGGCGTCCCCAGGGGGCACGACGATCGCTGCGCTCCGCGTTTTGGAAAAGGCTGGATTGCGTTCAGCGTTGATCGAGGCCGTGATGGCGGCTACCGAGCGGGGACGCGCGCTTCGTTAAGCGGCCATCGGTTCGTGCCGCATCACATCGGCATACAGACGCTCGAGGGCATCGATGTTGCTCTTCATGGTGTAGCGCTCAAGAACGCGCTCTCGAGCTTGTCGGCCCAGTTCGCGGGTGAGCACGGGTTGATCTCTGAGCACGGGAAGCAGCGTTCGCAGCTGTGTGGTTACCCCCTGGGTGCTCAGCACAATGCCTGCTCCGCCAGCCAGGACCTCCCCGTCAGCACCGGCATCCGTGGCCACACAGGCGCAACCACTGGCCATGGCTTCTAAAAGCGCGAGGGACAGGCCCTCAACCAGGGAGGGGAGCACAAACACCTCAGCTGATTGCAGCAAGGCCACTCGGGTTGCCAGATCAGCTTCGTAGCCCCACCAGAGCACGTCATTGCTGCTGTAGGTGTTCTGAAGGGTCGCGTGGAGGGGACCGTCACCAACGATGACCAGATGGCACCCTTCGGGTTTCACAAGCCTCCAGGCCCTCAGTAGGGCTTCCACGTTCTTCTCGGTGGCCACTCTCCCCATGTAGAGGAACATGCGCTTGTCGCCGATGCGTGCTCGCACGGACCGGAGCGGGCTGCCGACGGTGGTGAGGGTCGTATCGGCCGGTCGCCAGCAGTCAGGGTCAACCCCGTTGGGAATCACGGCGAGCCGTTCCTCGCGAACGCCCAGACGGGCCAGAACCTCGGCCTGTAGATCAGAAAACACAATGACCCTGTCGTACTTGGCCAGAGACGGGGCGTAGAGCTGATAGGTGAGTTGCTGGGTCCCAGCGGTGAGATTGCGCAGTCCGGCATCAAAGGGGGGGTGGAAGGTGGCCACCAGCGGAACCCCCAGTTGCTGGCAGAGGTCGGGGAGGCGGAAGTCGAGCGGCGACAACGTGAGGCTGGCGTGGACCAGATCGGGCTGAAGACGCTCCAAGGATTCCCTCAGCTCCCGTTGTGCCCCTGGTGAAGGAATCGTGTAAACCTGCGATTTCACCAAATACGGCAGGCTGACGTCTGGATCGTTGGCCAGTAACGACGTGTCGCTGCCGGGGGCCCCGGGGTTGGCGAAATGGATAAAGCTGATCTGGTGACCACGCGCTCTCAGCGCTTCCGTGGTGCTGAGGCCGTAGGTGACGTTCCCGCAGAACGGAGATTTTTTGCCGAGCCAGGCGATATGCCTCACCGCACCGTTCCAGCGCTGGCTCTGAAGTTAGCAGCGTTGCCATGGCCGCTCGATCACCGCTGCGATCAGAGCGAAAGCTGCAAGCACCCAAAGAACCGGAAGCAGTCCGATGCTGCTTACCAGGGCTCCAGCCAAGACAAGGGGAAGGCTGAGGGCGATGTTGATCAGGTTGTTTTGAAGACCAAACACCCTGCCGCGTTGGGATTCAGGCGTGTCTTCCTGAATGGTGGTCTGCGCAGGGATCGCGACAAGAGCTGCACCGAGTCCGAGAAGACCACAAAGTCCGAGGGTGTAGCCAAGGTTTCCGCGGAGCTGGCCCAGAAGCACCAGGCTCCAGGTGATCGCTCCAAGGCCTGCAGCTGCCAAGCGGCGACGACTAAAGCTATGGCCCATTTGAGCGACGACCACCGCTCCGATAGCCATCCCAAGCCCACTCATCGCCAGCAGGGATCCGAAACCGGTGGGCCCTAGCCCCTGGATGGCCGAAGCAAGGCTGATCGCCAGCACGTAGAGCGCTGCCAGCAGGCTGTAGAGCAAGACCAGATGCACCATGGCGGTTCTCACGGATGGTCGTTCGCGCAACACCTGAAGACCGGCAACGATCTCCCTCCAGACCGATTCACCGCCTTGGGAGCGTGGCTGTTCGCGCATCCGGATCGTGCTGAGACAGAGGGCCGCCATTCCGTAACAGAAGGGCAGGAGCAGGAACTCGCCCCCACGCAGCCCCACCAGTTGAAACAGGTTGTTCAGGCCGCGGAGGATCGGATCGCCAAGGGCAAATCCAACGATCGTGGCGCCCATGCTGGTGGCCTGATACAGCGAATTCGCTGCCAGCAGGTGTCCCTTGGGCACAAGCAGGGGGATGGCTGCCTGTTCCGCTGGCGCGAAGAACTGGGTGAGCACGGATTCCAGGAAGGTCATCACCAGCAAGGCCCAGTAGCCCCAGCTGAGGCCAAGCCAGTGCGGTCCAGGGAGCAGAAACAGCGGGGTGAAGAGCACGAGCAGGGCGCGCAGTCCGTTGGAGGCCACCATCACGCGCCGTTTTGGCCAGCGGTCCACCCACACCCCTGCCACTGATCCCAGAACCATCGCTGGAATGGTGTTGGCCACGTAGACGCCGGTCGCCAGGAGGGTGATGCGTTGGGCTCTGGTCTCGAAATCCATGCGAATGGCCGAGGCGATCTCGGCCAGGGCCCCGTTCTCCTGCGGGGTGCTCGTCACCCAGTACTGGGCGATGAGATACACCATCAGCACGATGTAGAACTTGTCGGCCAGCTGGGAGAAGATCTGGCCGATCCAGAGGCGGCGGAACCCGTCGAAGCGCACCACGGTCTGCAGACCACGGGGACCATCCGGATTCCCCCCGGTGGGAAGTGTCGGTTCCGGGTTGTTCAGGGAGGATCCGCTCAAGGGTCCTGGTCAAGTCGGCTCATGATCGCTCAAAGGAGCAGCGCTCAGGCAGTCGCGCACCATTGCCAGGGAGCGCACCGGGCGGGGCAGGTGGGTGCGGCACCAGCACTCCAGCACCGCAAGTAGCTTCAGCCAGACGGGTCGCGGTCCGAGGAGATCCCCGTTGCTGCGGCGAGGCAAGTCGGCTCGGGGCAAGCGCTGCAGGAGAGCGAGCTCCGAGGGATTCAGCTGGAGTCTGGCTCCAGCCAAGGCCCCGAGGGCCAGTCCTTCCTCCGGTAGGACGCTGCATCGCCACTCCCACTGCCCAATCGGTGGTGTCAAGGTCTCCCCGCTGCGACAGCAGGCCTGAAGAGGTAGTCCATACCCCCCAAGCGCGAGCAGATGCACTCCCGCCTGCACCACGTTCGCCAGGCAGAGATCAGCTTCTTCCCCTTGAGTGCGGCTGAGGTTTTCCAGCCGGTCGAGATGGATCAGCACCGCATCGAGAAGACCAGGAACGGGATCATCCGAGCTCACCAGGGCGATCGCCAGCTCTGCGAGTGCTTGGGCTGAGGCCAGGGTGTCCAGGCGCTGGCCCAAGCCGTTGTAGCTGCGCAGCACCCGAAGCTGTCGCACCCGCGCCAGGCCGCGGCGACCGACCACCTGAAGGTCCAGGCAGGTCAGGGGCACGGCAGCGGCCAGGCTGCTGCGGGGTCTTCTGGCTCCTGGAACCGCCAGTCGAATTACGCCGACATCGTCGCTCAGAAGCGTGAGCAGCCGGTCATGCTCACCGAGGGGACCCACCTTGAGGGCCAGTCCCTGCAGACGTCTGTCACCACTCATCCCGGATGCCGTAAGGCCTGAGCCAGAGCAGGGCCGTGGCCTGTCCCAAGGGCTGTGGCGCCGGCCTCGACCAGGTCGAGGGCATGGTCCAGGGTTTTGATGCCACCGACGGCCTTGAGGCCGCAGCGTCCACCCGTGAGCTGACGCAATTGCTTCACTTGTCCCGTGGTGACCGCCCCACCGAAGCCATTGCCCGCCTGCAGCGAGGCTGCTCCAGCATCCAGAGCCGCTTCGGCTCCTAGAGCTAACTGCTCTGGCGAGAGCTGATTCACATCCAGGACCACGGTCATGGGCAAATCAAGAGAAGCGATCGCAGCCAATTCTTCGGCGTAAACGTTGGGCTGTCCGTTCACCAGCGCTGCCAGGTTGGGGGTGACATCGAGGGCATCGGCGCCTTGGGCGGCAGCCCATTCCGCCTGGGCTTGTTTCAAATCGGCCGGAAGGGCTCCGAACGGGAAGGCCACAGCGGCGATCAGCTTCACCGGCCCACTGCCCCCGAGACGTTGGCGGATGGTCTGAAGGTGAATCAGGCTGGCCCCCACGCCACCGAAGCCGTACTGACGGGACGCGTCACAGAGGCTCAGCAGGTCGTCCTCAAGCAGCAGGGGGTTGAGGAGAGCTTGATGAATCAAGGGGGGCAGGTCCGGAAGGTCCTGCCGGCGCGCTGGCGCGGTCATCACAAGGGACAGGCAAAGCAGTCAATGGGTCGTTGTTCAGCCGCGCGCCTCGATCACGCCATAACCACCGTGGTTCCGGCGGTAGATCACCTGCAGCTCGCCGCTGCCGCTGTCGCGGAACACATAAAAGTCGTGATCGATCAGATCGAGCTGCTGCCTGGCCTGTTCCAGGGTCATCGGTGGCATGGCGAAATATTTGCGGCGCACCCCTGGGCTGGGCAGTTGCACCTCCTTGCCGTCGAGGAGGGACTCGACGACGGCTTCGTTGTCGAGCACCGCTTCCGTGGTGGGGGTTTCGCTGGCCTTGTGGCCGTGGCTGTGGTGATGGTCGCTGTGGCGATCTTTGTAACGCCTCAGCTGGCGAGCGAGTTTGCTGGCCACCAGGTCGATGCTGGCGTAGAGGTTTTCACTGCGTTCCTGGGCACGGATCACCGTTCCGTTGGCGAACACAGTCACCTCCGCTGTTTGCTGCGGGACCCGTGGATTCCGGGCCACGGAGAGATGCACATCCGCCTCTTTCACGAGATCGCCGAAATTGTGAATCGCCCTGTCGAGCTTGGTTTCGGTGTAGTCGCGCAGTGCAGGTGTCACATCCAAGTTGCGACCATGGATCAACAGCTTCATGGCATCCCTCCGGTGCCTCGTCCTATCGGCAACCTAGAGACGACGACCGATTCCGGAACAGGGTCTGCGGCATTTCTTTTCCAGCCGGCGCACCTGGTTCCTTTTGCGCAAGCCTGGACTTGGCAGCGCTGTTGGCAGGAGCGCTTGTTGAAAGAGTCTGAGGGACTCGATTCTTCGCAAGCAGCAGCCGTGTGGCTGCTGCAGCATCCACCCTGTTACACCCTGGGGCGTGGCGCATCGGAAGCCCACGTCCTCTTTGATCCGGATCATCCCCCCGCCCCTCTGCACCGCATCGATCGCGGCGGGGAGGTGACTCATCACAGTCCAGGTCAACTTGTGATTTATCCGGTGCTGGATCTCCATCGCCACCGCATGGATCTGCACTGGTACTTGCGTCAGCTGGAGCAGGTGGTGATCGATGTGCTGGCTGTGCTCGGTCTCAGAGGTGAGCGATTCCCCGGACTCACGGGCGTCTGGCTCGAGCGGTGCAAGGTGGCGGCTATTGGTGTGGGGTGCAGGCGCTGGATCACCCAACACGGGGTTGCCCTGAATGTGTGTTGCGCCATGGAGGGGTTTGAGGCTGTTGTTCCCTGTGGCCTCACCGGGCGAGCCGTGGGACGTCTCAGCGATTGGATTCCCGGTTTGAGCGTCTCTGAGGTGCAACCCCTTGTTTGTGAGGCGTTGGCCGCACGGTTCGGCCTGCGCTGGGTTGACAGTGCGAACGCTGCGATTGCTGAAGGCCGAGGTTGGTGATAAGGCTGGGCGACCGCGTTTCACCCTTGTGACTGCCACCGCACACGCTTCCTGGCGCCCGACCCCGCGCGAGCAGGCTGCCCTGGCCCGTCAGCACCACGTTCAGAGTCTTGGGCGTGTTGATCAACTCTGGCCGTGGCTCTCCGATCACCACGGCGAAGTGCTCGCCGTGGATGCTCCCCATGCAACCCATCCCGAGCGCTTCAGCTACAGGGAGCTGGCCGACCGGATCAGCCTGGCAGCGGCTGCCTTCCGCAGGATCGGCGTCACGACGGGGAACGTGGTGAGCTTGTTTGCAGAAAACAGCCCCCGATGGCTGGTGGCCGATCAGGGGCTGATGCGGGCGGGTGCCATCGATGCGGTAAGGGGTGCGGCGGCACCTGTGGAAGAGCTTCGCTACATCCTCGACGATTCAGGTTCGGTTGCGTTGGTGGTGCAAAACGCCGAGTTGTTGCAACGACTCGAACTGCCTGCGTCAGGGCGAGAGCAACTGCGCTTTGTGCTGGTTCTGGAGGGAGAAGCCCCGGATGGGGCCATCTCCTTTGATGCCTTCTTGGCACTTGGCGCGTTGGCGTCGGCACCGGACCCACTGCTCGGGAGGGACCGCGCTTCCGCGACCAGCACCACCGCCACGCTCCTCTACACGAGCGGCACCACCGGGCGACCCAAGGGTGTGCCCCTCAGTCATGCCAACTTGCTCCACCAGATGCGCAGCCTGGCCTGTGTCGCTCGCCCCGAAGCAGGTGATCCAGTGCTGAGCGTGCTGCCGATCTGGCATGCGTATGAACGCAGCGCCGAGTACTACTTCTTCTCCTGCGCTTGCTCGCAGAGTTACACCACGATCAAGCAGCTCAAACGGGATTTGCCCCGGGTTCGACCTGTGGTGATGGTCACGGTGCCTCGGCTCTGGGAGGCCGTTCAGGCCGGTTTTGACGATGTCTTGAAAACGTTCCCTCCTGCGCGCCAGCGGCTCCTGAAAGCAGCACTGGCCAACAGTGCCGCCTATGCCCTGGCACGTCGCCGCAGTCGCAATCTGATGCTGGACCCCGTGCGCAAGCGGGATCGTGTCATCGCTGCTGCTGAGGCCTCCAGCCGCTGGCCGGCCCATGCTCTGGCCTCCCGACTGATCTGGCCCAAGGTGCGACTTCAGCTCAGTGGTGGCTCCCTGCGCTTCCCAATCAATGGGGGCGGTGCCATCGCTCCCCACGTGGATTCCTTCTTCGAAGCGGTGGGCATTGAACTGCTTGTGGGGTACGGCCTCACGGAAACCAGCCCGGTGGTGAGTTGCCGGCGACCTTGGCGCAACATCCGAGGCAGCTCCGGGCTGCCCATGCCTGAAACGGAGTTCCGAATCGTTGATGCCGAAACCCGGCGGCCTCTCGGCTATCGCCAGCGGGGGGTCGTGCAGGTGCGAGGGCCGCAGGTGATGGGGGGCTATCTCGGCAAACCCGAGGCCACAGCCAAGGTGCTGGATGCTGAAGGTTGGTTCGACACCGGTGACCTGGGTCTGCTGCTCCCGGATGGATCGGTGGTACTCACCGGCCGTGCCAAGGACACGATTGTTCTCAGCAGCGGCGAGAACATCGAGCCGGGCCCCCTCGAGGAAACCCTGGTGGCCAGTCCCTTGATCGAGCAGGTGATGCTGGTGGGACAGGACGAACGTCAGCTGGGGGCGCTAGTCGTGCCCCGTCTCGAGGCGATGCGTGCCTGGGCCCTTGATCAGATCGCTGACCCTGGTGAGGATTTGGGCGGGTCTCCAGGAGATCCAGGCTTGAGGCGGCTGCTTCGCGGAGAGCTCAACCGTCTGCTGAGTGAACGGGTGGGCGCTCGAGGGGATGAGCGCCTTGTGGGTGTGGCACTGGTGGATCCGTTCTCGATCGACAACGGATTGCTGACGCAAACGCTGAAACAGCGGCGCGATCGGATCTCTGAGCGGGATTCCGAGGCGATTGAAGCGCTGTATGGGCGCTGAGCGCTGGGTCGGTTACTTGGCTTGACCATCGGCCGTTGGGCTGAGACGCTTGGCGCTTCTTCCTGGCTCCCATGTCCGACGGCATCACCCTGTCGATCAAGCGCTCCATCACCGTCCGTGCTGTGGTTACACCGGCTTGGAAGGAGGAGGCCGAACGCGAATTGAGCACGGCGATCGCCACCACCGACCAGCAGCTGGCTCAGCTGGAGCAGGAGGGCCAGCAGGTGGTTGATGATGTGCGCCGTCAAAGCGCCAATCCTCTGGACCCCCGAGTTCAGGAGCAGGTGGCTCAGGTGCAACAGCAAGTGGCGGCCAAGCGCGCCGAGCTTGAGGAGCAGAAGCGCAACCTGCTGCAGCAGCAGGCTCAGGTGCGTGAGCTCGAGATGGAACAGATCGTGGAGCAAGGCCAGCTGGAAAGCTTCTGCGATGTGCAGGTGGGAGACAACCTCGTTAACAAGATGCAGGTGGCTGTTGTCGTGCGCGACGGGGTGATCGAGTCGATTGAGCAGGGTTGATCCCGTCAACGGGCCGCGGTCTGCTGGCCCGTAAAATCCCCCTCTACTTAGTCCATCCGGAGACGGCTTTGGCGACCCACGACATCTTCATGCCTGCCCTCAGCTCCACCATGACGGAGGGCAAGATCGTGGA
Source organism: Synechococcus sp. PROS-7-1 (assembly GCF_014279795.1). NCBI lineage: Bacteria > Bacillati > Cyanobacteriota > Cyanophyceae > Synechococcales > Synechococcaceae > Synechococcus > Synechococcus sp. PROS-7-1. The sequence goes on from NZ_CP047945.1 coordinate 633,992, forward strand.
GTGGCTCAAGAAGCCAGGTGAAAGGGTCGCTCGGGGTGAGTCCGTTCTCGTCGTTGAGTCGGACAAGGCCGATATGGATGTGGAGTCGTTCAACGAAGGGTTTCTGGCCGCTGTGCTGATGCCTGCCGGCAGCACGGCACCGGTGGGGGAAACCATTGGACTGATTGTGGAATCAGAGGCGGAAATTGCGGAGGCGCAAGCCAAGGCACCGTCTGGTGCTGTGGCGGCTCCGTCCAGTGCACCCCCGAAAGCGGCACCACCGGCGCCCGCTCCAGCTCCGACTCCCCAGGCCCCGCCGGCCCCCGCAGCGACGCCGGCCCCCGCAGCAACGCCCGCACCAGCACCGACAGGGACCGGGCGCCTGATCGTCAGTCCGCGTGCCAAGAAACTCGCCGCCCAGATGGGTGTGGATTTGTCTTTTGTGCGAGGAAGTGGCCCCAACGGTCGCATCCAAGCGGAGGACGTTGAGCGGGCCGCCGGCCGGCCCGTGTCCGTTCCCCAGGTGGGTGAAGGCACGGCACCCGCAGCGTCTTCCGGTGGCGCCATTCCCGCCTCACCAAGTGCTCCCGCTGGAAACAGCTTCGGGCGCCCCGGGGAGACGGTGCCCTTCAACACCCTGCAGGCTGCGGTGAACCGCAACATGGAGGCCAGCCTGGCTGTGCCCAGCTTCCGTGTGGGTTACACCATCACCACCGACAAGCTCGACGCTTTTTACAAGCAGGTCAAACCCAAGGGTGTGACGATGACAGCCCTTCTGGCCAAGGCGGTGGCCGTCACACTGGCGCGCCATCCCCAGGTCAACGCCGCCACAACCCAGGCAGGGATGGCCTACCCCGCGGATGTGAATGTGGCGGTGGCCGTGGCCATGGAAGACGGTGGGTTGATCACGCCCGTGCTGCGTCAGGCCGACCGCACCGACCTTTATGAACTCTCCCGTCAGTGGGGTGATTTGGTGAAACGGTCCCGCAGCAAGCAGCTGCAGCCCGAGGAATACAGCACCGGAACGTTCACCCTCTCGAACCTTGGGATGTTCGGTGTGGATCGCTTTGATGCCATTCTTCCTCCCGGCACCGGTGCGATCCTTGCGGTCGCTGCCTCTAGGCCAACGGTGGTAGCCGGAAAAGACGGTTCGATCGCGGTGAAGCGGCAGATGCAGGTGAACCTCACAGCGGATCACCGGGTGATCTACGGCGCTGATGGAGCTGCATTCCTCAAGGATTTAGCTGAGCTGATCGAGACGCGTCCTGAAAGCCTGGCTCTCTGAGGCTGGCTCCCGATTCTGTTCAAGAGCGCTAGCGGTCTGAATTGAAGAGTTTTGCCACTCTTGAAATGGATTGGCTGGACACGTGTCCGTTTCAATTTTTTCTCGTTTGATCGGTCGCCCTTTGCCGCGTTCGAGTGGTGATGACGAGCGACTGCCGCGCATTCAGGCACTACCAATTCTTTCGTCGGATGCGTTGTCGTCGGTGGCCTATGCCACAGAAGCAGCGCTCGGCATCCTGATCCTCGGCGGTAGTGCAGCTCTGCGCCTGTCGGTCCCAATCACCCTGGCGATCATTGCTCTGATCGCCATTGTGGTGCTGTCATACCGACAGGCCATTGCGGCCTATCCCAATGGCGGTGGATCCTATGTGGTGGCGCGGGACAACCTGGGCCGCAATGTGGGATTGGTGGCCGCCGCCGCGCTGCTGATCGATTACACCCTCACGGCGGCCGTGAGCTTGATGGCTGGAACCCAGGCGCTGTCGTCCCTCGCTCCCAGCCTTCTGCCTTACGAAGTGCCGATTGCCTTGGTTCTGCTGGTGCTGGTGGGCTGGGCCAATCTGCGCGGCGTGAAAGAGGCGGGCCGGGTGTTTGCGGTTCCCACTTATGTGTTTGTGGTGATGATCGCCCTGCTCACCATCGGTGGCCTGAAGGATCTCACCTTTCACCATGGCTGGACGCCCGATGCTCCCCCACTCACGGCCGGGCTGGAGCCCATCGGCTTGTTTCTGATTCTGCGGGCCTTCAGTTCGGGATGTTCAGCGATGACCGGTATCGAAGCCATCGCCAACGGCGTGAAGGTGTTCCGGGAGCCAGCTGCGCAGAATGCTCGCAAGACGCTTCTGGTGATGGGCCTTCTGCTCTCCGCCATGTTTTTTGCGGTGAGTGGGATGGGGTTCATGTACGGGATCGCTCCCAATCCCGACGTCACCGTTCTGGCCCAGATCGGTCAGCGCGTGTTCGGTTCTGGCAGTGTTCTGTTTTGGGTGCTTCAGATCGCCACACTGCTGATTCTTGTGCTGGCGGCCAACACGGCGTTTGCCGGATTCCCGCGGCTTGCAGCCATGTTGGCGGAGGATCGCTGCTTGCCTTTGCAGATGAGCTGGCAGGGCGACCGCCTGGTTTATCAGAACGGAATCGGTGTGCTGCTGGGCATCACCGCAGCGATCATCCTGGTTTGTCGTGGCGACACCACGGTTGCGGTGAATCTTTACGCCCTTGGGGTGTTCAGTGCTTTCACCCTCTCGCAGCTCGGGCTCGTGCGCCGTTGGTGGCGGCTGCGTGGTGAGGGGTGGCAGGGACGCATGGCGATGAACGCCTTGGGTTCATTCACCACCTTCGTGGTGCTGCTGGTGATCGTGGTGAGCAAATTCGACGAGGGCGCCTGGACGGTGGTGATTGCCATCCCCTTGCTGGTGTGGGGTCTGGCAGGAATCCGCCGCCGTTACCGGGAGGTGTATGAGGCCATCGCACCGGACGAGGCCATGAGCCCACTCCAGGTGATCCCCAGGGATCCTCCCCTCGGCCACCACGCCATCGTCTGGATGGCAGCGCTGAGCCGCCCATCATTTGAAGCTGTGCGCTACGCCTGCTCCTTTGCTGATTCGGTCACGGCCGTGGTCGTGCTGGCGAACCCTGAGCAGGCCGGTCCGATCAGTGCAGCCTGGGATCGCTACGCCGGGCGTGAGACCGGAGCCTTGGACCTGGTTCTCCTGGAGAGTCCATACAGTTCCCTTCTCGATCCGTTTTGCGATTTCGTGATGGAAACGGAGCAATCGCAACCGGATTGCATCACCACGGTGGTGATGCCGGTGGCCATCCCGCGCGACCGACTGGACGCCATGTTGCTGAACCAGAGGGCCCGCAACCTGTTCGCGGCACTGTCCAACGATCACAGCCGGGTGTTTTCGATCGTTCGCTATTTCATTCCGAAGCCGTCGTCCGGGGCGTCGTCCTGACCCTCAGGCACGATGGACGAATGATCAAAACAGAGTGTGGCTGATCCCAGGGATCTTCAGCTGAGTGCCTACGACTATGAGCTTCCTGAAGCTCGGATCGCTCAGAGGCCGGTTGAGCCGCGCCATGCTGCAAAACTGCTGATGGTTCCGCCTCTGGAGGCGTCCTCCCTGCAGGGGCGGCATGGGACGGTGTGGGACTGGCAGAACGAACTCCGCAGCGGTGATCTGTTGGTGGTGAATGACACCCGGGTGCTGCAGGCCCGCTTGCGGGTGAGGCGTTCCGGTGGCGGTCTGGGGGAATTGCTGGTGCTGGAGCCGAGGGGAGAGGGACGTTGGTTGTGTCTGGCACGCCCTGGCAAGAAATTGCGGCCTGGTGATCAGGTTTGGCTCGAGGCCCTTGAACAGGATCCGCTGCCCCTGCAGGTGCTGGCGAGCGATCCAGCCAGCGGCGGACGCATTGTGCAGTTCCCGCCGGCCTTTGCTGACGCCATCGCGATCGAGGCCTTGCTGCAGCGTTACGGAGAAGTTCCGCTTCCGCCCTACATCACCTGCCACGACGACTCGGATCAGGAGCGGTATCAGACGCGCTATGCATCACGCCCCGGTGCAGTAGCTGCACCAACCGCTGGGCTGCATCTCAGTGATGACCTTCTGCAGGCGATCCGCGAGCGTGGCGTGCAGATGTCCAGCGTGACCCTTCACGTGGGACTGGGGACCTTCCGGCCTGTGGAAACCGAGGATCTGCGGGAACTCAGCCTGCACAGCGAATGGGTGGAGGTGTCCTCGGAGCTTGTGGCTGCTGTGCAGGCCTGCCGCCAACGCGGGGGGCGGGTGATCGCAGTGGGAACCACGAGTGTGCGGGCTCTGGAAGGGGCTGCTGCAGCCGGCGGTGGGCAATTGCAACCGCTCAAAGGGCCAGTGGACCTGGTCATCCAGCCCGGTTACCGATTCATGGTGGTGGATGGATTACTGACCAACTTCCACCTCCCCAAAAGCTCCCTGCTCCTTCTAGTGAGTGCCCTGATTGGGAGAGAGCGGCTGCTGGATCTGTATGAGCTCGCGATGGCAAGCGACTATCGGTTTTATTCCTACGGGGATGCGATGTGGATTGCACCGGGAGCGGTCCTCATGGATGCCCGCCCCCGGTGACGGGTTCGATCAGACAGCGACAGGCTGTTCGATGATGCCGGTGGGCACATCCGCGAACATCACGGACGACAGATAACGCTCGGCCAGGTCGGGCAGCACCACCACAATGGTTTTGCCGGCGTAGGCATCCTGTTGCGCCAGCCGGATGGCAGCAGCCGCAGCTGCACCGCAGGAGATTCCCACCAGCAGGCCCTCCTCCTTGGCGAGGCGCTGAGCCATGGCAATGGACTCCTCATTGGTCACCTGCTCAACCTTGTCGACCACGGAAAGATCGAGGTTCTTGGGGATGAAGCCAGCACCAATGCCCTGGATCTTGTGAGGACCAGGCTTGATCTCCTCACCATTGAGGGTCTGGGTGATCACGGGGCTGTGGCTGGGCTCTACTGCCACAGACTCGATCGCCTTGCCGGCCTCGTTCTTGATGTAACGGGACACGCCGGTGATCGTGCCGCCGGTGCCAACGCCGGCCACCAGCACGTCAATGGCACCGTCGCAGTCGTTCCAGATCTCAGGCCCTGTGGTTTTGAAGTGGATTTCAGGGTTGGCGGGATTCTCGAACTGCCCAGGCATGAAATATTTGGCGGGATCGCTAGAGGCGATCTCCTTGGCCTTGGCAATGGCACCGGGCATGCCTTTGGCGGCCTCGGTGAGCACAATCTCAGCGCCGAGCACGGCCATTACACGGCGACGCTCGATGGACATCGACTCGGGCATTGTGAGCACGAGCTTGTAGCCGCGAGCTGCGGCGGTGAAGGCCAGGGCAATGCCGGTGTTGCCGGAGGTGGGTTCAACGATCACCTTGCCTTCGGTGAGATCCCCTCGCTTTTCGGCGTCCCAGATCATGTTGGCGCCGATGCGGCACTTCACGCTGTAGGCAGGGTTGCGACCCTCAACCTTGGCGAGCACGGTGGCTTTGCAGCCTTTGGTGACGTGGTTGAGACGCACCAGCGGTGTGTTGCCGATGGCCTGGCTGTTGTCGGCGTAAACGCGTGACATGTCGGTGAAGGCGTTTCTAGTCCACCGATTTTAAAGAGCTCATCCCGTCAGGAATGCTGGTGTTAAGAGGATCTTCAGGTCAGGCCGAAAGGGCCCGATCAAAACGGCTCCAAAGTTGGTCGTGATCTTCCAGTCCCACGGAGACCCGCAGCAGGTGTGAGGGAACCCCACAGGTTTCGGCCCAGGGCAATTCCCCGTAATGGGCCAGCAGCACATAGGGACAGACCAGGGTGAATGCGGTGCCGAGACTGGGGCCCTTGCACACCTGCAGGGCGTCGTAGACCCGTGCTGCCTTCTCAGCTCCTGCTTTTAGCGCGAACGACAGCAGGCAACCATGGCCTCCATCGGAACGGCGAAGCCTGTTGAACCGCTCGCAGCGTCCCGGATGGAACACCTGGGCGACGGCGGGATGCTCCTGAAGCCTGATCGCCAGTGACTGGGTGTTGGCATTGAGCTTGGCAACACGCTCGGCCACATCGCAGCTGCCCTGTTCCAGGGCGATGGCGTCGGCGTCTGCGAGATCCGCAACGGCCTGAGGTGATGCCGTGCTCCGGGCCCAGGTCTCCCACCAGGGGGAAAAAGGACTAATCACCAGGCTCCCTGCCATCACATCGCCGCGTCCGGCAAAGCTTTTGGTGAGGGAGCTGAACACCAAATCCGCGTGGGGCAGCGCGTTGATGTTGAGTCCGGAGCCGATCGTGTCATCGGCGATCACCGGGATCCCCCGTTCGTGCGCCAGCGCTGCAATTTCGGGCAGATTCACGCAGCGAAGCAAGGGGTTGCTCGGCAGTTCCACCACGATGGCTCCCGGTTGGAGACGATCCAAGGCCGTCTGCACTTGTGCGGGTGTGTCGTCGAGGAGCAGCTCCGCTCCGCTGAAGACCACCTGAGGCAGCTTCAGCACATCCACATAGGGAAAGCCGATCTGCAGCACCGGCCGCCCGGGATGGAGGACGGCGATGCGTTGAAGCGCTGAGTGCAGTGCAGCCATCCCGGAGGGATGCAGGCTGATGGCGTCCTCAGCGCAGCCATAGATCCCAGCCAGGCGTTGGATCACCGTGCTCAGGGCTGACTTGGCAATCGCCGTATCAGGCGACGCCTCCTTGCCCAGGGCGATGGCCGCCAGGCGCGACGATGCACCCAGGCCCGTGTGTTGCCAGAAGGCCTTCGCGGCCATCGTCCTGATCGGGTCAGCGACCAGGCAGGGCAAACCCCGTACCGTTCGGATTGCGCTGAAGCCGTCCAGGGCCTGTCGCTGGCAATGGTTCCCGGCTGCTTCGGCCGCGGCTTCAGTGGGATAGGGCCAACAGCTGTATCCAGTTGACGGCGCCAATCCAGACTCCTTCAGTGCCAGATCCGCCAGTTCCCTGACCAGCGGATGCAGTCCGAAGCGTGGGTAAACCGCGCGAAGCGCCGCACGGCACGAGGGTTCGTTTTCCTCGTAGGCGATCACGTCGCTCCAGCGTGGCAGCGCGACCGAAACCGCATGGGTGGCATCCGGCAGGGGATGGCCAAGATCGTGCCCCTGCCAACAGGGATCCTCCAGCAGGTTGCGCGGACTCATCACAGCGTCGCTAAGGCCTGATCGAGATCCGAGATCAGGTCGGCGACGTCTTCACAGCCAACTGACAGACGGATCAACCCATCGGTGATGCCCAGCTTGCTCTTGACTTCAGGGGACACAGCGGCGTGGGTCATGGTGGCGGGGTGGCAGATCAAGCTCTCCACGCCCCCCAAGCTTTCCGCCATGGTGAACCAGCGCAGTGCCTTGCACACCGCATAGGCCTGTTCTCGGCTGGTCTCTAGACCGATGGTCACAATGGCTCCACCGCCGTGCATCTGTCTAAGGGCTACAGCTTGCTGGGGATGGTCAGAGCGATGGGGATAGCGAGTCCATTCCACCTGGGGGTGGTCGGCCAGATGGTCGGCCAGTGCAGCCGCGTTTTC